>NZ_AKWX02000020.1:645049-967574 GCF_000306115.2 Leptospira wolffii serovar Khorat str. Khorat-H2
TTTCACCGAGGGAAAAATCCGGGAACTCACGGGAAGTTCGGCCATTGGGCATAACCGGTATTCTACGACCGGTGCCAGCTTCCTTAGAAACGCCCAACCCCTCCGAGTGGAATCACATCTCGGGCCTATCGCTCTCGCCCATAACGGAAACCTAGTCAATTCCTGGGAAGTTCGCTCCCAACTGGAAAAAGAAGGTTCCATCTTCCAAACCACAATAGATTCAGAAGTCATCGTCCACCTGATGGCTAGATCCGGAGAAACGGATCTTCTCTCCGCACTTTCCTCCGCTCTTAAAAAAGTAAGAGGCGCTTATTCTTTGGTGGTTCTCACTAAAAGCCAATTGATCGCCGTGCGGGACCCGAACGGATTCCGTCCTCTTGTTATGGGGAGAAGGGAAGACGGTTCCGTCGTTTTTGCTTCGGAAACTTGCGCTTTCGATATCACGGATACCACTTACGAAAGAGATGTTGAGCCGGGAGAAATGATCGTAGTGGATCGGACAGGAATTCGTTCCTTCTATCCTTTCCCTCAGGCGAGACCGGCTCTTTGTATTTTCGAATACATTTATTTTGCAAGACCGGACTCCAATATTTTCGGAGAATCCGTTTACAAGGTTCGTAAGGCCTTGGGAAACCAATTGGCCCAGGAATTGCCGGTCGAAGCGGACGTGGTCATTCCTGTTCCGGATTCGGCCAATATAGCCGCGCTAGGTTATTCCGAGGCATCCGGAATTCCTTTCCAATCCGGGCTGATCCGTTCCCACTATGTGGGAAGAACTTTCATCGAACCCGATCAGAAGATCCGGGACTTCGGAGCGAAGATCAAATACAACGTGGTTAAGAACGTAGTAGAAGGTAAGCGTGTGGTCATAGTGGACGATTCCATCATGAGAGGGACCACGAGTCGTAAGATCATCAAGATGATTCGAAACGCAGGCGCTACCGAGATCCATCTGCGCGTCTCCGCTCCTCCTACGATTTCCCCTTGCTATTACGGGATCGATATTCCGACTCATAAGGAATTGATCGCGGCCACGCATACGATCGAAGAGATTCGGAAATATCTGAGAGTGGATTCCATCGCTTACCTTTCCTTGGATTCCATGCATAGGGCAGTGAGGGAACACCAGGGTGGCGGTTTCTGCAACGCTTGCTTTACCTCGGATTATCCCGTGGATTTCCAAAGCGATATGGGAAATCAAAAGAGCCTCTTTAAAGAATACGAGGTCGAGGAAAGAGTTCAAAGATAAGAAGGGCTTTTTTCCTTTTTGCTATTTGACTCTGTAGATCGGCCTGCGATTGAAATGGAGTAGGAAGTCGCCTTCTTCTCCTTTGATATAAGAAGAGAGCAGATCTTTTTCCGACGCTCCTATATGGTCCTTTTCCTCTAACATGGATAGGATTTCCAAAGCCGCGTCCTGATCCAACGTATTCAAATAATCCAATACAGCCTGATGGGTATTCTTCTTATCCGTTTCCGAAATAAGGGCCAACACTTTCTCTCTTGCTTTGACCAAAAATTCCTTTCTTTCCACGAGGCCTGCCATGGTGGAAAGAATGATATATATCTCAGGATCTTCGGCGAATATCTCCAAGAGATGCGGATAGAGAGCGGTAAACTGGATCGGAAATTCGTAAAGTGATTCTTCGAGTCCCTTATAGAGTTCCCTTTCCTCTTCTATGGTTAGACCGATGGAGCTTGCGAGTGTAAGCAGAGCCTCGGAATCCATTAGGGAAAGAAAGCGGGAAGCGAATGTGCAATCGCTTTTTTCCCGGATGCAATAAAGCATAAATTTGGAGATACGCTCCGAAGGTAGGCTATTCCAGAATTGGGCGGCCTTGGAATCCAGAAAATTGGCTTCCGTTCCGAATACCTTCTTCTCCCTTCTTAATTTCTGGAAAATCTTATAGTCTTCCTTTACGATTCTATAAAGTAGAGAATCGTCCATTTCCAGAATCGTGGACTTGACTTGTTCGGGAGAGGATATGGATAAAAAGTATCGGATCAGATCGAAGCCGATTTCAGATTGGGAGGAGAAATTTTCCAGAATATCGGCGGACGCCTGCTGGAATGCGGTGGCGCCTACGCTGAACGAGTTCGTGCCTTCCAAAAACTTTTCCAGCTTATCGAAGGCGAGACAGCCGTGATTGGACGCCTCTTCCCAGCTAGCCTCGCGTAGGAACTCCCTACAATTGCTCGGGCAAGGACTGAATTCGGAGACTCCTATCTTGCAATGTCTTTCGTTGCTTTTCGATATGAAACTGTTTTCGTTCACTGAACGGATACGACCTTCTTTCCTAAAGAACGATCCATCATAAATTTAAGATGGATCATTCTTATAGCGCTTAAGGTATCAAATCTCCACATTCTCTCATATCGGGAGCGTAGGGATTTTGGATCTTCTGTCCCGCCAATACCCATGTCTTTTTGACCATGGGGCAATAGAATCGGTTTCTTCCGGATTGTAAGCCTCTTTCTTTCATGACGATAGCCAGCGACTCGCTGAACTTAGAATAGGCTTTGAATGCGGTTTCCGCATCCGAGTTTTCGGTAGCAGCCAGATCTCTTTTCATTTGGATTGCCGCTTCTTCCAAGCCGCCTTTTGCGGACTCGAGTGCGGTCAGGGCCGCGGACAATGCCTTAATATCCGGAGCGACTTCTTCCGTTGTTAAGAGACTTTTTACTATCTTATCGTTCTCGGCGAGTACCGATTCGAATAGTGCTTTTTCATTCTCCAATAGCGGTTTATTCTCTTTTTTACCGCAGGAAACGAAAACTAGAATTAAACCCGCGGATAAGATGCGAAAGAGTTTCATTCGGATTCTCCCTGAAATGCCATTGTCCCCGAAATCGGGAAGCTAAGACCATAAAAAAAGTCGAAATATTATCTGGCAACCGTTAGAGCCTCAAACTAATCCTCAAAAAAATGGGTTCAAACCTTTTCCAGATCCGCAAAAGCTGGAAGAATGGGCCGTCGGCCCTTATGATTATGTATTTCGATAAACACGTATTCGTCTGCGAGAATGTAAGAGCCGAAGGAGAGCGTCCTTCCTGCGGCCCCAAGGGATCTCCCCAGATCCTAGCCTATATGAAGAAAAGATTACAAGAGCTCGGGTACAAGGATAAGATTAGAATCCAAAGAGCGGGATGTTTGGACAGATGCGAATTGGGACCGGTGCAAGTCTGTTATCCGGCGGGTGTATGGTTTTCCTTGAAGACCAAAGAGGACGCGGAAGAATTTATTCAAAAATTTATAATTAAAGAAGAACATGCTTCTATCCAACACCTTATGTTGGGCGAAGAGGAATAAGGAAGGAAGAGTAAGATGGGCGGCAAAACGGAAATACCGAAATCGTATTTGGCTTACGAGCTAAAGGAATATTCGGACAAACCCGGCAGGGCAAAGATCGTAGAGAAGGAAACTAAACCTTTGAAAAAAGGAGAAGTATTGATCCGGATGCATTCCGGTTCCATCAACCCTTCCGACCTGATGTTCATGCGGGGATTGTATGGAATTAAGAAAAAACTTCCTGTGGTTCCCGGCTTCGAAGGAAGCGGAGTCGTGGTCGCTAGCGGAGGCGGTTGGAGAGCGAATTCTTTGGTGGGAAAAGCCGTAGCTTGCACCGCTCCCGGAAAGGGAGACGGAACATACGCAGAATATATGGTGACCGACGGATTCTCCTGTATTCCCTTAAACAAGGATACTAGTTTGGAGCAAGGGGCCTGTCTATTTGTGAATCCGATCACCGCTTGGGCCTTGCTAGACCAAGTCATTCGCGAAAAACATAAGGCTTATATACAAACCGCCGCAGCTTCCGCTTTGGGAAGAATGTTACTGAGACTTTCCGCTAAGAAAAAAATTCCGGGCATTCACATCGTAAGAAGACAGGAACAAGTGGATCTCTTGAAGTCCTTGGGAGCCGAGCATGTTTTGGATTCCAATTCTCCCAACTTCGAAAGGGAACTCAGAGTCCTTTCCAATAAATTGGGAGCCACGATTCTACTGGATGCGGTTGCAGGAGAATTGACGGGACGCGCTTTAGGAGCTATGCCTTACGGCGGAAAATGCGTAGTATACGGAGCGCTTTCGGAAGAGACGATTCCATTTCACGCAGGACTTGGAATCTTTCAGAACAAGAAGATAGAAGGTTTCTGGTTATCCAGTTGGATTCCTTCTCAAAGTCCTTTCCGACTCTGGAAAGTGACCTCGGAAGTTCGTTCTCTTCTAAGCAAAGAATTTCAAACCGATATTGCGGCTAAAATTCCACTACAGGAAGCGGATCGTGCCATCGAAGAATACGCTAAGAATATGACTCGAGGCAAAGTGCTGATCACGACAGGATGGAATCCCTAAGGGTTTTCGGAATATCGATGTCTAAACGATTCCTTGTTATCGGCGTTCTGTCCGTATTCACTTTCACATTCTCCTGCTTCGAGTTAAGGGAGAATGTGAAAAAACTACAGGCCTGCAAATACAGGATATTGGAAACTAAAACGGAAAGGATAGAGATCCTATCCTTTCCTCCGGTTCCGAAAATCCTGATGAGTTCGATTTTAGAGATAGAGAATCCGAATGATACTGAGGTAAAAGTTTATAAATTCGATCTGGCCTTATTTGCGGACAATCCGAACGGACAACAGGCCGAATTGGCTAAAGTGATCTCTACTGAGGAGACTACGGTTCCCGCTTTTTCCAAAAGTTCTATACCTTTGCGGATCGAGACTTCCTTTGAAAATCGGAACCGCCAGGAAAATTTACTACTTGCGATTCTTATAGCGCGCTCCTTACTCGCAGGAAAGGATCCGAATTTGAGAATCAAGGGCGTGGTAAAATACCAATCGATCCTGGGCGAGGTGGATTTACCGGTAGATGAAAAGCTATCCGTATCACCTAAGCGTTCGGAGCAGAGTATTTGAATTTCAAAAAATCGTTTCTTGTCCTTCTATTTCCTGTCATACTCATGAATTGTTCCGACCAGGATGAGGACTTCTATTCTTTCGAGGAATCCGCGACGAGACTACTCGTAGCCTATTCTGCAAAGGATGCGGAATGCGGTTCCAATCGACAGATCACCTCTTTCGTTCCGGGTAGAACCAGAAAAAAGGACGTGGATAATTGCGTACTATCGATTGCGGTCGAAAGCTGTAGCTTTTGGACCCAAGCAGGGGATCCGGTTCCCTTCGCCTGTAAGGCGATCGAATATAGATTGAAGTAAATGGGATGGATCGCTAGACACTTCGAGCTAATCATTCTGGCCGCTCTTACGATGTCCGGTCTCTCCTATCTGTACATTCTTCTCACTCGAAATCGCAGATCCAAAACCGACACCAAATCTTTCGTTCAATATAATATCTCCGTCGAGGATTCTTCCGGTATAGATCCGAATCGCATTCCCAAAAAAAAGGAACCTAAGGTCAACGTACTCGAGGTCTTCGATTATAACGGGATCAAAATCATGCATGAGAACGGTCTTTATACGGTCAATCATGCGGGAGAAATTCAGGTCTATGCTTCCTGGCAGGCGCTTCCCCCGAGATACCAAGCTATGGTAAAGGAGATGGATAAGTCCTCCATCGGCCAAAAGAAGAAGGGAAACTATTATATGGAAGTCTTGAATGGAATCTATTACGTGGTATTTCCGGACGGTAAAAGACAGAAGTATCCTAAATTCGAAGATATTCCCGAAAAGATCCGTAAAGCTTTAGGATATTAATTTGGATTCGGATTCTCTCCGGCAAGCGTATCTGCGTACGGAATATATTACTTATAAACCTTCTTTTTCGATCCGTGTGGGTCGGACTCATCCCGACTTGGACGAATTTCTTTCTGGCAAAGGAGTCTATAGCTGGGCATTTCTCACCGCTTGGAATCCAGGTAGTATTCTTCTCACCTTGGAAGAGAATAAAATCAGAAACTCGGATTTGATCCGGGAACTAGGAAGTTTAGAATCGATAGAAGGAGAAGGCAAAGCGGAAGACTGGAAGGAAGAAAGCTTTCTAGTATTGGGGATCGATTTGCGGAATGCTTTGGAGCTATCGAAGAAATTCGGTCAGAATGCGATCGTTTTCGGAACATACGCAAAACCGGCCGAGTTAGTGTTCGTTTCTAAATAACGTTTTGCGCTTAGCCTAAGGGCCCGATATCAGCGGTCGATGGCAAAAAATTCTTTCCACTTTTATGGAATGTCTTAAAAAGAATTCCTCCGATGTTCTTTCGTTCTGGATTTCTTCGATTTTTTTCCCTATTGATTTGTTGGAACTGCGTGCGGACATTCTCCCCTAGTTTGGAGCCGAAAGAGATACGTATTCCGGCCGACGGAAAAACGGTCGTAGTTTTAAAAATTCTGAATCCTATTTTCGGGTCCAAGGATTCTTTTCTATTGGACGCCGGATCGGAATGGCCTGTCGAAATCGTTTCCTCCGAGAAAACCGATCGGGAAGAAATCTTGCGACTCAAGGCAGGGACCAAACCGGGTAAACTTCGTATAACGACTGCTAACGGAAATTTTTCCGATCTGGAATTATTGGACCGCTCCGGCGATTGGGACGGAGATGGATTTCCCGATTCTGCCGAATTGAGTACGGAATCCGATCGCCAGGCGTTTCGGGATTGGTTTGTACGTATTTCCTTGTCCCAGTATCTAAAGGAAAATTCCTCTTGGAACCGACAAGAGCGGGATTGTAGCGGATTGGTAAGATTCTCTTACAAAGAGGCTTTGAAGGAACACGATTTAGTCTGGCAACAAAAGACGGGAATCATATTGGACAAAAATCTTCCCGATGTCCGGGAATTCAAGTATCCGGATATACCCGTTATAGGAATCAATATATTTCGCGTCGGAGAGGCCGAATTCGGTCAATTTGCGGATGCGGAGAATTTGGAGAAATACCAAACCTCTTTCGTATCCAAACATATCGAATCAGGTCTTCCGGGAGATATATTATTCTTTCGTTTGGACCGGGGCGATGGAACAAATTATCATTCTATGATATTAGTGGAAGAAGACGGAGAAAATCCTCTGCTACTGTATCATACTGGTTCGGAGCGAGGGATCAAACTGATTCGAGCTAAGGAATTGAGTAAGAGCGATACCTTTTCCCCGGAGGAAAAGAATCGCTCTTTTCTAGGAGTCTATCGATTCCGGATTTTAGAATAGGTGGGAAGAATGGCAAAATTACGTTTTCATAAGAAATTACTAGTTCCTGCAATCGCTTGTTTTCTGTTCGGAGTCGGTCTCATAGGATTCCGATCTTCCATTTTCGGGACCGCATCTTTCTATTTGGGAACGGATAGAAGTTTCGGGGTGGGGGAAAAAGCTTACGTAAATCTGGAAGGAAACGGAAGGTTCGATTACGAATTTCGAATATATAAAATCAAGGATCCGCAGACTTTTCTAACCAAGAAGGTCCAGGAAAGATTAGTGCAGGAAAATAACGAAGGTGCTTTCGGGAATCCGTTGGCATTATTCAATCGTACGTTTACGAAATTCCAAGGAGACTTTAGAAAAGTCGCTCGCAAGGAATTCAACTCCAAGACCCGTTCTTCGCTCAAGGAAACCATGGGTGTGAATTTCGAAAAGGGATCCCGTTCTTCCAATATAGCGGTTCATGCGATTCTTAAAGACCAGGACCTTGTTTCCATCTTTTCCGTTCCTACAGTAAGTTCTAATTGGGCCTATCGTAGGATTCCGGTTCCCGTCGTGGACGCAGGAGTGTATTTGGTTGAAGGAATTTCCGGATCTCAAATGGCATATACGGTTCTTATCAAATCCGGTTTAAATTTTCTAGTGAAACAATCGGATTCCGAAACTTTCGTTTATATAGGAAGAAAGGACAGCGGGGAGCCGATCGGTAGCGCAAATCTGACTCTTCTGGATTTGGATACTGCCCAAGCCTTTCAAACGGGGAAAACGGAAGGGGACGGTACTTATTATTATAAAGGAAAGACTCCTGTCCGAAGTTTGGTCATAGCGGAGAAGGGAGGAGAATTCGCTGTCTCGGATCCTGAATTTTATTCTAGTTCTTATTTCGGAGAAGGAGGCCCTCGGGCCTATATCTATACGGACAGGCCGGTGTATCGTCCGGGAGATAATGTTTCCTTTAAAGGGATCGTTAGAAATTTCGCTCAGGACGAATACAAGTTGATTTCCGGAACCGGAACCGTTTCGATCCTGACCGAGCAAGGAGCGGTTGCCAAAGGGGATATTCCTGTGGCGATTTCCGGGGATAACGGCAGCTTCAACGGAGAATTCCAACTTCCGGATTCGGAATCGACTACTCTCGGAAATTATTCTCTTATTTTAAATTTTCGTGATAAAACTTATAGGACCGAATTCTCCGTGGAGGCTTATAAAAAGCCGACCTTCCTCGTATCCGTTTCGGTTCCCAAATCCAATTATCTCCAAAAAGAGGAAGTAAACGCGGTCGTTAAGGCCCGTTATTATTACGGCCAACCCTTGGGAAATAAGGAAGTATCCTACCAGGTATTTCGTCGTCCCAAATACGATTATTCTCCCGTAGGAACTCTTCACTTCGCTGCATCTGCGGATTATTTGGAGCAGGCAGGACAGAACGATCGCCAGGAACCGGTTTTGAACGGAAAAGGAAAATTGGATTCCAAAGGGCAATACACGATCAGCTTCAAGCCTAGCAAAACGGATTCAGATTCCGTTTATACGGTCATCGCTTCCGTCCAGTCTGAGGATATGACCTTGGATGGAGCCGCTTCCTTCTCCGTAAATCGAAGCGCATTCTTCCTACGTATTAATAAGGATAATTCGGTTTATGAGCCCGGTAAGAATGCGAGACTCTCCGTAAGTCTGATTCCCTACGATAAGACCTTAAGTGAGGAAGATAAGCGAAGGTTGGTCGGTAATCGAAATGTGGATTTGACTCTTTTCAATCGAGAGATCCAATATGTGGCCGAGGCGGGTCGTTCCAAACTATCCAAATTATCCGTAATGACATCCGCCGCCGGTACCGCCGAAGCGGACTTCACGATTCCTAAGAGAGGCCAATTCGTTCTTGTAGGAGAAACCAAGGATCCGAATGGAAACGAAACCAAGGCCGAAACATTCTTCTGGGCGTCTTCCGCTTCCGATTCGATCGAGATTCCCTTCAAGGATATCACTTTAAAACCGGGAAAGGATTTTTATTCGGTAGGGGACTCTGCGGAGATCCTGGTTTTGAGTCCCGTATCCGACGGTCATATCGTATTAACCGTGGAAGGAAATCGGATTTTCAAGAAAGAAGTCCTTCGGATGAAGGGTAACGCTCTCAAATACCAGGTTAAGATATCTCCCGAGATGAGTCCGAATTTTACCCTCTCGGCGGTTCAGTTTTCGGGAAACGACGTTTATAAAAGCCAAGTTAAGGTAGTCGCTCCTCCGGAGCAGAAGTTTCTAAAAGTGGACTTGTCTCCGGATAGAAAAACCTACCGTCCAGGAGAGAAGGCGGAGATTAAAATTAAAACCACAGGAATCGGAGGCAAAGGGATTTCTTCGGAAGTTTCTCTCGCTGTGGTCGACGAAGCGATATACCAAATTCGAGAAGATAGGATTCCGAATATAGGCACCTTCTTCTATCATCCTAGAAGAAATAATGTTCAGACGTCGCTCGCTTCTTCTTACAAGTTCTTCGGATATTCCAAGGATCAGCGACTTAAATTGACCTTGGGCAAGAAGGGAGAATCCTCCTACACTTCCCTAAAAAACGAAGAACAGGCCAGGGATCGTTTTAAGGATACCGGTTATTGGAACGCTAAGATAAAAACCTCGGGAGACGGAACCGCCACCGTAAGTTTCATTCTTCCCGATAACATAACGTCTTGGAGGGTGGTTGCGATAGCCGTCACTCCGGATACAAAAGTAGGTCGAGGGCAGTCGAGTTTCGTGACCAAGAAAGAACTCATGCTCTTGGGAGGAATGCCTAGATACATTCTCAAGGGAGAAAGTCAGAAAGTATCCGCCACCGTTTCCAATCAGACTTCCGCAAAATTGCCTGTTAAAGTTTCTCTCCGTACGGAAGGGGCAAAAATTATAGGAGCCTCCGAGACTTCCGTCACTTTGGAACCGGGGCAGAATCAGTCGGTGCAATTCAATATCCAAGCATTAGCGGATCCTAAAATTAGATCGGCTAAATTGATTCTCTCGGCCGTAGGAGGAGAATATAAGGATTCCGTCCGATCGGAGATATCGTTAAAGACCTGGGGACTTCCACGCACAGTTTCGGAATCCTTAGGAATGAAAGAAGGTGAAAATACCGCCCTTCTGAAATTATCCGCTCCCAAAGAATTGGCCGATCCTAGACTCGACATTCGATTAAGCCCTGCCACTTTACCCGCTCTGAAGCAAGCATTGGAATATCTGGCCGATTATCCTTACGGCTGCGTAGAGCAAACTATGAGCAGATTCTATCCTCTCTTGTCCCTGCAAAAAGCGGGGTTTATTAACGAGAGATTTAAGGTGGAATTTCCTAAGATGATCGACGCAGGCTTGAAGAGAACTACCGAACTGCAAAGGTCGGACGGCGGATTCGGTTGGTTCGAAGGGGAAAGCGAGAGCGACGCTCTCATGTCCGCCTATGTATACCGTGGATTGGCCTTGAGCCAAAAATACGGAGCGAAGGTATCTCCTTCCGTATTGAGTAGAGCTCGTGCTTATCTATATTCCATATTGGATCAAGGGAATCTTTCCACTAATTCCAAAGCTTATGTGATCTTCGCCTTGAGCGAGGGCGGCGGCGTGGAAAATAATATTACGGAAGGTCTATTGAAGTCTTCTTCCAAATTGAATCCGTACGGCAAGGCATTACTCTCTTTGGTTCTTTCTAATAAAGGACAAAAGAAGGAGGCTTCGACTTGGTTCAAGAAAGCCGTCGGCGAAAGCGGTTTCGGAAACCAAGCCTTCGTGAAGTTGGCTTCTTACGGAAAAAACCCTAGTTGGGAAGAGGATCGTATCGAGATGATTTCCACTATTCTCACCGCCGGGATAAGGCTTGGAGAAGATACTAACCTTCTCGCCAATTTGGCTTCCGTTCTTCTTACGAATCGGAACGGGATCGCTTGGAATAATTCCAGAGATACATCGACGGCCGTTTTGGCCTTATCGGAATTCTTGGCCTCCGTTCGAGATACGGATACACCTGCGAATGTGGAAGTGGTTTTAAACGGGACCAGTCTCAAAACCTTGACTCTTTCTCCCAAATCGGAAGCCGGTGAATTGTTTAAAATTACGGTTCCCCATGATTCCATTCTTTCCGGAGAAAATAGAATCGAGATACGTAAAAAGGACGGGCCGGTGCTTTACGTGTCGGCTTCCATTTCCTTTACGGATAGAAGCAAGAAGATATCCTCCTACTCCAACGGAATTCGAGTCAAAAGAACGTATTATAAAATGTCGATAGACGGAGCCGATATCGACCTGAAAGAATCCAAATCCTTTAAGCAAGGAGATTTAGTCTTGGTGGAATTGTCGGTGGAAAAGGAAGACCGAAGCGATTCCTATTTTCTAGTGGAAGACGTTTTGTTGCCCGGATTTTCCTTTGTTCAGAGAGACTCTGAGTATTTTTCCGGAGATCGTAAAATCGAATACCAGGGCCGCCAAATTTTCGACGATCGTGCGGAATTCTTCGTGAGCGGTCCTGCGGAGAAATTTACGATCCGTTACCTTCTACGCGCGGAAGTGGGAGGAAAGTATAAAGCTATTCCGGGTCGCGCGTCCTTAATGTATTATCCGGAAGTTACCGGTGCGAGTTCAGACGATGAAATCACGATTGAGTAAATTATTCTTTATTATCTGTATTTGGATCTACGGAGGGAGCTTATTCTCTCAAACGGTGACTATACAATCTCCGAGCGGAGGATTCACCACCGAAAGAATCCAGACGATTTCCGGAACGGTAACCGGTGGAGGAAATCCGGACCGAGCTACTATCGTGATTAACGGGATTCCGCAAACGATCCGTCTACTCGGGGGCAAATTCAGTTTGAATACCGTCGTTGCTCCCGGGACCAATCTGGTGGAAGTGAAGGCGGGTAAGGGAAGCGATAAGGTCTCATTCTTCGCAGCAGTTCCTCCTAGAGATATCAAAGTGGTCCTGACTTGGGATTCTCCTACGGATGTGGATCTTTGGGTTTTGGATCCTACGGGAGAAAAATGTTTTTTCGCTCATAGGGAAACTAAGTCCGGCGGAAATCTGGATGTGGACGTCATCGACGGTTATGGCCCGGAGACTTTTACGATGGCCAAAGCGCTTCCCGGAAATTACTCGATACAAGTTCAATACTACGGTTCCTACGACCAACCCGTTACGAGGGTGAACGTATATGTGGTTCTGAACGAAGGCAAATCGAACGAAAAAAGAAAACAATTCCAGTTCGTGATGACTCGCTCCCAGCAAGTCTATCATATCGCAAATTTCGAGATAGAACCGGAACCTTGATCCTAAGATGAATTGGACGTTAATCCATTATACAATTCTTATCGGATGTACGTATTTTCTGTCCGAGAATTTGGAGGCGGCTCCGAAATCCTCCTATTCGTATTTGGACAAATCCGTCCGTGAATTCGAAAAAGAACATTCAAACGCATCGGTTTTAATCCTAGAATCCAAAACCGGAAAAATAGAATACGCATATCGTCCGGAAATCGCGATTTCCAAAAGATTGCCTCCCGGATCCTTGATCAAGACTCTGTCCGCACTCGTATTTCTGAAATACAAGGATCGATTTCGGTTTTCTCCCGAGAAGAAGGTTCGCTGCGACGGAAAATTTCTATTAAGCGAGGACTTAGCTCCTACAAGGGCGGATTTGTCCGTTCTTCATATTCCTAAAGATGAGAACGGAAAGGAGTACCTACGCTGCTCCCTCGCCCAAGGACATGGGGAGACGGATCTTCAATCGGCTCTGGTCCAATCTTGTAACGTGTACTTTCTGAAAACCGCCTCCGCCAATCCCGGATTATTTTATGAAAAACTGATGGAAGAATGGGCTCTGGGAAAATCCACGAGGGCCAGGCTCGCGCCCTATGTCGAGCCCGCCGATATCCGCCCTTACGCGGATTCCCTAGTTCGAAAAACTGTTTCTTCCATCGGAGAAGGCGGACTTCTTCTCACCCCTTTAAAGGTGGCTCAAATATACGCTTCCATTTGGAATACAGGTCCTATCCTTTCCCCTTATTGGATCCGAGGAGAAGGACCCGTTCTAGTCGGAGAGAATCGATTCTCCGATCCGGACCTGAGGCGAATCATTTATTTTCTTTCTCAAGTTCCGGAAAGCGGAACCTTAAAGGGACTAAAGTCATACCAAGGCGATCCGGAAATTCTAGGCGGCAAGACCGGGACCGGGACAAAAGACGGGCATAAATTCGAGACACAGGCTTGGACCGTGCTTTCCTTTCGTCATGGACAAAACCAAAAGGTGATGACGGTTTTTGTGGAGAAAGGCTCTGGCGGAAAGGAAGCCAAGTCTCTGGCATCGAAAATTTTATATAAAATATCCGAAGCGAACGAATCTGAAAGGTAGACCCTGGAAAATAAGACCATGAAAGAATACTTATCGAACTTAACCCGAAAATTCTTGGAAACTACGAAGGAAATATTTTCGAAAAAAACATTAGAGAAATTGAATTCTATATTTCGGGAAAGAATTTTGAAAGATCCTCAGGTAGGAATTCCTACCGCTTTCGGGATCGTATTTCTTTCTTTAGGTTTCTATTTTCTCTTCAAAGGGTATTCCATCGATCTTTCCATACAGGATCCGGCGCTTTTGATTCCGAAAAAGGCGAATCTTCTAATCGAGGTATATAGGCCGGAAGAATTTTTAGAAGACGTGGAAAAAACAGGTTTAGGCAAACAGTTATCCGAGAATGGGGTCTTTCGGAAATTATTCACCTTGCCCGAGCTTAAAAAAGTAAGTTCCGTCCTGTATCTACTGGAAGCCAAGGCGGGGGTGATGACGGAACCTTCCCGTCTGGCAGCGCTTTTCGATGGACCGGTGTCTGTAGCGCTATTTCCGGAATCCAAATGGATTCTTGTAGGAAAGGCTAGTCCGAGCTCGAAATTGGGTGTGAGTCTTATAACCGCCATCAAGGGAGAAAAGGTCGTCGTTCAACCGACACCCAAGGAGGAAAAAAAGCCGACCCAATCGAGCGGAGAAGAAGGGGAATATCAGTACGGAACGCCGACGGGCTCCCAGAAAACCCATTCCGCCGACGATTTTACCGATCAATTCGCTGCGAGTTCCGAAAAATTCGGAAATTTGCAGGCATTTAAATATGCGTTCTCGGAAGAAGAAGTTTATATTATCGTAATAGGAGATTTTCTAATACTTTCGAATTCGAAAGATATTTTGGAATCCTCCTTGAACCTTGCCTCCAACTCGGATAACGATTCTTTGGGAAATCAGAAAGGCTTCGCCACATTAAGAAAAGCGGCGGCTCGGAAAGAAAATAAGATTCTTCTCTATGCCGGATCGGAATCTTTCTTTGCTCCTCTTTTGCGTCCATTCTTCGGAAATTCGGGTGCGGGACTTCTACTCGGATGGAAAGATGGGAGTAATTTGGAAGGTACGATATTCCGAATCGGAGGAGAAGCGGCTCAGGTAATAAGCTCGGAACCTTCCTTATCCAAGGCGGTTTCCAGAGACGCAAATCTTGTCTTTCATTCCGAAGAATTGAGACCTTCGGATTTTTGGAAAACGTGGGAATCATTCGGAGAGGACTGGGAAAGTTTTAGTAGGAACTTTACTTCCTTCGGAAAGGATTCGGGGATTCACGACCAATATTTCGGGTCCGGAAAAGGCATGGCATTGGTATACCACGGATTGGATTCCAAGCCGGGAATGGTATACCCTAGATTCGGAATCGCCCTCCCAAGTTCGGTTCCCGACGACAAGTTGCTCAAAGCGATATTCAAAGTGGGAACTCCCACTAAACAGCAGTTTCAAAACGTTTTCATGGACACGTATTCTTCAGGCAAAGGTGGATATTATTCTCCCACGTCCGTCAAGATTTCCGGATGGAAATACTTGTCCTCGGATCGTAAAAGCGCCGAGGAGAATATTTCCGCGGGAAACGGGAATCGCCCCAGCCTAGCGGATTTGTTTTCCGGAAACGAATTTAAGGAATTTGCATACTATCCCCATCACATTTCGATTAGAGTTCCGGGGATTTTGGAGGATCTACGAACGTTCTATTTATACGGAGCGGAAGGTTCCTTCGAATATACTTCTAAGACCATCGACAGGGATATCCAACCCTTGCTGGATTTGTTCCGACCTTTCGAACGTCTCTTGATTTCCTTCGGATCGGGCAAAGAAGGAGAAGAATGGGGAAGATTAAAAGTCTCTTCGAACTAATTCCTTTTTTTATCCGAAAGATCCTTTAGGAAATTTGCATACAATTGTGGGATTTCTTCGGATCCGTTTTCGATTAGATTCCGGATCCAAATTTCTCCTTTATAAGAAAGTAACCAGGATCCGAAGGTTCGCATACGGGAATAAGCGGCGAATTGTATCTCCTTGTTACGGGAAGAATAATCCTTCGTCATGTTCCGATCGAAGGTATCCCAATCGGTTGGAAAATTCGATACAGAAGCCGTTTTGGCGAGCGGATCGGAAGGATGGATGGATTCGCAATACGCCTCTTCGATCCAAGGAGATTTCGGAACCGTACTTTTAGGTACAAGAAAGTGGCAGATTTCATGTAAGACAACTCTGTTCAAAATTCCTTTCCGGGAGAGTAATTTCGGATTTTGGAAAAAGAAACGATTGGATTGGTGAGAATAAGCCCCCGCATTGTGTCCGGATTTTCCCGAGTATGTACGGAAAGTCGCCGAGTCCGGCGTAATAAAAATACGTGCGTCTCTCGGCATTTTGAGAGAAAGCCTTTGCGATTCCTTTTCCAGTTCGGATAAAAATCGATCCGAGAAATCGTTTAGAGCCGATTCGGAAATCGAATTCTTTTTATCATCCTGCAACGCGTAGAATTCGAAACCTTCTATAACTCTCAGTAACGGTTCCGCCGAAATGCCGATTATACCGAAAAAGAATAAGGTTAGGAACCCTGTCCGGAATAGGAAATTTTTCAAGGCAGAACCTCGATTCTTGCGCCTGGAAAATAGAAATTTAAGATTTCATTATATGTTGCGCCTCGGAAAGCCATTTCCCTCGCTCCATACTGGCAAAGCCCGATTCCGTGTCCGAAACCCCGGCCTTTAAAGTGGTAACCGTTCGTTCCCGATTCTATCGTAAAATCGTTACTTTTGGTCTTGTTCCATCCAAGTCTTTTTCCTACGGAAGATAGGAATTCCGAAATGTTCGCGATATGTTTTCCTTCCGAGTCGGAATACAGGATTTGAGTGACCCTTCCTTCTTCCGATATGGGGGAAAGAGAGGATATCCGCTTCGCTTTCAGTATATTCTCCATATCTTCTTTTTCGATGAAAGTTTCCCATTCGAAATGAGGAGAGTTCCTACACAGAATTTCTTCTCCTTTCCAACGATCCGGTCCGGAACGAAAGAGTTTAGAATTCTCGCCGAATTTTCTCCATAAGACCTTCGGGGAACTCAAATGTCCGCCGCAGCTTGCATGAAAGAAAGTTTCCAAGGGTTTATTCTTTCCATCTAGAACGATTAGGTTCGGAGCGGAAGTCGGCTCGTTCGCATTTCTTTTTGGGAGGCCTGAGAATTGCAAACAATGAGTCAAATCGCAGACGTCATGGCCTTCCTTAGAATGCCGACCTATATTCGCTAATGCGTAAGAACGAACCGAAGCTCGACCGGAGATTTCGAACTCACGCTTCCAATTCTTGGCGGCGCCGGATGCGACTTTGGTTGCCATTAATTCTCCGAATTCGGAAATGAACGCTGTGTCTACGTACGATTCTCTCGATACCGTAAGTATGAATTTTAAGATTCCCTCTTTTGAGCGGATTTCCAAGTCCCCCGCATACTTCCTGGGAGATTCGGACCCCGGAAGAAAGACGTCGTATTCTCCGCCTGAAAAAAGGATCTGATCCGATTTGCGCCGGGAATTTTCCCAAATAAAGGATAATCGTTCGCCTTCTCCTCGAATTAAAAAATCGGAATCTCCTCTAAAAATCGTTTCAGTTCCGGAAATGACTCTGGATCTCTTTACGAGGATTCGGATTTTGCTCGGAGAGAATTTACTTAGTATTCCCACGCGAATTTTTGTAGGAACTTCCGCCCGGAGAGAATCGGAAAGTATTGCCGATATAAGGACTAATATCGAGAGCCCTCGATTCATTTTACCAAGATGGCTTTAGGAAAAGTCGGACAAGCGGACACGCATTGTCCACAACCCACGCATTCGGACGAGAATGTGGGTTTGTTCCCACGGAACTGGACTACGTTCGGAATGGGGCAGGTAATCTGGCAGGTCTCACAGGTTTTCTCTTCCGTTCTGGAGTTGATGCAATGTTGGAAGAGACCCTGCGCTTTTCCGAATTTAGGCCTTTCTTCTTTTTTAAGTTTTTTTAATGCTCCTGTTTGGCAGGACGAAATACAAGGATAATCCTCGCAGAGCATGCATGCGTTCAGGTTCACGTCCATTCTAGGAAAGTGCTTACCGGTCTCGTCGTCGGGAACGGGAAACAAAACGGAATAAGGACAGGCGTAGATGCAATCTCCGCAACCTGTGCATTTGGAGAAGAATCGTTTGCCGGTCTTATCCGCTCCCGGAGGAAATTGGAGATTGCGGAAGCCTTTGAATTTTTTACTTTTAGGGACGGGCGGTAGAGCCTTCGCTTCCTCTTCTGGGCTTAGGCCTTTTTGGGAAATTTCGGAAGAGACCGAAGAGGATTTTTCTTTGGGGTCTACGGCTCCTCTCCAGGTTTCGGTAATTTCATCCGCGGTTTCTTCTACCAAGGAAAAGGCCCTGGCTAGACCTTTTCGGAAGAAGTCCCTACGGTTCATCCCTCTCCGACCCTCTCGATATGAGCTCCTAAGGAACGAAGTCTCGTATCGATATCCTGAAAACCTCGATCTATCTGAACTATATTATGAATGGAACTTGTTCCTTCCGCACAAAGCGCAGCGACAATCATGGCCATCCCGGCGCGAATATCGGGACTAGCCACTTTTTGACCGTAAAGTCGGTTGGGTCCGATGACTATGGCCCTATGTGGATCGCATAATATGATCTGGGCTCCCATCGAGATAATATTATCTACGAAGAATAGTCTGGACTCGAACATTTTTTCGTGAATGAGAACCGTTCCTTTGCATTGGGTAGCGGTGACTAACGCTACGGAGGTCATGTCCGCGGGAAATCCCGGCCAGGGGGAATCGTCTATTTTGGGAGTTGCACCGTGATAATCGGGTATGATTTCTAATTTTTGATCGGAAGGAACGAGAACGCCTCCGTCTTGAGGACGAACTTCTATGCCGAGGCGAGAATAAACCATCCGGATCATTCGAATGTCTTCCAGATCGACGTCTCGGATAAAGATCTCACCTCCGGTGACAGCGGCAAGACTGATAAAACTTCCGACTTCCAGATAATCGGATCCGATCCGATGAGATTCCTTAGGAGTGTGTAAAGAGCTGACTCCTTCGATGGTTAGGATATTGGATCCGATCCCGGAGATTTTCGCTCCTGCAGAAACCAAAAATTTACAGAGCCTTTGCACATGCGGCTCGCTTGCAGCATGACGTAGTACGGTCGTTCCTTCGGCTAAGACCGCAGCCATGACCGCATTTTCCGTTCCCGTTACGGAGGCCTCATCCATCAGGATATCGGTTCCCCTTAAACGATCGGATTTAATTTCGTATCCATCCGGAAAAACTTCTATATGGGCTCCCAAGGCTTGTAAGGCAAGAAGATGAGTGTCCATTCTTCTGCGGCCTATTTTGTCTCCTCCCGGTCTAGGCAAGAAGACCCGGCCCGTCTTGGCGAGAATAGGACCTGCAAGCGTAACGGCTCCGCGGATTTTAGAGCATAATTCGAAAGGAAGATCGGACTTCAGATTTCCGCTATTCCTAAAAAGAAAAGTACCTTCCCCTTTATCCTCCACCTCCATTCCTAAGAGACGTAGGACGTCCAACAACATGAGTACGTCCGAAATTAGAGGGATATTCTCTATGATCACTTCCCCAGGGACGAGACAAACGGCTCCCAGGATTGGCAATGCTTCATTCTTATTGCCTTGGGGAGTAACGGTGCCGTGAAGAGGGTTTTTACCAATAATCTTAAAATAAGGGGAGCTCATGATCCTACCGGTTAAGGGTATCCTCTTGCCGGGGTCGGATACTGCAAGCATTTCAGGAACCGGAAAGCCGGGAGAAGAATTTATCCCAAAATGAATCGAATCTGTAACTTGAATCGGGAACCGATGGGTCGACTTAGGGATCGAAATCGATTGACTCAAAACTATTTTTTTCCGATCAAAGTTGGTATCCATGAATTCATTTCTCCACAAATTCAAAGAGTTCCAGAAAACGACCCTATTCGACTGGTTCTGCTTTCTCTGGACGGCGGTCCTTTCTTTTTTGGCCTTCGCGCCCTTCTATCTGAGTCATTTGGTTTGGATCGCCCCTTTCGGACTTTTCTGGATCACCCATAAATACTCCGGTAAGTATAAGAGGCTGTTCTATTATGGATTTCTATTCGGAATCGCGTTTTATGTGATCGCATTCCACTGGATTTTCCATATGTCGATTACTTTCGGTAATTTCCATTGGTCCATCGCTTCTCTTATTCTAATCCTATCCGGAATCCTGTTCGGTTCGAAATTTCCGATCTTTCTGGTCTCCTATTCCTTCCTATCTCGCAGGATAGGTAAACATAGCGTTTGGGTAGCCGGCTTCTGCGGAATGGCCGCGGATATGATCGCCTACCAGTTATTTCCGTGGTACTGGGGCAATCTCGCCGCGGGAAATATCATTCTCGCACAAACCGTGGAGATCACCGGGGTTTACGGACTTTCCTTTCTAGTATTCGTAGTTTCTTATACACTTTTCGAAACCAATCCATTGCATCTGGTCGAGATATTGAAGTCCAAGGAAAAGAGAAACCAGTTCGCAAAATTCTGGGCTCTACCTTTCGCGCTTCTTGCTATCTTCGTAATTGTAGGAACTTCTCTTTATATCAAATGGAAGAATGTCACTCCGACAAAAACATTGGAAGTTCTGATCGTTCAACCTGACGCACCGATGAGTATCCGAGACGAGAGAGGTAGATCTCCTCGCCAAGTCATAGAAGAACATATGGCTCACATGGATAAGATGGTAGAAGAGGCGGTACAAAAGGCCGGTAAGAATCCGGATTTTATCGTTCTACCCGAGGCGGGGATTCCTTATTACTCAGCTAATAAAGCCCCGTTAATGCAGGCGATAGGAATGTACTGGCCGAGATTCGAATCATTGATGATCTCTTTCGCAAACAGATACAAGGCTACCGTATTCTTCAACGAAATAGATGCGGCTTATAAGAAGAAGAGTTCCGGAAAGGAATACTTAAGATATTTCAATAATAACGTAGTATACGATCCGAACGGCGATAGAAGGGAAGCCTATCAGAAGCAATATCTCGTCATGTTCGGCGAGACTATGCCTTTCGAATTCATGTACGATCTAAGCCCTCAAACGGGTAGATTCGATCCGGGAGAATCCTTTGCATTATTGCATTATTTCTCCGCGACGGATCGATCCAAGGCCCAGCCGGCTCCCGTTACCTGGGAAAAGACTGACGGTCTGGATGCGGATTTCGTCAGAAATTATTATTCTCCAGTGAAATCGGAACTGAAGGACGAAGGAGCATTTCTTCCTTTGATCTGCTACGAGGTGATCATTCCCGAGTTCGTGAGAAAGTTCAAGGATTCGGGTAATCCTCAGTTCATTGCAAATTTGACGAACGATAAATGGTACGGAACCACCACGGAAAGCGATCAGCATTTCGAGCTGGGAAGGCTTCGTTCCATCGAGTGGCGAAGATGGATGGTGCGATCTACCAATTCGGGGATATCGGGTTTCGTGGACCATCTGGGGCGTTTCATTCCGGGTAAGTCCACTTCTTTGATGAAAGCGGAAACCAGTTGGGAACAGATACAGGTGATCGATTCTCCTCCCGGATTCTACGTATTGTACGGAAATCTGATTCCTTGGATTCTCATCGGGTTGACCGCGATTTATTACGCGAACCTTCTCGTTCAGCAGAGAAAGAATACCAAAAAATCCTAATGTATTCAAACGGCGATTCCGAAATCGGAATCGCCGCCTTTTCCGATTGACCTAAGGGTTGATCAAATAGTAGGAAAAGATTCCTCGGAAGGATTTGTCCTTAGGCAAGGTGCCTGTCCCATTCGGAGGAACTTTGCAATCCAAATTCGCTTCCGAAATATAATAGAGCTGGTAGGGTTTACTGAAGAATAAGCGAACGAAGAAACGAAGCACCGCGGAAACGTTGGATAGAACGTTGATTTGCCCGATAGTATGCTTTCTGCTTAGGATTAGATTGCATTCGTTTTGGGGATCCAAATAGAATTTTTCCTTAACAGGCAATTCGTAATTAGAGAAGGGTTCTTTCTCGGATTCCAATACTTCGGATTTGAATACCTTACTCGAAAAGAGTAACTTTCCGGAATCGTCCATTACGCTCACTGTACGAATTTCTCCTCCCGGAAAGTTTTCGTTTCCGATAAATCCTCCCGTAAAGAGTCTGTCTCCCGCCGAATTACGGGAACGATACAATTCCCAACGTTTACTGTATTTGTAGACCTCGTAGTTGGTGAGAAGATGTTCCATCCCTCCCTTACCGTTCAATTCTATCTTATTGTCTTCGATTATCAGATATCCTTGTACGGGAACTACGGAAAAAGCTATATCGGCCTGCACGAATCTATCTTTTTGAGGAAGATGGATCTTTCCTCCTGAAAGAGAAACCGCCTTATTCCATCCGGTTTGATAGTTGAGAAAAAGCTCTGCGGGACCCGCATCGATTTTGATTTCGGGGCCGTTCCCTCCCTTGGTTACGGAACTATTATAAATATGTAATTCGACACTTCCATTTTCCGTTTTTAGCTCGTCCTGTGAGAATTCCTTGGTATAAAACCTCGTTCCATTCTGCTTATCATATATGACCAGACTAACCCCGCAGTTTCGAGTGCCGGGACCTAAGTTACTTATGATGAACGTCGCGAAGATCCAAATCTGCTCGTCAGTAAAGGAATAATTCCAGGCCTGGAAATAGCCTTCTTGCGGATATGGATGAAAACCGATTTCCCTTTGCGAGGATTTTCTGGCTTGGATATTTCCCTCTTCGGCGTTCAATTCGGAACGATAATGAGGAATAAGAATGCCGCAGATCAGAAGGAACCCTAAAATAAACTTAGAAAAAAACCGAGCGTTAGAAAAAAGAGAGGATCGTAAGGAAAAATGCATGGGCATCAATTCCTAAACCCGGTTCCGGATTCCTGCAAGCAATTCTCGAGACATTCTATTTACTTTTTCCAAAAATACCCGAACGAGAATCGGAATTCTCGAACGGGTTTGGCTTTAGTTAATAATTTTTCCTCATGCTTCGGACTCGATCCATTCCTTCTCCGCTTCGGAAACGGGAATGCAGGAGCTCTCGTAAAGATCCTGTACGCATTGGATTCTAAATGCGGGATGTTTCTTGGAACCCTTGCCTCGTATCTCGTCTCTCTCCATTGCGATTCCGTCGATATGGATCCAGGAATCGGATTCACTTTTGTCTTTGGATTCGATTTTCGCAAAGATCAGGTATTCGTAATCTCCGAATCTTTGGAAATAAATTTCGGTCCGATCGGGATCCGATTTAACTAGTCGCCTACGAAAAGAACGAGGATCCTTATCCTCCGATCCTCGAAGGGACTCGTAATATCGATTCAGTGCGTTTACGATTTCAAAGAAGCTTTGCTTGCTACTTTCCAATTTCATCCATTCGGTAGTTTTCTTATATGGTTTGGTTTTCTTTACTTTCATGCTTTCCTCCGAAACTCACGGGTCCTGTAGGCGGTGGTTCGCGCGGAAAAAATCTCCGAATCGGAGAAAAAAAGGATCTTTAGGAGGAAATTCCTTTCTTAGTAGGGACTTTCTTATTCTACACGAGGAATCATTATGCTGGTATTCTCCGTATCAGAACAAACGCCCTTTTATCTATCGCCATTCTGGATTATTTTTTTTCCGTTCCGAGCGGTTTAGCCGAAAAAAAATCCAAGGAAATTCCTTCGGCTACGACTACTTCTCCGAGGAAAGAGTAAAGATTTGGGATCCTTGGACGGCATATACAGAAAGGAGAGGGATAAGATTCTCGCCTGGGTTCGCTCTAAAGTGGCGGATCCGGAGGAAGCGGAAGACCTTCTTCAGGAATCCTTTTTGGCCGCAGTCACCGAGCTGGACTCGGCGGGCACGATCGAATACTTGCTCGCTTACGTATATTCCGTTCTTCGCAATAAGGTAGGAGACTGGTATAGGAGTAAAAAGGCGAGTCGGTATTCTTTCTCGGATATCGAGAAGGAATTCAGCATGGAAGAAGTTCTGCCGGACCAGAGTGCAGGTCCGGAAAGGGAGTTCTATCAGAATCTTTTAATGGAAGAACTCTCCATTGCCTTGGAGGAACTTCCTTCGGAACAAAGGTCCGCCTTCGTAAGCAACGTTTTCGAGGGAAAGTCCTTCCGTGAAATTTCGGAAGCGACTGGAGTTCCCGAAGGAACACTGTCCGCAAGAAAATCCTACGCTAAGGATTTTTTGGCGAAACGGATGAAGGATCTTAAGACTCTCTTTCTGGAAGAATTTTAGTTTAGGGGGAATATATATGAGAGATATGAACGAAGTAAAATTCAGAATAGGAAAAGTATTTCTGATCCTGTTCGTGATTCCGGCATTCTTTTTAGGATTGTCTTATGCGGTTTGGCAGTTATGGAACTGGCTATTGCCCGAAATTTTCGGAATCAAGCAGATAAATTACTGGCAGGCGGTCGGATTGCTCGCGCTTTCTCATCTGCTTTTTAAGGGAGGACATTGGTTCGGAGGAGGTCACCATCGTCATCGCGGAAGACATTGGAAACGTCATATGAAGGAGAGAATGCGAGCGAAGTTGCAGGAAAAACTCGATCAGTTGGATCGGGAACTTAAGGAGTAGTTCATGTTTTTAGAGGTGAATCATATCGGAATTACTTCCCGCGATCCGGAGGTAAGTGCGAATTTCTATAAAGATATATTCGAGCTTTCCGGATCGGAAGAAGGGGAACGTGCGTTAAAAATTTTGGGAATCGGAAACTCTAACATCGCTATCTATGGAGAGAAGAAGGATTCTAAGATATCGTCCTTTTCCTCCGGTTGCGATTTCGCGTTCCGAGTGGACACTGACCGTTTCTATTCCGTGGAGAAGAAACTTTTGGAACAAAAAATGGAATACGAAGCGAGAAAAGAGGGAAAGATTCTCTACTTAATATTCGAAGATCCGGACGGCTATTTGATCGAATTGATTTGCGAGGACCGTTAACGAAACGAAAAGCGATCTTTCAAGGGTCCCTTAACGGATCGTCTTTCTATATCTGTCCGTTTTCAATCCAAAGATAGAGATTGCCAAAAAAAGGAACGGAAAAAATGTACACTTTACTCACATGGAAACGGAATTACTGGGCTTGTTCTGGACCGAAAAGATCAAGCTCAGCCAATATACGATACAAACCGTAAAGGATCTGAGTGATGCCCAATTGGATCATACCGATGCATTGGGAGAAACAGTCAGAAGATACCTCAATTCCATCGTAGCCTCCGATTTTCTTTTCCGTTTATCCCTGCCGGTTTCCGTAGGAATCAGCGCGATTTTACCCATTCCACGCCAAACCGAAGCCGATGTAGAAAAGGATCTGGTAAAGGTCCGGGATTTGTTCGGTTCTCCCCCTCTTCCCAGCCATTTAAAGGACGTAGTGGTCAGCTCCGCAGAGGGTATTTACTTCGAAGGTTGCAATCCTAGTATTCTTCCCACTCTACAAAGGTGGAAAAAGATCCTACTCCGTTTGGAAAAATCGATCCATGGTTTGAGCCAGAAGGACTCCTTGAAATACAGGTATTTTTCCGTCCTGGGAATCGTTTCCCTTCCCGTTGCCATCAATTATTTCTCCACCCAAAACCTATACTATCTCAGAAACGGAATCCTGAAAATTAAGGAGAATCCTTCTTTCCCGAAGTCCTAAGTTCCCGGAGAATGGAAAAACCTAAGGTTTAACCTGCAATTCATCCGAAACTCTAAGGAGCATCCAATGGCTAAGATTAAGGTGAAAACTCCCCTCGTCGAACTCGACGGGGACGAGATGACACGCATTATTTGGAAAGAAATCAAGGATCGTTTCATCCATCCTTATCTCGATATCGAATTAGATTATTATGATCTAGGCGTCGAGTATCGGGACAAAACCGACGACAAAGTGACCGTCGATTCCGCAAACGCGATTTTAAAATACGGAGTAGGGGTCAAGTGCGCTACCATAACTCCGAACCAAGACCGCGTGGTGGAATACAAACTCAAAAAAGAGTGGAAGTCTCCGAACGGAACCATTCGTTCCATCCTGGACGGAACCGTTTTCCGTAAGCCCATCATCGTAAATAATATTCCCTCCGGAGTTAGATCCTGGGAAAAACCGATCGTAGTTGGACGTCACGCTTTCGGCGACTTATACAAAGACACCGAATTATACATTCCGGAAGCCGGAAAAGTAGAGATCGTATTTACTACAAAAGACGGAAAAGAAAAAGAAAGAGTCACTATCAACGATTTCGACGGACCCGGAGTAGTCATGGGTCAGTTCAATGTGGACAAATCCATCTACAGCTTTGCGGAAGCTTGCTTCAATTACGCGATTTCCGAAAAAATCAATGTATGGTTTGCGACTAAAGATACCATTTCTAAAAAATACCACGCTCGCTTCCGTGCGATCTTCGAAGAAGTTTCCACAAAAAGAGCCGCAGAATTGAAAGCCGCCGGTATCGAATATTGGTATTATTTGATCGACGACGCGGTCGCTCAGATCGTTAAGAATCCGGGCGGAATGCTTTGGGCATTAATGAACTACGACGGAGATGTGATGTCGGATATGGTCGCATCCGGTTTCGGATCTTTAGGTCTTATGACTTCCGTTCTGGTTTCGCCGGATGGAAAATTCGAATACGAAGCGGCTCATGGAACCGTGACTCGTCACTATCGTAAATACCAAAAAGGGGAAACCACTTCCACCAACTCGGTAGCTTCTATCTTCGCATGGACGGGAGCATTGGCCAAGAGGGGAGAATTGGACGGAACTCCCGATGTGGTTGCGTTCGCTCAAAAATTAGAGAAGGCCGTAATCGATACGATCCAAGCCGGAGAGATGACCAAGGATTTGGTCTTACTAACCACAACCAAAGGCCCGAAAGAATTGGATACCTTCCAATTCATGGAGGCGATCCAAAAGCGTTTAGGCTGATTTTTTCGTTTATGAAGCCTAATCGAAAAATAGGGAGGAGCCGGATCTGGCTCCTTCTTTTTTTATTCTCCTTCGGATCGATATTCGGTCAGAAGGTGCCTTTACCTAAGGAGCCTAGTCTTCCCCAGGAACCTGGCCTGGACGCAAGGGGAGACGCCCAAACAGGCAATTCTTCAAGCAAGCCGGAAGGCGTAAAAATCAAAGCCTATTTTTGCGACGGTAGAACGATCCAGGGTGTTTGGAGATCCGCTCCCAAGGAATTCTCCTTCAAGCACAAAAGAGACAATATTCAATATTCTAAAACTTTAAAGTTTGAGGATGTATCCAAGATACTGATCAAGACTTGGAAATTACAGCAGGGCAAACCGAATCCCCAAGGCACTCCGTTCAAGGCAGAACCCTGGGAAGTGCATTATAAGACCAAAACCAACGAGACCTTCGAAAGATTCGGAGATATCCGAAAGGATTTTTCGGAAATCAAGATAGAGAACGAGTTGGGAGAAGCAAATCTATACTTTTATTGGATGGACCTTCAATACGAGGATAAAACCTGGTATTCCAAATTACCTAAGATGGAAGGCGATATCAGAAAGGAATGCCATCCGGACGTATTGGTC
The DNA here is from genome assembly GCF_000306115.2 of Leptospira wolffii serovar Khorat str. Khorat-H2. Lineage (NCBI taxonomy): Bacteria > Pseudomonadati > Spirochaetota > Leptospiria > Leptospirales > Leptospiraceae > Leptospira > Leptospira wolffii. Next base: position 672,112 of record NZ_AKWX02000020.1, read on the forward strand.
GGTATAGAATTTCTCTGATAAAGACGGTTAGAATTCCGTAAGGAACGAAACGATTTCTTCGATCTTATATGGCTTAGAAAAGATACGAACTCCTTCCGGGAACGGATCGGACAAAGAGGATTCGTCTGCGGCGGTGGTGATCCCTAATTTCATCCCGAAAAATTCGGTCTTACTTTGGATGATTCTGCAGAGTTCATCACCGTTCATATTAGGCATGTATAGATCCGAAAAGATTGCGGAGACCTTATGCGGATTCTCTTCCAGAATCCGTAAGGCGTGCTCTGCGGAGACTGCGGTTTGTATTTCCGCACCTTGCAATTCCAATAATCTACGGAATAATACTAGATTGAGTTCCGAGTCGTCTACGATGAGAATCTTTCGATTCGTTAAGGGTCGGTTCTTTTGCCTAAATTCCATTTTGTAACTATTCTCCTGTAGAAGATCCTGGAGAATAGCGGCAATAGACGCCTTGAAAAAGGCCAGGTCGACGGACTTCTCGATAAATCCGTCCGCGCCCGAATCATGGGCGTGAATCCTATTTCTCTCGGTAAAATCTGAAGTAACGAACAGGATTCTGGCGGAAGAAGACGCGTATTTCCTGGAGTCTTTTTCGAATCCTCTGATTCTTCTGCATAAATCGAATCCCGTCCCGCCTTCCAGATGGATCCCTAAGGTGATCAGATCGAATTCTTCTTTCATAGCCAATCGACCGGCTTCTTCCACGTTGGCCAATTCCTTTACTTCGAATTGAGAAGAGGGGAACTCGGAGGCGATGATATTACGGGTAACTTTACCGCTATCTACGATCAGTATCTTTAATCTTTTTGAATGAGAAGAAGGAGCGGTATCCATGATTGACGCCTTAATAATACGCTCCCGGTTAGCTTCCATATTATTGAGAGACGGAGAGAAAGAGAAAAGCTCCCCTTTAAATCGATATCAAAAATAAGGAATTTTGCAACCAACCTGTGTCTTAATTCTATCCCTTGGACTTCAAAATTCCTTTTTGATAGATATCAATAGATGTAAGAATTGCGTCGTAAATGGAGTCGGCTTTGCCGTATTCCGATCCGTCCAAATCGGTCCAAGTTCCTCGATTCGATTCGGTTAGGTTCAAATAGAATATGGGCTGTCCTTTTCTTCCCCAAGGGTCGGAATCGGGGATCAGAGTCATGGATCCGAATACGGAAAATACGAGTTTATATTCTTTGGATTTATGTGAGAAGAGGAAAGACTTCGGCCAATCCGATTCTGAAATTTCTTTCCATATGAAGTAAGAGGATAATCCTCTTATCAGGTCCGAGACCGCATATTGTTTTTCTTGGATCGAATCCGCCGATCCCTTTCCTAAGGAAGTTTTAGCGCGGTTCCATAATATTTCCAATTCTGAGAGAGGTGTCTCCGAGAATTCCTTTTCGGATTTAGAAAGTTCGGATTCGATATATTCTATTCTTCTTTTGAATTTCGTATTCGTTCTAGTGAGGGCCGATTCCGAGGAGATTCCTAATTTTCTAGCCAGATTCACGATCGTAAAGAGAAGGTCTCCCAATTCTTCTTCGATCCGAACCTGATTTGCCGAAGGATCCTCGACCGCACGAACTTCTTCTAAGAATTCGTTCAACTCTTCGATGAGCTTTTCTTCGACCCCTTTTACGTTCTCCCAATCGAAGCCCGATTTAGCGGCTTTCTTTTGGTATTTCTCCGCTTTTAGAAGGGAAGGAAACGTTTCCGGTACTCCTGCTAAGATGGATTTCTTAGAGTCCGTTTTTTTATTTCTTAGTTGTTTTTCTTTTTCTTTGAATGAATCCCAGTTGGCGACCACCTCGTCGGCGGAACCTATCTTTCCGGTTTCCGGATCGAATACATGAGGGTGACGTAGGACTAATTTTTCGGCAACGTCCTTGGCGACATCTTCCAAATCGAACGCTCTTCTTTCCGAAGCTATCTGGGCGTGCAGTACTACCTGAAAAAGGAGATCTCCTAATTCTTCCTTGCTATGCTCGTCGTCCCCTTTCAAAAGAGCCTCTACGGTCTCTTGGGATTCCTCGATCAGATAAGGTATGAGAGTGAGATGGGTCTGTTCCTTATCCCAAGGACAGCCTTCCGGACTTCTAAGTTTAGCGGTTATGTCTTGGAGATAGGAAAGATAACCGGGATAATCGTTCGGATTCGGTGCCTTCATTTAGTACTAGGCTTGTTCCGTCTGTGGGAATTCCCACTCTTTTTCCCGTAAATGAAGATTGACGATAGGATTTCCGGGTCGAATCTATCCGAAAATCCGGATTTCAATTCGTTCTCTTGCGATTCTTTGAGATCCGTGTTAAAATCCGGTTTAAAGGATCCAAGAACTATCATGGCTCTATCAAGAAATTTAGTAGCATTCGTATTACTCTCGGTTGCCGTTATCAGCCGCTTCCTTCCCCATTTACCGAACTTTACTCCGGTATTAGCGATCTCCTTATTCGCAGGAGTATATTTCTCCAATCGTTGGCTCGCTTTAGGATTGCCTATGGGTATCATGTTCTTAAGCGACTTATGGATCGGTCTACATGACTTAATGCCTGTCGTTTACGGATTGTTCCTGCTCTTTGCAGTTGTGGGAATGTATCTGAAGGAGAGATTGAATCCGATCTCTCTCGGACTCGCAGGTTTCTTGGGTTCGGTAACCTTCTTTATCGTTACGAATTTCTTCGTGTGGCTGACTTCCGGAATGTACACCTTGGATGGAAACGGTTTTGTCGCTTGTTATGTTGCAGCTCTGCCTTTCTTTAAATACGCTCTATTGGGCGACGCGGTTTATATTCCCGCATTATTCGGAACCTTCTATCTTTTGGAAAGATCGGGATTCGTTACTTCCCCTCAAGCAGCTTAATCTTTTTCCTCCGCTCTCGGAATCACGGGAGCGGATTTTCCTTCTTACTACAGAATCAAAGAAACGCTTAGATAAAATCCGTAGAATTTATCATGTACTTCTTTTTGGAGGGCGGAGCCGGTCGCGAATTGATCTAACGGCTTAGAGAATTGGTTTAGAAATAAAACGTCTCCCGGTGCTCCCGGAAATACGGTCGGATTATAATTGTACCCGGATACTTTCGAAATCAATTCCGTGAATTGGAATCCCAAAGTGTACTTTAACCAGCGTGTACGTAATAAGGAGATACCTGTATCGATTTCGTATCCCGTTCTGCTGATTACGTTTTCCTTTAAGCCACCAAGTGGAGAAGTGTTTAAGATATACGGTCCGTTGATTCCGTTTAAAACACCTTCCGTCGTTCGATCGTAATGCCCTAGGGTTCGGAAATAGTCCGCTCTAAAATGACCGACTAAATTGGCGCTGAAATTCTTAAAGATGCGAAGACCGATTTGCGGACCCAATCCACCGGCTTTTTCCGAAGAACGACCGTATCCGTAATTCCCGGGAATATTTCCGTATTCTTTGGAGCTGATATCCAGATTCCGGGCTCCTACCGCTAGTCCGATTCTTCCCGTTGCGGTTGCCATGTACCAGGCGAAATTAAGAGAATAGTCCTGCCTTCTGTATTCCTGAGAATGATACTGCACCGGAGCCAAAGCGGATAGATTGGGAACCACGTCCGCACTCGTATAAGAAGGGCGCATCTTCAAATCCAAATAATTCAATTCTATACCGAAGGACTTGGATTGATTCAAATATGTGACTCGAACCGGAAATGCGGTCTTCGTGTTTCCTTGAGGATTGGAATATAAGGTAAGATTATCGTTTAATAGATTCGGATTCAGTCCCGAACCGCTAGCAGAAGCGGCGGCATTTTGATAGGTTCCGTTATAATTTAGGAAGGCATTGTAAGAATTCAATCCTACGTTTTTGCTTCTTGCCAAAGCCTCCGATTCCCAAGTGGAATGTAGCGCTCCGAATTGGAATTCGAAAGTGGGCTTGTCGTAAGGCTTCTGCAATTCCCGATCGTGCATTTCGTTTCGGGTATCTACCGCCAATTTTCTTTTTTCCGCGGCTTGCAGTGCTAGCCTTCTTCTTTCCGCCTGGTTTTGGGATTTCCCTGCCTGGTATTCCAGTTCGTCCGCTTCCTTTTCTAGAAGATCCGGATCCGGAAGTTTTGCGTTCGACTGTGCCGTTAGGGAAGAGGCGAAAAGTAGAATCGCTAAAATTAAGACTAAGAAAGTGGGGGACCCTGGAATCGTTTTCAAAATCAACCTCGCTTGAATCGATCGGAGAATATTCGCATGACGATAAAGATGAGAATGCGAATCGCATTCCCGATTTATCGTAATCGAAAAGACTAAGTATCTTGGACGCAAGACTCCAATTCTTTTTTATACGAAAAAAGAAAAAAGGGAGGAAGTCTCCGAGGAAAAAACGACTCTTGGGGTATGATTTCCGGCTTCTCCCATTCGAAGGTACTTGCGGGAGGAGTTTCCGTATTTGTGGCCTTCTTCTTGGCCGGCTTGAAATTATCTTTCGGATTTTCTTTGGGCTCCGTGGCTCTTCTCGCCTCCGGACTCGATTCCGCTCTGGATTTCTTAAGTTCTTCCGTAAACCTATATGTTTTATATATTTCGAGTCGCCCTGCGGATTCGAATCATCGTTATGGCCACGGGAAAGCGGAGGCTTTAGGAGGGCTCTTTCAGTCAGTTGCTATTTTAGGTTCCGTTCTCTGGCTGTTATATAAGACAATCGTTTCTACTGCGAATCGAGAGTCTTTCCTGCCCGAAGCTACCAGTATGATCATCATGTCCGTTTCTTTGATCGTTACGGGCGCTCTCGTTTTATTCCAAAGAACAGTGATTCGCAAGACTCACTCCTTACTGATAGAGGCGGACAGTCTCCATTATCTTTCGGACCTTTTGGGAAATCTTATGATTCTGGTTTCTTTCGGTTTGGCGTATTTTACCGGATGGACTTGGTTGGATCCTCTTGCAGGAGTCTTCGTGTGCGCTTACCTGGCGATCGGATGTATCCGTATTTTTAAAGGTAGTCTGGATGTGCTGATGGACCGGGATTTTTCGGACGATTACAGAGACGTTCTTCTGCAAATCTTGGAAAAAAGATCCGCCGAAATTATAGGTTATCATAATCTAAGAGCGAGGTCCGCCGGAGAAAGAAAATTTTTGGAAGTCCATTTGGAACTTCCTAAGAGTTATACTTTGGAACAGACTCATTTCATTCTCGAAGAAGTCATGGATGAATTAAAACAGGAATTTCCTTATACGGAAGTTCTGATCCATCCCGATCCGGTGGATAACGAAGGGGATCGAAATATTCTTCTGGATAAAGAAAGCCCGCAATTCTATTAATCGGGTTGCCAGCCCAAAATGAGACCCCATTCTGACGCAGAATGAAACCAGCTATTTGCGTCTTCTGCGGTTCCCGTCCGGGAAAAGACCCGCGTTATTTGCAGGCGGCCGAATACCTCGGTCATCTTTTAGCCTCGGAAGGAATCGGGTTGGTTTACGGTGGAGCCACTTCCGGACTGATGGGTGCCATAGCGGATTCCGTCTTGGAAAAGAGCGGCACGGTGATAGGAGTGCTACCGGAGTTTCTCTCTCATAAGGAGATCGCTCACAAAAAGATTACCGAGTTGATCTTAGTTCCCACAATGCACGAAAGAAAGCTTCTCATGTATGAAAAATCTTTCGCATTTATCGCCTTGCCGGGAGGCATAGGAACTCTGGAAGAATTGGTGGAGGTGACTTCTTGGAACCAATTGGGAGTTCTTTCCAAACCTATAGGTTTATTGAATGTGAACGGTTTCTTCGATTCTCATCTGGCCCAAATGGACCATATGGTGGACCAAGGATTCTTGGACTCCCAGACCAGAGATTGGATCGACGTCAGCGGCGATCCTGACGAACTTCTGGAACGTATCCTAAAAAGAACTAGACTCTAACCTAAGATTTACCTTCCTGGGAGTCCAGAAAGGGCTTGAAGATCTGATGTATCGTAGGGCTTTCCGATACTTCCGCTAAGGCTAAAGGAGAATTTCCTTCCTTGTCCGTGGAATAAGGAGAAGCTCCATTCTTCACAAGTAGTTCTACTAGTTCCGCCTTTCCCGATTTAACGGCCAGTAAAAGAGGAGTGCGTCCGAGCATATCTCTTACTTCCGCATCGTAACCGTTGCTTAGAATTTTTTCCACTATATCCAAATTTCCTTCCGAAGAGGCACGGAAGAGCAATGTGATCGTAGCCTTGTCTATGATTTTTAGGGTATGGTGGAACTTCATTCGGTCGGCTTCTTCTTTTGCGGTTTTTCCGCTTAGATTCTTTGCCAAGGGATCCGCACCCAGATTGATGAGCCTTTCCAAACATTCCACGCTATCGTAAAGAGCGGACAGAAGTAGGGGAGTATTACCATCCTGGTCCCGATCTTCCAACAAGGATCTCACTTCTTTGTTTTCCGAGAATAGATCCAAGATCTCGTAATCGTTATGCAGAGCGGTTAAGTGAAGAATGCTTCTGCCTTCCGAATTTTTTTTCTTAGGATCCGCTCCTTTTGCGACCAAATATTCCGCGATTTCGTAATGTCCTAGGTCGACCGCGAGAAGAAGGGGAGAATATCCTTCTCCGTTTCGGGACTCTATATCCGGAACATGACTGGGAAGATCGAATAGGATTTCGACCACTTCCAATTTTCCGGAGCTGACTCCGCGGGTTAAAGGAGTATTGCCGTCCATATCCCGGAGTTCGGGGTCAGAGCCGTAATCTAAAAGAATTTTTGCGAGTTCTTCGTTCTCCGATTCTAACGCGAGAAGAAGAGCAGTCTCTCCTCGGGAACTGGTTTCATTGGGATCGGATCCGTATTCTAAGAGAAGTGTGGTAGCTTCTCGGTTGCCTTCTTTGATCGCCCAGTAGAGCAATCCGCAACCGTATGAATCTCTTAGCTCGGGAAATTCTTCCGCAAATCCGTCTCTGGTTGCGGCCTCGGCTAAAAGAGCGCGAAGAGTTCCGTTGTTTCCCGTTTTTACTGCCCGAAAAAGATCGTTCCAGTCCAAGCCCAATTCTCCAGGAGGCAATACAATCCCATAGTCGTCAGAAAAGAAAGCGGTATTCCTATTCCGAGTAAGGAAATCGCCAACCTAGGGGAAAGTCCCCATTCTGCCGCAAGTAGACTACCCGTAATCATCGGCGCCATTCCGGCTTCCATGATGAGTATCTTAAAATCTCTCAGAAGATTTCCGGACTCTGAGTGTATCGTTTGTCCGAAATGCCGGAAGAAAATTCCATAACCTAGCCAAACCAAAATCGGCCCTAAGAGTAACTTGAACGCAAGAGCGAACCAAAGTGGAGCCCGAAAATCTTCTTTGGAATTTTCGGCATTTGCCTTGTCGGAATTGACGTTAATGGTACCGGGAAGTTGGTATCCGACGGAAAAAAGGGCAAGAGGAATTAGTGTATCCCCGATTCGAGATATGGCATTCTCCACTTCTAAAGGAACCGGAATCGGACGGCTCGCGATAGAAAAGAGCAGTGCTAGAAATGGAGGAAAACTAAAAAGCGCCCGCCATAGAGAGATGCGTTTTTCTCCCCTTAGATGCATGATACGAGTTCCTAGATAGGTTCCGGGAATGGCGAGTACCAGAAATGTGCCGAGTTGATCTATGATGAGCACGCTGGAGAGTCCCTCTTTCGAGTAGTAGGATTCTATTAGAGGAATTCCCAAAAAGGAGGTATTACCCAGACCCGCACAGAGACAAAGGCATACGATCGTAGAAGTCTCCCAACGGAAAATTCTACCCAAACCGAAAAAGAATAATAGCCCTACTCCGAAAAGCAGCCATGGCATGGACGCTAAGACCAGAAATTGTCCTTCTAAAGATGCATGACGCAATGGAGAAAATTCCATGCAGGGAAGGGAAACGTAGATGATGAAGGTATTGATGACCTTATGAGAATCGGCGGGAAATTTTCCCTTCCATCGGAATAATATTCCGAGAAGGAAACAGATACCGATCACGACGAAATTAGACATGGATCGATCCTTTTTGATCGGAGAGAGAAGCAGGTCAAGGAAGGATTTGAAAATCCCGTTCTCCGATTTCCTTTTCTTCTAATTGGAATCGGATCTTGTATTTTCCGCTTTTGGATTGGGGAGGAATTCTCCAAACGATGGATGTGATTCCCGCGGGGATTTTGTCCTTCAAGGTTAGGATCGGTTTTCCTCCTGCCGGTCCTATAAAGTCGGCTTGGAAAACATACGGCCCGGATTTATAAATAGGTAAAGTCAAGTAGAAGGGCCGCTTAGTTCTGATCTTAGGGACGCATACGGAAGTTCGATCTTCCTTGGGTTCGTTGCTTCCTATACAGATTCCGTTCACATTCGTGATCGGAAATCCGGGAAATCTTTCCTGTTCAGGAGACCAGTAAGCATTCTCTTCGGTTAAAAATTCGCTTTCTCCCGCCTCGGTCAGAAACGGCGTCGCAAAGGAAGTCTTTCTCCGATTCTCTTCGGGACGATAGACTTCGAAATGCAAATGCGGTCCCGAACTATATCCGGTATTTCCGGAGAAACCGATTCTTTGTCCTGCGATTACCTTATCTCCTCGTTTTACGAGAACTCCTTGGGGCTTTAGATGTCCGTAAATGGCGACGGTTCCATCCGGATGTTCTATGACGATTCGATTCGCTTTATCGATGAGACTGGGATCTTTTTCTCCCAGAGTGTATTTGTCCTCTGTCTCCACAACCGTTCCGTTTCTAGCGGCAAGTAAGGGAGTTCCTTCCGCCAAAGTGAAATCTAAGGAATACGCGGCGTCTCCTCTGTGATCGTTACCGCTATTATATCCTGTGGAGATCCAGGATTTTCCTTCGTACGGTAATGTATAAGTATAGGTAGAATCGTGTTCGGCCTTCAGTTTTCCGAAATAGGAAACGGTTAGAATTCGGATCGATCCGGAAGGGTCGGCACCTTCTTTCCTTCGGAGGACCAAAAGTTTTCGGATCTCCGGGCCTTCTAAGACGACAGAAAATGGAGTAGGAGGAATCGTTTCCGCTTCCGAGCCTTCCACACTCGTATGAACGGTCATATGAGTTCCTTCCGGCAAGGATTTGGCCTGGATAAAAACCGCATTCTCGTTTTCCGTCGTCTCGATCCATGTGCATACGTTTTTAGGATCACAGCTTGAAGGCGCTTGCGAGCGGATGGGCAGGCTAACGCAGAAAAGGATCGGAATTAGAAGAATGCGAACTAGCATGGGAATTCGATTTAGAATTAGACGAAAAGAGAAGAAGGAAGCCCGCTGCCGGAATTGAACCGGCGACCTTTTCATTACGAGGGAAATGCTCTACCCCTGAGCTAAGCGGGCGTGTGAGGATCGGATTTTCGGGATTTTAGGACTCCGTTTTGTCTGTCCGAGCGCTTCGAAATTCTTTTACCATCAGTGTAGTAATACTGTCAAGAGGTTTCACTTGTTGTTTGATTTCCTGGGTCTCGTGTCGGTCGGAAAAGCTATAGCAGGAATTTCTGACTCCTTTGTCTTTCATCCACCAATGGCGTCCGATTTCCCGGCGGGATTTTGCGTCCATATTTCCCTGATACATTCTGTATTCGTCCCACTCGGGCGGAAAATTTCTCTCTTTCAAAAAGAAGGCATAGGCGGAGGAGAAACTTTGGGCGGCATTTTGTAGAAGCTCGTTGATATGAAGACAACCTATAGTCTTGTCTTCGGGAAACTTTCGCATTATCTTATTATAAGAGATATCTTCTCCGATCAGATACGAATACGATTTGATTGCATGAGGACAAGTTTCGTAAGGAACCCGATCTTCTTCCACGTCTATGTCGATGATTTTCATCGTAGCAAGATTTACGAGCATGTATAGAGTCATGTCGTGGTAGGGATCCCTTTGACTGACTTCTATCAAGCAGGTGGGAGGGCTCTCTTCCGGAAACCAATAATACCGACTCTCGTATCTGCGCTGGAAACCGCAGTCCTTGTAACGGATCTTTTGTTTGAGTTGGGATAGCGCCATAGGATCTCCTCTTTCCTTTTTTTATCCGGGAGGATTCGCCGAAAGGATTTTACGGTGTTTTCGTTTGCTTTTTTGGAATTCTCTCTTATTCTTCTTCCTACTTTTTCGGGCCCGTACATGAATTCATTTTTCCAAGATAAGGTCTTTTTAGTCACCGGTGCCAGTTCGGGGATAGGCAGGGCGCTTTCTTCCGAATTGGAAAAAAAAGGAGCTATTGTCGGAGTGATCGCAAGAAGAAAGGAAGCTCTCAAGGAGTTAAAATCGAAAGCGATTCGTCCGGAAAATATTCTCGTATTTCCTACGGATATCAGTTCGGAATCCGAACTAAAAAAGAGCGTGGAGGAATTTCGCAAAAAGGTGAAACGACTCGACGGAGTCATTCATAGCGCCGGGGTTTCGATGAGAGCACTTGCGGGAGAGGCGGAGTTGAAAGTATTTCGTGCGCTTATGGATACGAATTATTTTCCTCTGGTCCTTCTTTATAAATTATTGGAAGCGGATCTTTGCCAATGCGACGGACATTTCGTGGCGATTTCCTCCGTCCAGGGAAAGTTTGCGACTCAGTTCCGTTCCGGATATGCGGCAAGTAAACATGCGATCCAAGCTTTTATGGACAGCGTAAGATTGGAGAATGCCAAGACAGGCCTGCATATTATGACGGTCTCTCCCGGATTCGTGAAAACCGAGATCTCGGTCAAAGCGTTGTCGGGAGATGGGACACCTCATGGAATTATGGACGAGGGACAACGAAACGGGATTCTTCCCGAAAAAGTCGCCAAGATGATTCTAAAAGGAATGGAAAATCGGAAAAGAGAATTGGTCCCTTCTCGTTTAAAGGAGAAGTTCGCTTTGTTTCTGAACAGATTTTTTCCGAGGACTTTGGATAAGATTTTACTAAAGACTCGAGTGACCTGAGATCAATTTTTGGCTTCTATAATAAGCCTGAAACCGGCCTTACGATCGTTTTGCAAATTCGGAATTCCTCCGAAGTCCCTGGCGTAAGCCTTGGCTTCTTCTCGACTCAAGGAATAGGAGCCGCCTCGGATGACTTTCAGGTGTTTTCCGTATCTACCGGTAAGGGGTCTATGTCCCGGATAAGGAACGTAAGGAGAGCTCGTCCACTCCGCCACATTACCACACATTCCGATCGCACCGTAAGGACTTTGGCCCTTGCTCGGAAGATCGTAAATGGAAAGCGTTCCTTTTCTACCGCTTTCCCGAGTATTGCATAGCTCCGGGTCGAACTCGTTTCCGAAAGGATAATCGATCGGCTGGGAGACGAACTCGTAGCTTTCGTTTTTCAGCAGTCTCCACACGAGTCCCGTTCCTCGGGCCGCTTTTTCCCATTGCCATTCCGAAGGCAGTTTTTTACCGGCCCAGTTTGCATAAGACTCGGCTTCTCTATACGTCAGGTTCGTGACAGGATGGTATTCCTTGCCCTTGGGAAAAATCCCGTTTTCCCAGTGAGGCGGGGCAGGTGTGCCGGTTTCCTTTAAGAATTTATTATATTCTTTATTGGTGACTTCGTATTTATCTATATAGAAGGAGGGTAATTCCTCTAAGTTGCTTCTTTCCGGATTTCCGAAATAGGGATTATAACTGTCTTCGGAGGAATCGTTTCCCTGTCCGTAAAGGAAATATCCCATGTGTTCATAGAGTATTTTTCCGCCGGAATCGTATCCGGAGTGGACTAACACCATTTCTTTTCCGTCTTTTGCATGAAGAATGGTTTTCGGTAGTCGGTTCCGAACATTGTCGGTGGCGTCGAAACTAGTAGGCTCTCTATAGAAAGTTTCCTGTCCGTACGCTCCGATTAAAAGACCGGCGCTAATCAATCGCTCCGGATTGCCTTCCGCAAGGGAGAATTTGCCTCTAAGTTCTATCGAGATCGGTCTAGTCTTACGACCTACGGTTCCGAATTCTATTTCGATATTCTCTATTTCGAAGAATCCTATTTCTTCTAACTTAGGTTTTCTTAATAAAGGGAGGGAGGCCTTTTCGCTCAGGATAGCTCGGATTTCTTCTTCGCTGCGTTCCGCAAAGTAGGAATTACGATCTATACGTATCTTAGCTTTGCCTTTATTTCTATAAACGGAAAGAATCTGCCCCGTCCAGAGAACGGTCTTTCTGGTATCCGAGGATTCGGTTTCTTTTTCCTGGCTTTCTCTCGCCCCGGAGGAGAATAATACGAATAATAAAACCAAGATGGTCGCGATTTTTCCCCGGAACATGAAAAATAGGAACTCCTTGTTTAAAGATCGGCAATCTTACCGAAGAAGTCCGGGATTTTTTAGGCCTTAGAGCCGGGAAATAAGGTCTGGCCCGCCTTTCGCATCACATGGACCAGTTCTTCGAATACGATCGGTTTGGATATATAATCGTTCATTCCCGCCCTTAAACACAAATCCCTGTCGCCCTGCATGGCCGCGGCGGTCATCGCAATGATATAAGGTTGCTCTTCTATGGGCCAAGTGCTTCGGACCAATTGTGTGGCCTGCAATCCGTCCATCTCCGGCATATGTACATCCATGAAGATTAGATCGATCTTCTGCTCTCTGAGTCGAGTCAGCACCTCTTTGCCGTTAGGAACGATCGTGGGTTCATATCCTAATTTCTGGATGATTCTCTTGGCGAGAGTCTGATTGATTTCGTTATCTTCCGCGATAAGAATATGAAAAGGAAATTGCCCGCTAAGCTGATTCTTTTGGCTTGCCAGATAAGAATTGAACGTATTCGCTTTAGTCTTACTCGCTTCTTGGGCAAGAATCTCGGTTACGATTCTCTCTATTTCCTTTTTCTTTACTGGTTTACTGATCTCTCCTGCAAAAAGACCGGATGAGGTTTCCTTTTCTTCCGGATCCAAAAAAGAGGAGGAGAGAAGCACGATAGGAAAATGAAAATGTCCCTTGCGGATCGCCTTGGCGATCTCGATTCCCGAACTATCCGGAATATTATAATCCAGAATCCCCATATCCGGAATCATTCCCAAATCCAAAAGACTCATGGCATCCGCCTTGGATTTTGCGGAGAGAGTGATGAGCCCCAACGTCTGTAATTGATGGGAAAGAATTCTGAGATTGGTCGGATTATCGTCTACGATTAGGATCTTTTTGTTTTCCAAAGCGGGATTGATTTCCGGTTCGTTCGAGATCGCTTTCTGAGAACCTTCCACTTTGATGAGGAAGGAGAATGTCGTACCTTTTCTTGGTTCGCTTTCCATCCAAATTCTTCCCCCCATCATTTGGATCAATCGGGAAGAGATGGAAAGGCCTAGGCCCGTTCCGCCGTATTTTCTAGTCGAGGAATTGTCCGCCTGGTAAAACGGCTGGAATAGTTCGCTTTGTTTTTCCTTAGGAATTCCTATGCCGGTGTCTCTTATGGAAAAGAGTATGGTGTAATTGGAGTCGTCTTTTTCCCAAACTTCCGCAGAAAGAAAGATCTCTCCTTCTTCGGTGAATTTGATGGAATTTCCGATCAGATTGATCAATATCTGCTTTAATCTCAGATTGTCGCAGAAAATCGTCTCGGGAACGTTGGGGTCCAGATAATGGACCAGGTCGATCTTTTTCTGTGCGGCCTTGGAGCGAAACATATCCAAAGTCTCTTCGATGATTTCCAGCACGGAAAATTCTTTTATCTCCAAGCTCAATGTTCCGGATTCGATTTTAGAATAGTCCAAAATATCGTTGATGATGCTTAGAAGTCCTTCTCCGCTTTTCTGTATGATTTCCGCGTATTCCTTTTGTTCACCGGAAAGATTGGAGTCTATCAGAAGTTCCGTCATTCCGATAACTCCGTTCATTGGCGTACGGATCTCATGGCTCATCATAGCAAGAAAGTCCGACTTGGCGCGGTTGGCTCTCTCGGCTTCTTCCTTTGCTTTTTTCAGATCTTGCTCGTAGTTTTTGCGAACGGAAATATCCGTAAAAAGACCGCAAATAGCATAAATCTGTCCTTCCAAATCTTGGAGGGGAACTAATACGCATAGGTAAGTCCTTTCCTCTCCTCCGGAGGAGAGATCCAATTCGAAGTCGTAAGTACCTTCCTTGAAAAGGGATCTCGCGAGCATGCTCGATAGAAAGGAGCCTTTTTCCTCTCCGAAGACCGAGGCTAGATACATATTGGACTTTGAGGCGATATCGGAGAGGAACTTGATCGCAAAGACGCGATTGTGTAATAATACTTTACCGTCTATGTCCAACATTGCAAATGCGGAAGGCAGATTGTCCAAAATGGAGAAAAGCCGGGATTCGCTTTCGACCAATTTATCCGTGATTCTTTTCTTTTCCTCTATGTCCTTTTTCAATCTCTGAGTTGCGAAACCTACGATGATAAAGCACAGGACGACTAGAGCAAATAGAGAATAAGCGGTCCGAATCCCCTTTGCTGAGTTGGAAGAATTACGTTGCTTCAACAGTCGCAACTCTTCTTCTTCCATTTTGCCAAGTATCTCGGACAACTCGTCCATTTTATTCTTAGTATGAAAAGAGCGGGGATTCTTTTTAGCTTCCTGGACCAGAGAAATCAGTAATATTCCTCTTAAGGATTGTATTTGGTTGTCCTGAACCAATCCGGATAGACGTATGACCTCTCTTTCCAGGGTTTGCCAAGTGCTATCGGGCGCTTGGGTTTGTTTAAAATTATCGGTAGCTTCGATTTCACGAGTTAGATTCTTGCAATCGTCTATGCTTGCTATCACTTCGAAAGTATGTTCTACCCAGGTTCCGGATTGATTGAGAACGATAATCCAATAACCGCTTATGATACTAGCGATGACTAAGAGCAATGTAAGGGAAGAGAATCCCAATAACAATCTCCATTGCAGGAAACGAGTTTGATTTCTTAGTTTATCTAAAAAGGAAAGCTTCATGAGGTTGGATATTTCTTTCGAGTTGCGATAAATCGAAGATAGGGAATTCAGGAAATTCCCACCGAAATATTTACCTGGTTCCAAGAAGGGACACAACCTTTTTTCGGTAATTTCGAACCCGTCTCTTGACTTCGTCGGCGATAAAATGATTTTGGTAATCTAAGAATTCGTTTTTTCTGGAATCTTCCACGACCTTTCGGTAAAAATCTTGTACCAAGGAGACCTTCTTCCTATTATGAAAACCGTAGTTCACGAGATTTATCTTTCCGTTTCAGGGGAAGGGATTTCCACCGGGCTTCCCACGGTTTTTGTTCGGTTCGCGGGATGTTCCTTAAGATGCGGAATGGATGGAACTCGAAAGCTTTGGTGCGATACCCCCTATGCCTTATCCCATAAGGCGGGAACGGAAATGAGTTTGGAAGAGGTTTTGGCCCAGGTAGAAAGGCTCTCCTTAGCTCCTACTCAGGTATTGCTTACCGGTGGAGAGCCTTTGGAAAAATCTAATAGAGATTTTTCTCAAGCCTTGGCTACCGAACTATTCGAAAGAAGAAAGAAAATCGGGAAATTTACTAGAGTGAGAGTGGAGACGAACGGAGCCGAACCCATCCGAGGTTTGGAGCATATGATTTTTACTTTGGATTATAAGCTTCCCGGTTCCGGTATGGAATCCAAAATGATTTCGGAAAATTTGAACGATCTACGAGAGAAGGGCGATGATTTGGACGAGGTAAAGTTCGTGATTCGGGACAAAAATGATTTCGATCGTACCTTGGAAGTAGTGGATGCATTCTCTTTGAGCGGCGCGAATCTTCTAGTGTCTCCCGTATTCGGCGAGCTTTCTCCGGAAACCCTTGTGGATTGGATGAAGGAATCTTCCAGAATGGACCTTCGTCTCTCTCTTCAGACCCACAAATATGTGTGGGGAGAAAAACGCGGAGTTTGAGTTTGGAATCAACGCTACAGCTTAGTCTAGATTTCGATTCGAATCGATCCTCCGGATATCGGGGAGATTCCTGCTATCTTCGCAACGAACCCGAATTAGGAATCGGAAGAATAGAAAGTTCCGAAGGCGAGAAACTTACCGTATTATTTCCCAAATCCGGAACCAAACGTACCGTCTCCGAAAATTCCAATCAGCTCAAAGTCATAGGGCCTTATCCTACCGCATTCTCCCACCCTTCGGGAGATCCGGAACTCTTGGATCTAAGTCTCCAGGCTTTCGAGCTGAAGTTGACCCACGCTTACGACAAACTTTCTGCCTTATCCAATTCTAGAACGAGGCTTCTGCCTCACCAGATCGAGTCTACCTTTGTGGTAGTCAATTCCCTGCGACCTAGATTCATCCTGGCCGACGAGGTGGGACTCGGAAAGACCATCGAAGCCGCACTCGTTATGAAGGAGCTGATTTTCAGAAGAGGATACAAGAAGGTGTTGGTAGTCGCGCCTTCTCCCTTGCTTGTCCAATGGCAGCAGGAATTGAAGAATAAGTTCAACGAAGACTTCGAAATCGTAAAGAGAAGAAACTTCATCGCTTCCGGAGAAAAGAACTGGAAGAATTATAAACACGTCATCACCTCCGTGGATTTTATCAAGAATCCGAAATATGCGGAGGAAATTCTCAAGACGAAATGGGATATCGTAGTATTTGACGAGGCGCATAGATTGCGTAGGGATTATCATAAGGTGACCCGCGCCTATCTTTTCGCGGAAAAAATCGCGAAGAAGTGCGAATGTCTTCTTTTGCTTACCGCGACTCCGTTTCGCGGAAAATTGGAAGAGCTCTATTATCTGGTGCATTTAGTCGACCCAAATCTTCTCGGACCGTATCATACTTTCGTAAACGATTACGTTCTTGCCAATAAAAGCGATTTAAAGGAGAAGATCTCGAAGGTGCTCCTTCGTAGAAGGAAGGTCGAGGTCGGAGGATTTACAAAGAGATTCGCAAAAACCGTTAAGATAGAATTGTCTCCCGTAGAGAGGCAATTTTACGACGAAACCACGGAGTATGTTCGGAGAGAATACAATCTTGCGATGCGGACCCAAAACCGTGCCATCGGTTTCGTGATGATCGTATTCCAGAAGCTTTTGGATTCTTCCGTGTTTGCGTTACTCTCCGCTCTTTCCAAACGCAAGTTCATGTTGGAGAATAGGTTGCACCGTCTACAGTCCGTTGTGGGCAAGCTGGACGAATGGGATCTGGATGAAACGGAAGGAGTGGAGGACTTTCTATCCGATCTGGACGAATCCGCTCCCTCCGACTTGGCCAACCTGCGAAGGGAACTACTTTCCTTGAATCGGCTTATTCTTCTCGGAAAGAAAATCAAGGAAGATAGAAAGAGCCAAAAACTTAAGGACACGATTGCCAAGCTCAAGAAGGAAGGACATCCTAAATTCATTATCTTCACCCAATTCAGGAGTACTCAGGATTTTCTGGCATCCACTCTAAAGGATTATAAAGTCACTCTGTTCCACGGCTCCTTAAGTGCGGACGCTAAAGAGGATGCGATCGCAGAATTCCGAAATTCTTCCGAGATTCTTATTTGCACGGAAGCGGGGGGAGAAGGAAGAAACCTTCAATTCGCAAACGTTCTTTTCAATTACGATCTTCCTTGGAGCCCTTTGAAAATAGAGCAAAGAATCGGAAGGATCCATCGTTTCGGTCAGAAGGACAACGTATTCATTTTCAATTTCGCGTCCAAGGAGACGGTCGCGGAGAGAATCTTGGAAGTATTGACGAACAAGATCCGACTCTTCGAAGAATCAATAGGAAATTCGGACGAATTACTGGGAGCCATCGAGGACGAACTGGATTTCCATTCCAGCTTCATGCGTTTCGTTACTGGGAACAAGAAACTCAAGGAAGTGGAGGAGGAGATCGATCAGAGGATAAAGATCGCCAAAAAAGGATTTGAGAAACTGGGTTCTTTGGTCACCCCTAAGTTATTGGATTTTAATTTAGAAGATTATTATAAAACCACTCTGCAAGAGAGATCGTATACCAATCTGCATTTGGAAGAATTCTTCGTACGCTACACTCGAAAATGTAGGGACAGATTGGATTTCCGAATCAAATCCTTAAAACCCCAGGTCTACGAATTGGACGGAGGCAGATACAAGGGTAGGAAAGCCACCTTCGACTCGGAGAGGGCATTGGCCGACGATAGCATGGAATTTCTGGCGTTCGGACATCCCCTGATCGAAGAAGCAGTGCATTCTTTTTTAAAGGATCGTTCCGGATGGAGGATGGGCTTCTATGAATCCTCGGGCCATTCTATTTATTTCGTATTCTTGGTGGAGTTCAAATTCTCCTTGGATCGAAAGGAAATCTTCGTAGTGGAAGTGAATCGTAGAAGCGGTAACGCAAAAGTCCTGGATATGATTCCGGAAGGAGTCAGGGAAAATCTATCCTATTCTTCCGAGGAACAGATGCCAGACAATACCGAGAAATTTTTCGTGCTCGCCTGCGAAGCTTTAGAGTCCGTGGTAGAGGGTCGTAAAAAGGAACTTTACGAACAGACCAAGGATCTTTTTCAGAAGGAAGAATACAAGATTCGAAACAGCAATCAGAATACTCTTCGCCAATTGGAGGAGAAACTGATGCGACAAGAGGCGGCCTATAAATGGGAAGGCAAGCCTGAGAAAAAATCCGCCATGAATAGAACCAGAAACGAAATCCAGAAAGTCAAAGAAGACTTCGAGGTGGAGTTGAGAAAGGTGAAACTCGGAAAAGAGATCCACCATCGCTTCGAGTTGTTCCAGGCCTATTTTCCCGGAACCGCTTGAGATCCCAGTCCGTTTCCTGCTGGACACCCTCCCCCTTTCCAAGCTTTTGTTAAACTACTTCCGCCGAAACCTTCGGCGTTGGGAGAAGTTCTCGTGAAATTATCCTTGGATTGGATGAACGATTTCGTTCCTCTAAAAGATCTGCCGTTAGAGACCATCTTGCAAAAAATCGCCGCTTCGATATGCGAAGTAGACGGGGTGGAGGATTATTTTTCCCATCTGGATCATGTGGTCATCGTTCGTATCGAATCCTTGGAAAAGCACCCTCAGGCGGATAAGCTTCAGGTTGCTCAGGTGACCGACGGTAAAAATAAGATTCAGATCGTTTCCGGAGCGCCGAATTTGAAAGCGGGAGATCTGGTTCCGTTGGCTCTTCCCGGAGCGGAACTGGGAGGCAAGAAAATTCTAGAGTCCGAACTGCGAGGAGTAAAAAGCTCCGGAATGTTATGTTCCGAAAAAGAATTGGGTCTCTCGGAAGAAGACGCGGGAGTGATGGTTCTCACGAATGCGGAACCCGGTTTGATCCTTCGGGACTTTTTAGGTTTCCGGGATAGAATATTCGATATTGATAATAAATCCATCACTCATAGACCGGACCTTTGGAGCCATTTCGGTTTTGCACGAGAACTTGCCGCGCAGTTGGAATTACCGATCAAATTCCATCCGTTAGAGCAGGATTGGCAATTCGATAAGAATCTACCTTCTCCTAAGGTAAAAGAAACCGAGTACGCGCATTCTTATTATTCCGTTTCCATCGAAGGCATTTCTGCTCTTCCTTCCAACATTCTTATAAGCTCTCGTTTGAAAAAATGCGGGGTCCGAGTCATCAATAATATCGTGGACGTTTCCAATTACCTTCTTTTGGAAGCGGGACAACCGACTCACTTTTTCGACGCGGACCTGTTGAAATCCCAAGGCGGGGTAGATTTGGAAGTGGATTACGCTAAGAAGGGAGAATCTTTTCCGCTTTTGGACGAGACCAAACCGGAACTAGGTCCCGAAATATTAGTAATTCGTAATTCAGGAATTGGGGTAGCCATTGCAGGAGTCATGGGCGGATCCGAGACAGCAGTCGGCGACAAGACAAAATCCGTGATTTTGGAGTCCGCAGTTTTTGCTAGAGAATCCGTCCGAAAATCCATCCGTAAAACAGGAATCCGCTCCGAGTCTTCCGTTCGGTACGAAAAGGGTTTGGAGGCTACGACTACGATTCCTGTAATCAAAAGGGCCTTACAACTTCTGAAAGAGAACGGTTGTCCGAACGTATCCGCCAGTCTTCCCGCGGGATACATCCATACTGCTGACAAAAAGGTCTCGATCGAAGTCAGCTTGGATTTCTTGAACAAGAAACTCGGAACCGAAATCGATAAGGCCTTATCCGAAAAAATCCTGAAACAACTCTCTTTTACGACCGAATGGAAAGGGGATACGGTTTCGGTAACTGTACCTAAATACAGACATAACTACGATATCACCATTCCGGAAGATATAGTCGAGGAAATAGGAAGAACGATCGGATACGCTTCCATTCCGGTTCGACCTCTTACCTCGGATGTCAGACCTCCTGCACGAAATTTCTCACGGGAACTGGAACGTCTTCTGAAGAGATCCTTTTCCGCGATTCTGGGTTATAATGAGGTATTCAATTATTCTTACGCTTCTTTCCAGGATGTTTCCTTTCAGTCCGATTCCAAAGAAGCGGTCAAGATTCTAAACACGATGCCCGACGAGCAGGCCTATCTTAGGACTTCGCTTTATCCGTCCCTACTGAAGAATGTAAGATTGAATTCCGATCGATTCGAAAAGTTTCGTATTTTCGAGTTCGGAAGAACGTATAAGAAGGCGGCAGAACCCGATAACGAAGCGAAATGGTTCGCTTGGGCGGTTTCCACAGGTCGTAAGGCTGGAGAAAAGGATATCGGACTCTTGGAATCCGATTTTCTCGAGGTTCGTGGCGGAATAGAGCAGGTTCTTCGTCATTGGAATCTTAGAGAATTCGAATGGAAGATCTCTGAGGTTCCGTATTTCCATCCTAAGGCTTCCCTTTCCCTTATCGTAGACGGTAAAAAAATCGGGGAACTGGGATACGCTCATCCCGCTGTCCTGGATTCCTACGACGTCAAAAAGAGAACTATATTAGGAAAATTTGAATTTTCCGCTCTATTGGAAGTTTGGTCGGAGGAAAGAAACCGGAACTATTTCAAGGCCCCTTCTCATTTCCCTCAGACTGAAATCGATTTATCCATCGTTATGGATCATACCGAATCTTCTTCCGTATTTGCGGAATTAGCTGAAAAGGAAAAATTCCCGGAATTGGAAGACATTCGAGTGACCGTAGTCTTTACCGGTGGAAATCTCCCGGAAAATAAAAAATCAGTATCTTATCGGTTCCGTCTGCTCGGTAAGGATAAGAATTTAACCCAGGATAGAATCAAGGAGATCACGGATCGTTTGATTCAGATCGCAAATTCCTCAGGTTACCCTCTTAGATAGAATATGAAGATTCACGAAACTGCCTTCATTCATCCGGCGGCGACTGCTATGGGTCTTTTAGAAATGGGCCCGTATTCTTCTCTTTGGCCAGGTGCGGTCGCTAGAGCGGATATGAACGTGATCCGGCTCGGCGAGGGCGTGAATATCCAGGACAATACCACTCTGCATACGGATTCGACCGGGAGCATCGATATAGGAGATTATACTTTAGTCGGCCATAATGCGATGCTTCACGGATGCAGAATAGGCAGGGCATGTTTGATCGGAATCGGTGCTGTTGTTTTGGACGAGGCTGAAATCGGAGACGGAGCCATGATTCTCGCCGGATGTATGATTCGCGGCGGAAAGAAGATCCCTCCTCGAGCCATGGTCCTTCCCAAAAACGGCGACATAGTCATATACGAAAGAAAAGCCAAGCCGGAGATGAGCGTGGCAGGATGTTTGGAGTATATCCAACTGTCTAAACGTTTCCAAGAGAATCGATTCGGGCCCTTTACGAAAGAAGAAGAGGAACAATTCCTCAAAGAAGCCAAAATGATCGTTCAAAACTTCGGAATCTGATCGTATATCCGTTCGTAAGGCGAACCGACTAATACTTTCGCATTATCGCATATTATGCAATTATGATTTAAATGGCGTATGACGCTTGATATAAATCAAGTGCTTGTTCGGCGCCTTCATTCAGCTTTCACTATCCGTACCGGACCCTCTTTCTACTCTGAATCTGGAAGCAGACTGGAGGAAAAGATTTTGGTGCTAAACAATCAATCCATTCAGAAAATTCGAGGCATTTGGAAGACTTTCGACCTGGCTCTGGGAATACCGGAGATAGATAAACAGCATTTGTGGTTGATTGCGATTCTTGTGAACCTGGAAGAAAAACTCGAGGGTGGCAACGGAGCCAAATTACAAGAGAGTTTTTCTTCTGCTCTGACCAAAACCCTGGATTATACTCTCGAGCATTTCGCCTTGGAAGAGAAACTATTGGAAAGTATCAATTTCGATAAGCTCGGGCAACATAGACTTCAGCATAGCCGTTTCATTATGGCATTACGTAGAAGGGCGAGAGAAAACGTAACGGAAGATTTTCGCCAGGCAGGATTGGATCTCCTCAAGAATCTGAAGAAATGGCTTTTCCGTCACATTCTAGGAGAGGATAAGGCCTATGCAGAAGCGGCAAAGGATATGATGAGCCTCGAAACCCAGGAATGGATGCAGAATCGATTGGAACATTCTCCTTATCGGGACGAGATAGAAGTTCTATATTCTTTGGTCGTGCATTCCGAAGAGCAGGAAATCTCGGCCGAGTTTAAGAACGTCGGAGAGGATAATCTTAAGGCGATTTCCGAATTATGGTACAGATATAGATTAAGAACCGGAATCGCAATTGTGGATATGCAACATCTCTGGTTATTACAGCTGCTAGTTAAAACCGACAAACTGTACAAACAGAAGCTGAGGCAAGAGATTAATAATAATTCCCTGAGTAGACAGCTGAAGAACGCGATTACCGAAACGATCGAATATATCCGTGAGCACTTCAATACGGAAGAAGCGATCATGCACCATTTTCATTTCATAGGTGAGAAGAATCATATCAAGCAGCATGAAAGCTTTAATATGCTGATCAACGACCTGGCGGAAAGGAGCGAAAAGGAAGAGATGGAAGCGATTTCACTGCTCCTCCAAGATCTGAAGGAGTGGTTGATTTCCCATATCGCGATCGAAGATAAGAAGCTATTCTACTTTTTCCGATCGAGGCTTGGCGACGTAAACGATTTCGTACGCCAGATGAACCAGGAAGGAAAAATCCATATCTGGAAGGATGCGGTAACCATCTATAAATTACTCGTAGATTATGAGGATATCAGTATGAATCAACACCCGCACCCTCATTCCCACTCTCACGGAACCGGAGTGCGATAGGACTTATTTTTTCGGGTCCGGTTTGCTTTCGGTAATCGAAGACATGGTGTTTAGGATTTTCTTGGACTTCTTCGATTGTTCCGATTCCGGAGTCGTTGCGGTGAATATATAAGCCGTCTGATCCTTTAACACGATCCATTGAAACATCCTTACTTCCCTATCTTTTCCGGATTTGGGAAGTTGAAATTTGGATTCTACGAACATGGCCTTATTGTTTCCTAAATCCCGTCTTTGAGGAACGGAGAGCACTTCGTATCCTTTATACAAATTGGAGTATATGGCCCCGATCGAAGCGACGTAGTCTTCCAGTGCGACCTTAGCGTTTCGGTTGGGAATCGGTTCGGAAACGAAGTGGATTACGGTTCGGATCTCCGGGTGTTCCGTAGGTTCGTTTTCGAAAAGATAAAATAGAACATTCGCGTTCTTTTGGGTTTCCGGTTTTCGAGTCTTGGATTTAGAAGATTCGACCGGATCCAAGCTCGGGTCCTGTTCCTCATAGGTCCAGCCTTCGTAATTCAGAACGATTCCTAGTTCGGGAATTTCCAGAGTCTTACTTACTTCCGGAACTTTTTCCAAGCAGGATACTGAGAGTAAGGAAAGACAAAAGAGGGATAATAGAGAATAAGACGATTCGTTTAGCCTGCCGTTCATAAGTCCCTACCGCTCGCTCTCCGCCCATTCGGGTTTAAGCCTTTCTCCTACGAAAGAGAAGGCCGGACCAAACCGAATCGATTGCGCAAACTTTAACGTCGACCAGCCCCGTCTTCAATCCGATTTCTCGGATTTTGTCCTCTTTTAGATCGGTTTTTACTCCCGAAGCGGATTTGGGCCAGGAGATCCAGACCATTCCTTTATCCGCGAGATGTTTCGGAAATTGCGGAAAGAATTCTTTCAAATCCTCCTCGGTCTTACAGAAAAAATGAATATAGTCGAAATCTCCGTCCAACTTCTTTTTGAATCGGATTTCGGAAGGAAGACCCTCTAAAAGATCCCTAAAACCTTTGGGTTCTTTTAGTAGAATGGCCGTTTGTCCTTCTTTGAAACCTAATTTTTTAACCAAGGGTGTGCCTGAATATCCTGCCATGTGGGGTTTCCCGAAGATTGGAATCTGGAAAAAAGTTAAAGGAGAAGACTGAGACGGGGAAAGGCTACAAAAAAACCGGCTCGTAAGCCGGTTCTTGCAATTTCTTAGAATTTAAGATCGGTATTAGTAAGGGAATCCTACCAGGATTTTCGCGCGGGTAAAGATGTCCGCAACGGAGAATCCGAAGAGTAGAAGAAGGAATAAAAACCCGGATCCGAAAATCGCACGGTTCATAACGTTATCGTATTTCAAGTGCATGAAATAAGCGAGAACCAAAGAGGCCTTGATGGTGGCGACGAGCATCGCGATTACGGTGTTCATGGCGCCGAAGTCCACTTGAGCGACTAAAACCGTAACGATGGTTCCGACGATCAGAGCTCCGAAAACGAAAGAGTAGGTTTTAACGGAGATAAGATGGTGTTCTCCGTGTCCGTGATCTTCGGTATGAGCCGTAGCCGTGGAAGGTTGTAATTTGGTCTTTCCAGCATCCACAGCTTTTTGGAGAGCTTGGCCCAAGCGAGTGGACTTATTCTTTTCCAAGAAGGACTTGAGTTTGTCCTCTTCCAAGATTTGGGCCAAAAAGTTAACCGCAAATCCCGCGACGGTTGCGTTTACGATCGCTCCCGCTCCGATTACGAATCCCGTGAAAGGAATCAAAAATCCGATACTGACAATAATATATAGCGCGTAGTTAAGAAACAGTTCCATCTCTTTTCCTGGAGCCCGACCTTTTATGGTCCAAAGCGTTGTACCCGAGGGGTTGGAACCAGTCTCGAGAAAAGGTAAAGAATCACAAGTACATTTCAGCCACGTAGAAGCCGGATTCCTTCCTCCCAGACCGATTTCGAAACTTTCCAAGGATCCTGGTCGATCGGCTTAGGAATTCGAATCCAAACCAGATTTTTAGGCCTGGGTTTTCCGTTTTTCGTATAGAAGGGAGACAAGGGAAGGATCTTGGAATCGCAAGTCTTCTCCCATTCCGGAATACGTAGATAAGCGTCGGACACGGATATCTGCGGAAGAAAGAGGAGTAAGTCGGAATATTCTTCCTGGGGAGAATGCTTTCTCAATTCCCAAAGGATTCGTCCCATGGTCCATCTGAAATTGATTTCGGAGATCTTTCTCAAGAGAAGGGACTCTCCCGATCGGAAGAAAAAGGAGTCTATGGAACCGAATCCGGAATAGTCCTCGCAAAACGAGGAGATTTTTTCGCTCACTCCTTGCATCAAGGAAAGATAATAATCGATTTCCTCCGATTCTCCTATCCAGGTGCCTGAATACCTTCCCTCCGGATCAGAAAGAAGAATGGTACCTCCCTCCGTTTCCGATTTTCCGTTTTCAGAACGAAATAGTAGACTAAAATCGGAGGTTCTATTCTTCCAGGGCTCCAAGACTAGATTTTCATTTCTTTCCAGAAAGAATTCCCGGACGGTTTCTTCCAATTCCTCCGGAGTTCCCAGAAGGGAAGCGCCTGCAAAACCGAATTCGGGTTTGAGAACGAATCGGTCCCGGGGATCCAAAGCGCCTCTACATGCAATCCATTCGGAAATTTCCCGGATAGGAAATGATTCGAATTCGCAGAAGCCCGAAGTCTGTTTCCATTCGCTTTGCCTAATCTTGGAAGATAAACGCTTAGAGAGAGCGAGAGCGTTGGGATTCAAAATGGGACCTTTTCCGTTCACCCATCGGGAGACGTTTCCCCATTCTCCGAACCTTGGATTTTCCTGAAAGCCTTGCGCGAGCCCGTGGGTTTGGTTCCATTTTAAGTAAGCGCCGATGCGGAAACCTTTCTCTTCCAGGTACCGAGTCCATTCCGGATCTGGAAGATTATGGACGAGTATCGTATCCGCTTCTTCTTGTAAGCCGGCAAGTACAAGCATTGCGGATTCTATGATGGAATTTCGGGAGTGAAGTTTTCGTGGAGAAAGCCTTTCTTCTAGGATCTCTTCTTCAAAATAGGCGTTCGGGCGGAAGATTCGAGGCATAATCGGGTTCTGGGTCGGGAAAAAATCGTTTCTCGGATCAAGAATGGGGTATAGTCTTTTCGATATTTAGAAAGAAGGCAGTCTTATGAAAACCCTTATCTTTGTCCTCTTTTCCCTTTCGCTGGCTTTAGTCCAAGTCCAAGCGGCTCCTAAAATTCTCACTATGGAAGAGAGGGAAGTGGAACGTCAGATCGAAGCGATTCGTAAGGCGGGGTTCTCCGATATAGAGATAGATAATCTTCACGCTTCGATATCGGAAAACATTCATAAGATCAATAAGATCCTACAAATGGATACGACTAAAAAGGCTCTGAGATATATCGGAGACGAACCGCAAGAGCTTCCCCAATTCCTGAAAACGGATCGGGAGAATAAGCCGTATCTGGAGTTGGATATGGGATCGGGAGAATCCTTCTGGGACTTTCCTAAAACTTATCTGTACAACGCCCGCATTTTCATCTATCCGGGGCAGAATCCGGACAAACTCGAAAAGATCATTATGCAATTCAAACGTACGAATTCCAACGGCGAGATTTTCATACGGGAAATGAGAAGAGTGATCAATGTGGACCCAAAGGGACCTCAGATCGGATCCGAAGGAAAGAGAACGCCGAATAATAATAAGGAAATCAAACTGGAATATTACTCCAGTTACGATACCGATCAGATTTGGCCCGATACTCCGGTTCAGTCCATTCCCCCGAGCGTGGAATCCAAGTTGCACGAAGAAACTAATCCTCTACCTTATAATAAGCAGAAGCAAATCATCGTTACCTATAAGAAATATCTGCGGAGAGTGGATAAGAACGTTAGACATAAGCTTCGGGATCTGGAATTGAACCAGAAAAGACTGATCTCGAAGATGTTGGAATTCCAATAAGTCGCTTATCTATCGTCGACCGTGTTCCGATCCCGGATAAGGTCGGCATTCTTCCCGAATCTTTTTTAGGTTTTTCCTGTCTCGGATTCTCGATTTCCTAATATTAATAGAATATGAATTATCGAACGGGCAGAAGATGTGCCACCTTATTCCTTTGCCTATCGCTTCCTTTGGTTTACGGATGTTCCACTCTTCTTGTGGATATCATCGAAGAAGGAGCGTCCGATAAGGCCTTAGCTCTCTTGGATGAAGGGGAGGATCCGAACGGACTCGCTGCCTGTGATACCCCTCTTTACACCGCTGCAAAGAAAAACGATCAAATCGTAATCCAAGCATTGTTGAAGAAGGGAGCCGACCCGAAACTCAGATCCAAAGAATGCGCCTATAGGGATATGTTCGGTCGTTATAAGGCAGGAAACAGAAGCCCATTGGATTCCGTTAAATCCTTAGAGGTTGCCAGGATCCTGCTAGATGCGGGAGCAGACCCTCGTTGGGGTGGCTTCGAAGAGAGGGGAAATAGCGTAGCCAATTGGACTCCTTTGTATGTGGCGATTCTTGCGGACCGCTATGAGATCGCCCGTTTGCTTGTGGAGAAAGGAGCGAGAGTGAACCAGTATTCGGATTCGGATGGATCGAATATTTTTCTGAGATTATTATCCGGTAAAAAGGATGCCAAAGCCCAAGCTCTCCGAACCTATCTGATTGCAAAGGGAGCCAAGGAGCTACCTCTAGCCCAAGCGTCCAAGTTGATAATGGGGACGGAAGCCTATACGACTTACAGACATATCCCGAGCGGACAGACAACTACCCTGTCTCCCGAGATCGCTTCCCTGATTCGTAAGTCCCCAGAACAGGTGATCCCACTCACCTTATCCGCCGAAGAAGGAAAATATTATCATTATTCTGAATTCGAATGGACGGATAATAAACAGAACCTTCATGAATGGTTGGTTTTGTTCCGGGCCTCTTTGGGACTCGTCCGTAGTAGGAAATAAATGTTAAACTTCCAGTTCATAGATCAAGTGAGAGAAGCGGGCCGGATATCCAATCGCAATAAAACGTTCCGGTTTCCGGCTTGCCATTTCACTGCAAAAAGGATTCTCTTTACACATGGCTATCCATTCCGTTTTCGGTAAACTCCAGTTCAAACCGGGGGAGGGGGACGTTTGTGTCTTATCCTCGCCTTACGAATTCGAACCTGCCCTTTCCACTCTAGGAGGGCCGGTGGATCGGGCCCTACGTTCCGGAAAGCGTTATCGCCTGATTCTGGCTTTCGTCCAAACGGAAGTGGAAATCAGGAATATCGCTTCTATGGTTCCTACTTCTTTGATTGAAGACGGGTTATTATGGTTAGCATATCCCAAAAAGGATTCTCGAAAGTATAATGTCTCCATCCATAGAGACGCCGGATGGGACCCTCTAGGTAAAATCAATTTCGAAGGGGTCCGTTTAATCTCGATCGACGACGACTGGTCTGCATTGAGATTCAGGCATACTTCCCTGATTAAGAATCTGGAAAGGGACCCGAGCCTGACTTTGAGCGAAGAGGGTAAAAAACGCGCTACGGCCAAGAAAAAGGCCGCGAAAAAAAAGACCCCGCCCAAGAAGAAATCCGCTCCTAAGAAGAAAACTCCCCCCAAGAAAAAGGTTAAAAAGAAATAGAGGTTTTCCTCTTACCGTTTTTTAGAGAAAAATCGCCTCTTATTAAAATATGAGGTCTTTCTTTTTTTGCAGAATGGATACTTATCTTGAACGGTTCCGTCCGTTCCGTTTAAGGGTTTGAAAATCGTATGTATCCTAAGTTCTCATATAAGCTTGGTGCGAGCGGATTCGGAATCATAATTCTTCTTTCCTTCGTTTCGATTTTTTGCGGCCCTTCTACGGACAAAACACCTTATAAAGAATTGCGCCAGCTTGCTTTCCAAACGGAATATGACGATATCGGAATCAAGGATCCTCTCGGTAAAACGCTGGTTTACGGGATTATCCTGGACTTGCCCGCTCAAAGGGAACTGGCCACGTTGACCACCTTTTTATCCGGAGATGCTAGTATCTTTCTTACTTCGGGAGCTTCCTTTATCGGAGGCGGAGGAAAAGAAAGAATCCAAAAAAGCACCGTTCGATTTATTCAAAAATACGCCTATTTGTGGAAACAAGGGAAGAAGGTGGAGGGA
Source organism: Leptospira wolffii serovar Khorat str. Khorat-H2 (assembly GCF_000306115.2). Taxonomy (NCBI): domain Bacteria; kingdom Pseudomonadati; phylum Spirochaetota; class Leptospiria; order Leptospirales; family Leptospiraceae; genus Leptospira; species Leptospira wolffii. The sequence goes on from NZ_AKWX02000020.1 coordinate 701,268, forward strand.
ATTCCTAGTCCGGATTTGGATAAGGTTCGATTCTTCTTTCTTACTACGCAAGGAACCTATTATGTGGAGGATAGCGTCCAAGCGATCGATAAGGATGTGTCCTCTTTAACCCCTATCTTTGACGAGGCCCAGGCGGTTATTTCGGAGATTCGGTTGGAAGCGGAAAAAGCCTCCGACGACGATTGAATTAATAACCTCCGGCATCCCTCTTAACGATCAGGTCGCTGATCACTTTTTCTTCCGTTAGATATTTGCGATTCAGGTAGGAGATGGCATAGTTCAGAAATTTAGGAACTTCTTTGCCCGCATCCAAAAGATCCAATTTGGTCTGAGTCAATTCGTCCATGGTCGCCAGAGCGAGCTTTCTTTGGCTCTGGTGGGACTCGAATTCGTCCTCGGTTTGGAATTCCAGGCTTGCCACGATCTAAATGTAATCAGGAATTCGGATTTCTGCAAGCAAAAGCGGACGGATCGGAGAGAAAATCCCTTCTCCCTTTGCACAGGAAGAAGGGATTCGTTTTAATGTTACTTAATATTATGTCGGAGAATTTCCGTTTTGCTTCTCCCATTCCTTCGCTTTTTCGATGCCTCGTTTTTCGTTTACGAACGCGTTGATTACGAGAGAGATAAAGAAGAAGATCGCTACCACCAAAAAGGCGTTACGTAGATCGAAGATTTTCTGAAGCATTCCGATGGCGAATACTCCTATTGCTCCCGCCAGTTTTCCGGACAGTCCCCAGAGTCCGAAAAATTCTCCTGACTTTGTTTCCGGGGAGAAGATGGCCACTAGTCCCCGACTTGCGGACTGGGTGGATCCTACACCCGAACCTGCTAAGGTCCCGAAGAATACGAAAACCCATTGCACGGAGAAATCGAATCCTAAGCCGTTCAAAATCGCGGTGATATCTTTCACGAAGTAGATACCTAGAAGACATAGGATCCAGAAAACTAAGGTAATATTAAAGGTTCTCTTGGCGCCGAATTTGTCTTGGACCGTTCCAAAGACGATCGCTCCTATCATAGCGAAGATTTGCAGAAGAATAAAAAGAGTCTTCGTTTGCTCAGCGGTGATCTTGATTTCCTGGTTTCCGTAAAGAAATGCGAAGGAGATAACGATGGAGATCGCGGCCATAGAGAAGAAGAGCGAAACCAGATAGATAACCAAATCCTTGAAATATCCCACGGATCGGATCGTTTTGAATACTTGATGAAAGCCGATTCTTAAATAACTTCTTCCGTCCGGTTTTGCGGTAAGGGCCTGGTATTCTTTCAACAAGATGAATGTAGGAATTCCTGCGAGAAAAAAGAACAGGGCGGTCAAAGGTCCTACCTGTCTTAAGGAGCCGTAATTTTCACTCGTGATTGCGTCTCCTACCCATTGGCTTACCAGAAAAACGGAAAGCAATCCGCCGATATAACCGACTCCCCAGGCATATCCTGAAATTTTACCTAGTTGTTCTTTGGGGCCCAAATGTGGGAGGAAAGAGGAGGCGAAGTTTTCTCCCGATGCAAAAAAGAAGTTCGAAAAGATCAGCAATACAAACGCTACACCCCAGACTCCCGGGCTAGAAGCAAGCCAAAGGGCGGAAGTGGTGATAATGCAACCTATATAGCTCCAAAATAAAAAGGCTTTTTTTCTCGCGGAATAATCGGAGATGGCGCCGAATAAAGGCCCGGTGATCACTACCAATAGGTAGGAAATGCACAATGCTAAACCGAAGAAGAAATTTCCATCCTCATACGGATTGCCGGGATTGGAAGACTGCGGAACCAGAACTTCCGCGAAAACTCTGCAATAGATGACTGTTATAATAACCGTAGTATAGCTCGAATTGGCGAAATCGAACATGCACCATCCGAAGATTTCCCGTAAGGGAGCGCGTTTGGTTACTTGCATTGTAAAAAAGTTTCCTCTATGGAATTTCCGAATGAGGATGGGCTCGAAAGTCCTATTGTCAACGAGAAATATCGGCTTCCCAGGGTATATGCTACCTTTATAAAATTAGGAAAAAAATCCCTTGATCCCCCGCTTACGGATACTAGATTACTTGGAAGCTTCCCCTTTCGACGTCCAATAGATATACGAGTACATGAATTCGCCGGACTTCAGCCAAATCGATTTGAACGCCTTAATGCGACCTAGAAAGGTTTGCGTGTGCAACCAAGTATCCGAGCAAGATCTGTTGGATTCTATCCGTAGGGGAAACGATACATTAGGAAAATTAATGAGAGATACCAATTGCTGCACAGGCTGCGGCACTTGCAGAGGGAGAGTGACCAAACTACTTTCCGAAACTCTCGCAGCCCAGTCTAAATGAATCTTCCTTTTCTCTCCGTAAATATGGCCATGACCTTGGACGGAAAAGTTTCTCGTCCCGACGGAAAATGGTACGGTCTTTCTTCCCGAAACGATAAGAGAAGAATGGACCAAATCCGCTCCGAATCGGATGCTTTGATCCTGGGAAAAAACAGCCTTTTAAACGACGATCCGGTCACTCATCTACGTTATGTGGAATCCGACCGGGAACCTAGGCCTATTCTTCTAGTTCGTAACGGAACCCTGCCCGAGGATCGCAAAGTATTTCAATTTTCCAAGCAAAGACCCTTACTATTCTGCACTTCGAATAACGAGAAAGAAGTGCGCTCCAATTTGGAGGATCTCGCGGAGATCGTAGTATTGGATTCTCAGGATATGGATTCCGATTTTGTGCTTTTAGAATTGGGAAAACGAGGATATTCCAAAATACTTCTTGAAGGCGGACCTAGGCTCAACGATTCCTTTTTTCGAAAAGGATTGGTGAATCGGCTCTATGTTACGATCGTGCCTTTCTTAGTGGGACAAAAAGGACTTCCGTCGATCACCGGAGGGGACTCCGCCTACCTGGACTTCGACAAGGATGTCTGGAAGTTGACTTCTTGTGAAAAACACGAGGAAGAAGTCTTTTTGATCTATGATAAAAAGTAATCCGATAGAGTATGAGTAGTTCGGAACATTTTCTTCATAAATGGATTGCAACTGCGATACGCGGTTTCCTCTTGTTTTGTTTTTGCCTCTTGATCTATTACCAGACTTTCCCGGAGAAGAAACTTCTTTTCCAAGAGGATAAACTCGTTTATCTACCGGAAAATTTGGAATCAGTTCCGCTGGGACCGGACTGGGTTCGCTTGGACGAACTTCCGGAAGGTAGTTTGGAATATTTGGTAGAAGTGGAAGACTATCGTTTTTATCGGCATAGGGGATATTCTTTGGCAGATATCCAATCTTCGATCGTGCAAGCGGTTCTATTCTTCAGAAGACTTAGAGGGGCGAGTACCATCGATCAGCAACTGGCTAGAACTCTTTTTTTATCTAGGGATAAAACGCTGACTCGAAAATTGAGGGAAATCCGGATCGCCCAATGTTTGGATGAAGAGCTGGGAAAAAAGGGCGTCTTGGAATATTACCTGAATCTGGTTTATTGGGGAAGAGGACTCAACGGAATCTTTCGTTCTTCCAGATATTATTTTCAAAAACATCCTAAGAATCTGCTTCCAAGCGAATTCAAAGCCTTAGTCCAGATCTTAAAAAAGCCGGACGCTTATTCCTTGGAAGAAGTTCGGTCTTTAGCGGAACAATATTAATTTTTACAGTCGCTCTATTTTATCCACCAGGGCCCAGATTTGATCCTCGGAAAGCTCCTTCGAAAAGGAAGGCATCGCTTGGTTCTTTCCGTCTCGGATCGTTTTGAAAATTCCCGCTCTCATCTTATTCCCTCCGAATAAGAAGCCCATCCTCATTCCGAAGGTCCCGAATTTTCTAGGAGTCGGATTTACATTAGGGTCAGGGATACCGTTCGTACCGTGGCAGGTCGCACATTTCCCGTTCCAAAAAGTATCGGCGAATGCTCTCAATTCCTGGGTGGGAGGGATGGGTCTGGCGACTTCTTCTTTCTTGGTCTGTCCGGTCCCGCAAGTAACGTAAAAAGTAGAGAGAAGAATGGATAGAATCAGGGAGAATTTCATAATCCGAGAATTCTTTCCTGCTTTCCGGTTCGGAAAACTTTTTTTCCCCTAGTTTTTCAAAATTCGTTCCTTAGGATTAAAAATGGTTGGACATCGGAGCTCGAGAGGAAATACTGGCTCTAGATTCTCGGTGATTATAGAGAGAGGGTCACACCCGTTCCCATCCCGAACACGGAAGTTAAGCCTCTCATCGCTGATGGTACTGCATGGTTCGCTGTGTGGGAGAGTAGGACGTTGCCGGGTTTCTTAGCAATTATCAAAAGGCCGGTTTTTACCGGCCTTTTTTATTTTTCCGCCGCTTTTTAATAATCAGATCGGTAAGCATTTCCTATTCCAAGGCCTTTATCCGTCTGAGTACGAATTTCCCTATTCGTAGAATCATTATAAATTGAGAATATACTAAAGAATCCTTCGGATTCGATTTTCATTAAGATTTAAAAACATTCCGTTAAAACATACGAAATAAGTCGACCGCAGACATTTTACGGCCTAAGGAATCTCCGTTAAGTCTCTTTATTAGTAAAGATAGCGCTCGTTCGAAATACAGGTGTTATATCGGTACGATCTGAAATTTTTTTCCAAAATTTGAGATTGTTTCATTTTGTCCGCTTGACTACCTGCACTCTCGATAGTAGAATTCCCTCCGCTTCCGATTCTGGACCCCGAGGGAGTTTAGTTAGATTAGATGGGCTTAATTTCGAAAAGCGCGGGTTCCAAAATGACGTACTATGGCGGTTGATTCCTGACTGTGCTTGGTCGGGAGGAATTCCCCTCCCGACCCACCTTTTTACGTCTATCATTCGATTTTTCTATTCTGAAACTCTTTTTGTTTAGAACATTTTTTTAATATTCCAGTTATCAATCGGCTATCCCTTCGGCTCGAATCATTTTTCGAAATTATTTGAGCGGATTTCCAATTCAGGATCGCAAATTCCCCGAGGAAATAAATTGTAGTCCCACATATTTCCGTATAGGAGCCGAAAGGAATGTATCGTAGACCGATATATCTAGTAAAATTCTTACTCAATGTCGCATTAGCGACCGTTTTGATCTTAAGCTGGTCCCCTGCCTCGGCCGAATCGCAATGCCAAGGATTATCCAAAGGCCAATGCGAATCGGATTCGGATTGTACCTGGGTATCGGGTTATAAGAAAGAAAGCGGAACTAGTGTGGATGCTTATTGCAGGGCAAAGCCAGGTAAGGCTTCCGATAACGGTAGCACCGTGAAAAAGTCCAAATCCAAGAAATCCGAAGATAGCGACGACGATTCCGACGAAGCGGAACCTAAGAAGAAAAAGAAATCCAAAAAGGATAAGGACGACGACGATAAGGATTCTAAAAAGTCTAAGAAAGACAAAGAAGACGATGACTCCGACTCTAAAAAATCCAAGAAGTCCAAAAAGGACAAGGATGATGACGGAGATAAAAAGTCCAAGAAATCCAAGAAGGATAAAGACGAGGACGACGATAAGGACTCCAAGAAGTCAAAGAAATCCAAAAAAGATAAGGACGACGACAAGGATTCTAAAAAATCCAAAAAGTCTAAGAAGAAAAAGAAAGACGATTAACTCGTCTCATTCTACTTTCTGAAAACAAAAAGACCGGAGAATTTCGCTCCGGTCTTTTTTGTAATAACGGACTTTCGTATGGGATCAGGTATATTCTTCGATCGGAAGACAGGAACAAACTAGGTTTCTATCCCCATATACGTTGTCGATTCTTCCCACATAAGGCCAGAACTTATGCTCCTTGGTCCAAGGTGCCGGGTAGGCCGCTTTTTCACGAGAATAAGCATGGCTCCAGGAATCTCCGATTACCATCGCTGCGGTGTGAGGAGAATTTTTCAAAACGTTGTCCTTGGCGTCCGCTTTTCCGTTTTCGATCTCCTGAATTTCTCCGTGGATTCGTATCATTGCCTCGCAGAATCGATCCAATTCTTCTTTGGATTCGGATTCGGTAGGCTCGATCATAAGAGTCCCCGGTACAGGAAAGGACATGGTAGGCGCATGGAATCCGTAATCCATCAATCTCTTGGCCACATCTTCCACTTCGACACCGCTGGCCTTTTTAAAAGGTCTCACGTCCAAAATACATTCGTGAGCGACGAGACCGTTCTTTCCCTTATATAGTACGGGATAGTAATTCTCCAAACGCTTCGCGATATAATTGGCATTCAGAATAGCGGCCTCGGTCGATTGTCTTAGACCTTCGGATCCTAATAGAGCGATATAGACCCAGGATATCAGGACTATACTCGCACTTCCCCAAGGAGCTGCGGAAACGGCACCGTGCGCGTTGCCTGTTCCGTTATTCACTAACGGGTGGCCGGGTAAGAAGGGCTTTAGATGTTCCGCTACTCCGATCGGACCTACTCCAGGACCTCCTCCTCCATGAGGAATGCAGAATGTCTTGTGCAGATTGAGATGGCAAACGTCAGCGCCTATACTTGCAGGGCGAGTGATCCCCACTTGGGCGTTCATATTCGCCCCGTCCATATAGACTTGTCCGCCGTGTTCGTGAACGATGGAACAGATTTCCTTAATAGGCTCTTCGTAGACTCCGTGAGTCGACGGATAAGTGACCATGAGGGCCGCTAAGTCGTTGGAATGTTGCTTTGCCTTGGCTCTCAGATCTTCCAAATCCACGTTTCCATCCGAATCGCAGGCCACGACTACGACCTTGAATCCGGCCATTGCGGCCGAGGCAGGGTTTGTTCCGTGGGCGGAAATAGGGATCAGACAAACGTTTCTCTGTTTATCTCCTCTGCTCAAATGGTAATTGCGAATCGCGAGGAGTCCGGCGTATTCTCCTTGGGAACCCGCATTCGGTTGCAGAGAAATACCCGGAAAACCGGTTACCTGGGAAAGCCAGGATTCCAATTGGCGGAATACCTCCCTGTATCCTTCCGTTTGGTTTTCAGGAGCGAAAGGATGGATGGAGGAGAACTCGGGCCAGGTGATCGGATACATTTCGACCGTGGCGTTCAACTTCATCGTGCAGGATCCGAGAGGGATCATGGACGTAGTAAGAGATAAGTCTCTGGATTCCAATTTCCGAATGTACCGAAGCATCTTTGTCTCTGTATGCTGGGAATTGAAAACGGGGTGCGTGAGATAATCGGACGTTCTTAGGAATGGAGTGGAAATCGAGACCGCATCCGAAGACAGATCCAAACCTTTTCCTCCGAAAACGGAAAGAAGATCTTCGAGATCGGAAACTTCTACGGTTTCATCCAAGGCTATGCCTATTCTTCCGTCCCCGAAATTTCTAAGATTGATTCCTTTTTGGACCGCTGCTTCTATATAGGCTTGCGCTTTCGAACCGGCGACGATCGTAAGAGTATCGAAGTATTCTTTGTTTTTGATTTCGATACCGATTTTCTCCAGATTCTTGGCTAGGGTCTCCGTAAGTCTATGGATTCTGAGAGCGATACCTTTCAGGCCTTTCGGACCGTGATAGACTGCATACATGGAGGATAATACCGCCAGTAGAACCTGAGCGGTACAAATATTGGAAGTGGCCTTGTCTCTTCGGATATGTTGCTCTCTAGTTTGTAAGGAAAGTCTTAGCCCCGGGTTTCCTTGGCTGTCTTTGGAGACTCCTACTAAACGACCGGGCATATGACGCTTGAATTCGTCTTTGGTCGCGAGATATCCAGCGTGAGGTCCGCCGAATCCGAAGGGTAGACCGAATCTTTGGGAAGTTCCTACGGCGACATCGGCTCCGAATTCTCCCGGTGCTTTTAATACGGTAAGAGAAAGCAGATCTGCGGCGCAAATAGTAAGAGCTCCTACATTATGCGCTAGTTGGAAGAAGTTTTCGTAATCGTAAACGTTTCCCTCGGTGTCCGGATATTGGACGATGACTGCGAAATAGTCCTCGTTGAGTTCCGCCTGAAGATGGTTTCCTACTCTCACTTCGATTCCGAGCGGAACGGCTCTGGTAAGTACCACATCTATGGTTTGGGGGTGGCAGAGTTCCGATACGAATAAAAGCTTGGAGGTCTCATTCTTTCTAACCGCGTATGCGAGAAACATGGCCTCCGCCGCTGCGGTAGCTTCGTCCAGGAGAGAAGCGTTGGAAATTTCCAGACCGGTCAGATCCATGATCATAGTTTGGAAGTTCAGAAGAGCTTCCAATCTTCCTTGGGAAATCTCCGCTTGGTAAGGAGTGTAAGCGGTATACCAACCGGGGTTTTCCAGAATATTTCTTTGGATGACGCCGGGGAGAACGCTAGCTTGGTATCCGGAGCCTATATAGGAACGAAAAACCTGATTCTTAGAAGCGATGGATTTTAGGTCTTCTAGAATTTTTCTCTCGGTGGAAGCGGGAGGAAGATCCAAAGGCTCCGGAAGACGAATACCGGCCGGAACCGCTTTTGCTACTAGGTCTTCCAAATCGCTAAGACCCAGAACGGATAGCATTTCTTTGATTTGTCCTTCGTCCGGACCGATATGGCGTCTCGGAAAAGTATCTAATGGAGCGAGGGGATTTTTCATATCCTTGGCCTTATCGGTTCCGTTCCAGGTGCTTGTACTCATGTTAGATTTTCCTAATCCAGTTTACTGACGAATTCCCTATACGATTCCGGATCCAAAAGTTTGTCCACTTCCGCGGCGTTGATTCCTTTTACTCGGATCATCCAGGCTCCGAAAGGATCGGAATTTACAGATGCGGGATTTCCGGCCAGAGCGGAATTTACTTCGGATACTTCTCCGCTAACGGGAGCGTAAAGATCTTCCGCGGCTTTCACGGATTCGATCGTACCGAAAGAGTCGAATTGCTTGATCGTCTTTCCTACTTTCGGAAGATCTACGAATACGATATCGCCTAGGGCCCCTTGGGCGTAATCGGAAATTCCGATCAAAGCCGTATTGCCTTCCACTTTCACCCATTCGTGCTTTTCGGTGAAACGATATCCTGATGGTGCGTTTGTTACTGCCATTTGTAGATCCTTTAATTAATTTTTCCGAATACTTCCCGGAACGAAAGACTTGGTAAATATGATGGCTTGCTTTGCCTGGCCTCGTATTTCTATTTGGACAGGCTCTCCGTGGACGATCTTGTCGGAATCCACTAAGGCAAGGCCGATTCCTTTTCTAAGGCTTGGGGAGAATGTACCGGAAGTCGTGATTCCGATATTCTTGCCTTGTGCGTCCAGTACGGGCATATTCTCCCTGGGAACTCCCGCTTCCTGCAATTCGAAAGCGGTAATTCTACGAGGGCACCCGTTCTTCTTTTCTAAAATGATGGAATCATATTTGGGATAATGGACCGATTTTTCCTTAACGATCCATCCGATTCCCGATTGTACCGGGCTGCGAGAAGCTTCCAGTTCGTGGCCGTAAAGAGGATACTTGGCCTCGATTCTCAATGTATCCCTGGCTCCGAGACCTACGGGTAAAAGTCCCAGGTCTTTCCCGTGAGCGAGGAGCTCTTTCCAAAGTTTTACTCCGGTAGCATTGGAACTGTAGATTTCGAAACCGTCCTCCCCGGTGTATCCGGTTCTGGAAAGAATGAGGTCCTCGTTATTGAAATGGAATAGTTTAAATTTATAATATCCTATATCGCTTAGATCCGCTTTCAGATAGGAGGAAAGAATGGAGTCCGCCTTGGGGCCTTGGATTGCGATCTGGTGCCAAGAGGAGCTTTCGTTTCTAAGCTCGGCTCCGGATTTCGGGAATAGCGGTTTCAAATATTCGTAAACCGCATCCACATTGGAAGCGTTCGCACAGATCATATATTTTCGATCGTTGAAACGGTAGAGAGTGATATCGTCTACCAGTCCCCCCTCTGCGTTGATCACCGCGTTGTACTGAACTTGTCCATCCAAGAGAGAAGCGACCGAATTGCAGGTAACGGATTCGAGAAAGGAGAGTAGAATCTCCGGTTCCCCTTCTAAGAAGATCTCGCCCATATGGGAAACATCGAAAAGCCCGGCCGCTTCTCGGGTTGCATTATGCTCGGCGATGATTCCGGAATACTGCACGGGCATATCCCAGCCTCCGAACGGAATCATCTTGGCACCTAGTAATTTATGTTCCTCGTAGAGAGGAGTGGTTTTCCATTGGGACATAAGCGTTTGGGGCCATCTTTTCATCCCATCGTCATGGGAAAAACAATTTTAGGCCCCTTATCCAAAGATTTAGAATGGCAAAATTAGAACCTTTCTATTTTAAGAGGAATGGCTCTAGTATGACGAAAATTGGGCGGTTCGTTTCGGGTGATCACTCGGAACTAGTGCTTCGTTTTTATATGGGAATCTAGTCCTTTGATTTTCTCCTTACGTACACGACCTTATCCACTTCAGCGATCGTCTTTCCCGTCTTCACATCCTTGATCTCCGCAGTGAACGTAACGTCTAATTTTCTTTTAAGGTCCGCTTCTTCCTTTATCTCTCGAATTCTTTCCTTGGAAATTCGGAACTCGGCTCTTACTTTTCCTTCTCCCGGTTTGAGAAATCGGATCGTTGCCGCCTTGTCCCAAACTAGATAAGCGGGACCAAGATTTTCCATTAAGATCAACATATAAAATGGATCGCACATAGAATAGAGAGATCCTCCGAATTGTGTTCCCACATAATTCTTATTCAATAGATTCAGATTCATCGTGGTTGCGAATGCGGTTCTATCCTTGTTCAGCGCTTGGACTTTGATTCCCGCTCCGAAATACGGAGGATAGAAATTGAAGAAATGGAATTTCAATCTTTGGAATAGGCTGGGGTTGGTCATGGCGGTTTCTTTCTTTCCCTTTTATCCCAAACTAAGAAGCGCTTCAAAAATCCGAGCGATTTTTGGCGAATATAATTGGTTTGTAAGACGGAATGTTATGATGATTCTGCCCTAAAATTCTTGCTAAGCTCGAACGAGTCTGATAGCAATTACGGGCGAATCCTGTACAAAGAATTCCCGGAGGGGGAATGAAGCCGAATCAAACTGTGAAGAGAAACATAAAATTGTCCCTGGCGATTATGGCGCTGATCGCGTCGGTCGTCGCTTGCGGAAGCACCGCCGAATATAAAATCGCATACAAAAAACCGGAAATCGCTTCCAAGACGAAAGGATTGGTGGCGGGAGCTTCCAAGGTGGATCTGACTCCGCCTCCTGGACTTCCCTTGGCCGGATATTCCAAAATGGCGGAAATCGAAAAGGGTTTTCGCACTCGGATTTTCGCGAGAATTTTTTATATTAAAAAAGATGCAAACGAACCGGTTGTATTGATCCAAAGCGATTTGCTTTCCGGATCCCTTTTGATACATCACCTCTTGGCGGAGCGTCTCGCCGCCAAGACGGATATCACTTTCGGAGGAATCGTTTTCGCAGGGACGCATACTCATTCCGCTCCCGCGAATTTCTTCGATAACGATTTTTACAACGAGTTCGCATCCAATAAGCCTGGTTTCGACAAGGGCTGGACGGAATTCGTTTTGGATCGTCTGACTGTCGGGGTAGAGGAGGCTTATAAGTCTGCGAAACCGGCAAAAATCGCTTCGGGTAAGTCCGTTATTTGGGGATTGACTCGTAACCGATCTCTCGATGCTTATCGCGCAAATAAAAATTCCGGTTTCGAAGAATTGAAACCCGAAATCCAGTATGAGATGGTCAATCCCGAGTTAGTGATGATCCGTATCGATGCTCAGGACAAAGACGGAAAGTTCAAGCCTCTCGGCGCATTCTCCACATTCTCCATACACGGTACGACGGTTCCGGATTCCAATGACGTCGCTAACGCGGACGTATTCGCGTATCCGGAAAGGGCTATAGAAAAAAAGATCCGTAAGGAATTCAAACCTAGCTGGGAACCCATCCATGCGTTGAATAATTCCACTCACGGGGATAACTCGCCCGACTACCGGGAAGATATGCAAGGTTTCATAGAGTCTAGAAGAATCGGCGAGGCCTTGGGAGAAAAGGCTTCCGAGTTATTCGATTCACTTCAGAATTCCTTGAGCGCCGACGCAAATCTTTCTTTCAACGCCAAGGAAGTCGACTTATACGAAAACAATAAGATCGGTAATGCGGAAGTCTGCGACAGACCTTACGTAGGAACCGCTTTGACCGGAGGAGCGGAAGACGGGCTAACTCCCGTTCTGAATTGGTTGCCTTTCTTTGCGGAAGGATGGCCTCGTTGGTTTTTTACAGGAGGTTGCCAAGGTCATAAGAGAATCGTAGGATTTAAATACCTACAGCCTATCGTTCTTCCCAAAGGTAAGTTTCCTCATAGATTGCTTTTGCAATCAGTAAGAGTCGCAGACACTCTATTATTACCCGTACCTTTCGAAGTCACGAAAGAATCGGGAAGGAGATTCGTAGAGGAAGCTATTAAGTCCAGTCCTCAGCCGGTTAAAAACGCTTCCGTCATCAGTTGTGCCAACGGTTATTTCGGATACGTAACGACTCCGGAAGAATATACCCGCCAGCATTATGAAGGAGGGCATACCTTGTACGGACCGGGTACCCAACCGTTCTTGCAGGCGTATCTCGCGGAACTCACCAAAAATCTTCCCGCATCCGGAGGAAAAGAATCCTTCCCGACCAATTGGGAATACTCTTTAGATCGTTCGGATCGTTTTCCTGAAACCGAAAAAGCCGAAGGAGCTCGGGAACTTGTGGATAAGCCCGAATTGCTGATGGCCGAGGAGAATCTGGAAAAACATTGGGTGTTTCGATACAAGGACGCGGGCCCTTCTCAAATCGCTCTACACGAATCTTTGGTTTCGATCGAGTACAAGGAAGGAACCGCAGATTGGAAGGAACTCCTACATGAAGGAGAACCTATCGACGATCGAGGAGTGGACATAGAAGTTCGTAAGGACTCCAATTCCGGAAAAGGAATGGCGGTCTACGAAGTGCGCTGGTACAACCCGGAGCATAATCCAAAACGCAAATATAGATTCGCGATTCGTCCTAGGGCCGGACTCGCAAAATTCGTATCCCCCGAATTTTAATCCTGGGACAACTCCTTTTTTTGAGAAGGCCGCTTGCGGCCTTTTCTTTTTCCTTTTCCGAATACGGGTAAGAAGAATTCTATCTTTATGGATTGGAAATTTTCCAAATTCAAGCCCGGCCAACCTAGAAGATGGGAATTCCTACTTCCTCCCGGATCCGCAAAAAAGACAGAATCTGTTTTGGAATCTATCGTTTCGAATCCTTTTCTTCCTAGAACGCATGAGCCTACTTGGACCGTTTATCCGGAAAAATTCGTATTAGAAAAAGCGAATTTTCGCCAAGCCTTAGAGATTTTGGCGAGAATTCCTTGGATCCGTGATTTTAGATTGAACCTAGGAAAATATCGATTCGATAAACACTTCTCCTTTGCCGGTCTGATGGAATCTTTGCATACGACCGGATTACTTCCCAAGGAATGGGAGATACGTTTTCATCCCCAAGTAAGAGGACGCACGGAGGTTTCCCGAGAGGATTTACAGGAACTTTGGGAAGAATCTTACGAATCCGGAACCTATAGCGAAGAGCAAAAATTTACGGAATGCAACGCTCTCTGCATCGGAGAAGATATCGTAATCTCTTTGAGCTTAGGAGGAGATCCTCTTTTTAAAAGGGGAAATTTCAAGGCACTCGGAAAATCGGCTCCTGTCCGAGAAGATAGTGCTTCCTTTCTACTTTATTTATTACGGGAGAAGATGGAAAATCCGGATGCAATCTTCGTTCCGTTTGCCGGATCCGGAACCTTCGTTTGGGAAGCGATTTCGATGATTGCAGGCATCGGATTTCCTCACTTGGAAAGGAAATACATGTTTCGTGAATGGAACGATTTTCCGGAGCCGACTTGGGAATTCCTGAAAAAAAGAATGGGAGAAAAAGGGGAGAATCGTTCCTTGCGAGTCTGGTGGAACGAAATAGAAGCGGATATCTTTTCCTATCTGGAGGAAAGAAGCGGAGAATATCAAAAATTTATAAAGCACGCTTCTCCGAATTTTAAGCTTTCGGTTACGGGAGAGGAGGGCGACTTCTTCTCCTTTTCCCCTAAAGAAATTTGGGATTCGATGGGCAAACCCGAAAGAATCTGGATGCCTTTGAATCCTCCTTACGGTATGCGGGTCCAGAAAGGTTCCCACGCCGGTTTATACCGCAGGCTAGCCGAAGCCGTAAAGGAGTTTTGGGCCTTGTCTGCGGAAGTTTCTGGCTTCGTACTTTGTCCGGACGAGGAATCCTGGTCGGCCTTCTTGAAAGGACTTGGAACCAAATCGGAAACTGTCCATATAACCCATGGAGGTATCGATCTGCGCGCAGTGTATTTTTAAAAAACCGACTAGGATTTTCGCTGACAAAATCGATTCTGGGATGTGTCTAATCCCCATTCAAAAAGGGTTTTTTCCCAAGGATTTAAGAATCGATGAATCGAATCTGGTTAGTGTGTCTGGGGGCTATTCTCTTTGCCGGCTCCGTTTCCGCAAAAGTAAAATCGCAAATCGTAGAATACAAACAAGGCGATACCCTCCTGGAAGGATACGTCGCTTATCCGGAAGGAGTGAAAAAGGCGCCGGGAATCGTCCTCGTCCACGATTGGTTGGGCCTCGGCGAAAATACGAAAGCTAGAGCCAATCAGTTAGCGGAGTTGGGTTATGTGGCCTTTGCCGCGGACATTTACGGAAAAGGAATCCGTCCCAAAACGGGAGAAGAGGCCGCGAAACTGGCAGGTACCTATAGGGAAGGGGATCGAAAGCTTCTGCGCGATAGAGGACAAGCTGCGTTGGATGCTCTGAAATCCATCGAAGGAGTGGATCCGAATAAACTAGCGATTTTGGGGTATTGTTTCGGAGGAACCGCCGCACTCGAGTTAGCCAGAAGCGGAGCCGATCTTAAAGGAACGATCAGTTTTCACGGAGGACTATCTACGCCTAAAACGGAAGATGCAAAGAACATAAAAGGCAAGGTCTTGGCATTGCATGGTGCGGACGACCCTTTCGTAAAGTCGGAGGAAGTCCTTGCATTCCAGGATGAAATGAGGAAGTCGGGAGTGGATTGGCAATTCGTTTCCTACGGAGGTGCGGTTCACTCCTTTACGATCAAGGAAGCAGGGAACGATAACTCCAAGGGAGCCGCATATAACGAAAAAGCGGATAAACGTTCCTGGATTGAACTCAAGACCTTCTTAAAAGAAATCTTTGCTTCTAAGTGAGAGGAAGCCGCCGCAGGATATATTCCTGCGGCACATTGTCTTCGTTTTCTTTACGGATCGAATCCGAAAATCTCCGGGCAGAATCCTAAAAAAGAAAGTTTTTTCCTTTAATCATGGGAAAAGAAGAAGCAGACTGCCCTTATGATCCGCTCCGTTTACAGAGTCGATACGAAAGGTTCCATCGATTCTTTAGAAAGAAGAGATGAAGAATTACCGCCACCTCAGGATTTCGAAGTCACCGTCGAGATTCGGGCCATAGGTTTGAATTTTGCCGATATTTTCGCAATACAGGGTTTGTATAGCGCCACACCTAAGGGTTCCTTTATTCCTGGATTGGAATATTCCGGAAAGGTTGTAGCCGTAGGAAAAAAGGTAAAGAGCTTTCGTAAAAACGATAAGGTCATGGGAGTCACTCGCTTCGGAGCCTACGCGGATTATATCAATATCGATCAGAGATACATATTCCCTCTTCCGAATCGTTGGACTTACGAGCAAGGTGCGGGATTTCTAGTGCAGGGTCTTACGGCATATTATGCGCTTCTTCCCTTAGGCGATCTCAAGAAGGGGCAAAACGTTCTCATCCACAGCGCCGCCGGTGGGGTGGGAATTTACGCCAATCGGATCGCGAAAAAATTCGGAGCTTGGACCCTAGGAACTGTGGGTAACCATTCCAAAATCTCTCTTCTGGAAAAAGAAAAGTACGACGCTTGGATCATACGCTCCTCCCGTTTCCGCGAAGAATTGAAATCCGCCTTAGGGGGGAGGGAACTCCATTTAGTTTTGGAATGTATAGGCGGAAAAATTTTCAAATCCAGTTACGAAGCCTTGGCTCCTATGGGAAGAATCGTAGTCTACGGATCCGCTTCCTTTATGAGTCAGGGAGATAAGGTCAATTGGCTTAGTCTGGCCTGGAGATACCTAACCCGTCCCAAGGTGGATACACTGGAAATCGTATCGGAAAACAAAGCGGTCATGGGTTTTAACCTGATTTGGTTGTACGAAAAAGTGGACGAACTTACACACCATTTAAAAGGTTTGTTAAAACTGAATCTCGAACCTCCTCACATCGGATCCGTTTATCCATTCGTGGATCTTCCCGATGCGGTCCGTCATTTCCAAACGGGAAATACTACGGGGAAGGTCGTAATCTCGATAGATCCCATAAAATGACGAATCCAACCCAAGAGTCTTCCATCGGTTCCCTACTCTCTTCTTCCAAAAGAAGCTTCGAAGAATATTTGGAGAAAGAAGTCTATCCCGACTTTCGAAAAGAATCCGCGCCCGAACTGGCGGATGCTATGGAGTATAGCTTAAGAGCCGGGGGCAAAAGGCTAAGACCCATTTTGGTTTTTGCCTCTTACGGAAGAATCGATTCCGACTCCTTGGCCCTTGCCGCAAGCTTGGAATTCATTCATACTTACAGTCTAATCCATGACGATCTACCCAGCATGGATAACGACGATTTTAGAAGAGGGAAACCGTCTTTACACAGACAATTTTCCGAAGCTACGGCGATTCTTGCAGGAGATGCGTTGCAGACATACGCGTTTTCCTGGTTGGGTCGGATCCATTCTTCTCAGGAAAATATCCATAGGGATTTGCTTTTGCTTTTAGCGGAGGGATCCGGAGCTACGGGAATGGTGTCCGGACAAATGTATGATTTATTGTTAGAGCGAAATCCTTCTTCTCTTACGGGAACCAAAGAAGAACTTCTTCTTACCACACATCGTTTAAAAACCGGGGCTCTTATCCAGGCGTCTTTTCGCTTGGGGAATCGCCTAAGATCGGATTATAAAAATAGAATCTCTTCCATCGACAAATACGGTTCCAATTTGGGACTCTTATTTCAAATCACGGACGATATCTTAGATGTGGAAGGAACACAGGAAGATCTAGGTAAAACTCCCGGCAAGGATGGGAAATCCGGTAAGATCACTTATCCTTCCGTTTATGGGATGCAAGCCTGCAAGGAAAAAGTCAGGACGCTCGTTTCGGAATTGAAAGAGATCGGGACCGAGTTGGATGCTCCTTCCCAAGTTTCCGGAATCGCTTCCGATTTTCCGAAATTCTTCTCCTACTTACCCGAATACATTGGCACGAGAAAAAATTAGATTGGACGAACTCCTTCTACGAAAGGGGTTTGCTAAAGAAATCTCAAGAGCTAGAAGCCTCATCTTATCCGGATCCGTTCTAGTCAACGATCGGGTCGTAGATAAGGTCGGAGTCTCTGTCGCGGAAAATAGCGAGATTCGAATTAGAGATATTATTCCTAAATACGTGAGCCGAGGCGCATACAAGCTCAAGGCAGCTATCGAAAAATGGAATATCGATCTAAAAGGGAAACTCTGCATGGATTGGGGAGCTTCCACAGGCGGATTCACTCAGGTTCTATTGGAAGAAGGTGCCGGTTCCGTATTTGCATTCGACGTGGGTTACGGACAGATGGCGTCCAAAATCGCAATGAACCCGAAAGTAATCGTAAGAGACCGTTTTCATATTAAGGAAACGAGTTGGAACCTTCTCCACGAACTTTGGAAAACATTATCCGATTCGGAATTTCCTAAGGAAATCTTTTTGGTAATGGACCTTAGCTTTATCTCCTTGGAAGCCGTCCTTCCTACTATCGCCAGATTGAAAGCTGAGAATCCGAGCGTATCCTGGAAAGCGGTCAGCTTATTCAAACCCCAATTCGAAACGGAAGCCAGATACCTCGAAAAAGGAGTTCTTAAGGATTCCGTAATGCGCTTAAGAGTTTTGAGATGGTTCTTGCGATTCTTGAGAAAAAAAATCGGGGGAAAATTGCTGGGACTTTCGGAATCCCCGATTACCGGGAGAGACGGTAACCGGGAAATTCTGGTTTATTGGGAAATTTAACCGAAGGTAGCTCCCAAGGCGATGGAGAATCTGGATCCGAGTCCGGGCTTCTCCGCTTTTCCGTCGGTCTTTACGAACTCGTAATCTCTAGGGCGTAAGAAGAATGTTCTGGCTTTGAATTCGAATGTGAATCCCGGCCAGAGAGTGGTGTTCCTGCCTGTGCTGGTATTATACCAACTGATGCAACCGCCGGTTTGCCAAACGGATTTACTCAATCTTTTTTGGATCTCCCCGTTATAGCGATCCTGTACATCTTTTCGAACATCCAAGAACTTTACGTTTTTCTTAGTAAGATAACGGATTCCTTGCAAGGTATACTGCACTTGGGACTCGATCATTAGAATCATGGAGCTATGGCCTAAACCTGTATTAGGTCCTACAATCAGGAATAGATTCGGAAATCCGGAAACTGTCGTACCAAGATACGCTTCCGCGGCGTCTTTCCAAACGTCCGCTAAGAGTTGTCCTTTTCGTCCTCGAATCTCGAAAGGCGCCACCGCTTCCGAGGCTTGGAATCCGGTTGCGAAGACGATCGCGTCGACCTTATGTTCTTTTCCGTCCTTAGTCTTAATCCCGGTCGCAGTGATTTCGGAGATTCCGTTCGTCACCAATTCCACATTCTCGCGATTGAGCGCCGGATAGTATTCGTTGGAGAGAAGAATCCTTTTGCATCCGATCGTATAATTCGGAGTCAACGCTTCCTGGAGTTTCGGATCATGGATGCTCTTTTGAATGAAACTCTTCCCGAATTTCTCCACTATTTTCATGATCTTGGGGTTGATGGCGAAGGCTATCACTCCGATTTCATTCGACCAATAGATCAATTTACGGAATAACCAACGGAAAGGGGGAAGAAATTTGAAGATCCCTCTTAAGGTAGATCCGATTCCTGCATCCGGCTTAGGAAGAATCCAAGGAGGAGTTCTTTGGAAGAGTTTCAATTTTCCTACGATAGGAGCGATCGTAGGTACGATTTGAATCGCGCTCGCCCCTGTCCCGATCACTGCCACCGTTTTTCCGTTCATATCGAAACTATGATCCCATTGCGCGGAATGGAATTTGGGGCCTTTGAATTTGTCGATTCCATCTATCTTGGGAAGAGAAGGTCGACTTAATCCTCCCGTTCCGCTTACCACTGCTTTTGCCTTATACTTCTCTCCGCTCTTCGTGGTGATTTCCCATAGCCCCGTTCTTTCATCGAAGAAGGCCCCGTTCACTTCCACATTGGTCCGGATATGAGAACGGATTCCGAAGTGGTCCGCGCAGTAATTCATATAATTTAGAATTTCTTTTTGAGGTCCGAATAAACGGGACCAGTCCGATTTTGGTGCGAAGGAAAAGGAGTACAAGTGCGATTGAACATCGCAGGCGGCTCCGGGATAATGATTCTCTCTCCATGTTCCCCCGACTCCGCTTCCCTTTTCCAATAGTACGAAGGAATCGATTCCCGACTGCTTTAATCGAATGCCCATGCAAAGTCCGGCGAATCCGGTACCGATGATGGCTACATCCAGTACCTTTTCCGCTTGCGAAGGCTGGGATGTACTCGGTCTTTCTAATGTCTGAGCTGCCATTTCTATTTTCTCTCCTCTAAGAAATATTGATAGTCCCGAAAAGGACCATGGTTTCTGGAAAATAGAATATCTGAATTTTCGCAAACGATCGTCCGAACTTAGGATTCGAGACGGGGAAAGTTCTCTAGATTTCAAAATCGATTCCTATCATTTATCAATTTGCCGGAATTCTAATTCCATCCTAAAAAAACGTGAGCAACTTTTCCGCCTCCGGAATCGGTCCTTGCAGCAAACATATTTGCAATTCAAACAAAAGGAGATACCTTCATGTCGACAGAACCGATTCCGTTCCTTCCGAAAGTCTTACGGACAACCCTAGGAGAAGAAGGAGCCGACGCACTTGCGGATACATTACAAAGGATTCAATTGAACGAGAGAAAAGCCATGGAAGAAACTATGACGGAAAAATTCGAGAGAAGGTTGGTAGAAGAGACAAGTTCTCTCCGGTTGGAATTAAGGGAAGAAACGGGTAAATTGAGGACCGAATTAAAAGAAGAAACCGGGAAATTAAGAACCGAACTGCGGGAAGAAACCGGGAAGTTAAGAACTGAAATGAAAGAAGAAATCGGAAAGTTGCGGGCTGAATTCAAGGAGGAAATCAGTAAGGTTCGAATAGAATTGAAAGACGAAACCGGAAAATTATGGATCGCAATATCCGAACTCCGGGCAGAGATGCATGCCGGTTTTGCAAACATCCAAGATCAGTTCAAAGACGTTTATCGAGAGATTGCAAAAATACATTCCGCAATTGCATCCCAAACAAGATGGATTTTGACGGTCGTTTTAGGAGCCGTTCTCCCCATCTATCTGGCTTTATTTAAGCTCCTTTCTCAAAACGGTTAACTCTCCGTACAAATAAAAAAACCCCGGGTGTGGACGCCGGGGTTTTTCCCTACATTGAAAGAAGCGGATTATGGACGAACCGAAATCACTTCGTCTTTGTTGATCAAAGCTACGATGTGTTTGTATTCCGGGGAATCCTTTCCGTATTTCAGCTCGGTAGCGCGGAGAAGGTGAATGTTCTTCTTATGACGGAATTTGAACATTTGGTCTTCGCTAGCACCACCGTATTTTTTGATCATGTTTTCCTCGAAAGCGTAGCAGCTTGCAAGGTACTTGTGAGCTGGGTATTCTTTCTCGTTCTCGTTGACCTCGATGTAGAGCTCCAGTATGGGGATACACTGAGGGAGGTTTTGCAGATCGTATTCCGTAATGATCCAAGATCTATATACATCGGAAAGTAGACGTTTGAACTCGGCACGCTCGCGTAGATCCGGGTTCTTGATCTCATCCAAGTGGTTGATAGCCTTGGTAAAATAATTCAATGCTTGTTGTTTTGCTTCCAGTTTCTGACGAGAAACGACACGATCCTCACGGGCCTTGCGGTCGACTTTTTGCCAGTACCATTTCTCATCTAAGCGTTTTTTCTCCGCTTCTTCCTTACGGTACTGCTCGACAGCTTCCCTCATCTTGAGGACGGTATTTACTCCGGATTGGTAGCTAGTCAGGGCCAGGCGGAACTTATTGTTCGCGAAAGCCTTAGAAAGCTGATGGAGTTCTTGGAAGTTCTTGTCGTAACCTTTGAAGTCAGGGTTCTTCCAGGTCGCTTCCTGCTCCTGGATTTCTTTCTTACGTTTCTTAGCTTCTTCCGTTAGATTCTTGTCGTCGTCTTCCGGGACCAGCTCACCTTTCAGCAGTTCGTCGATTTTATCAGCTGCCGCTTTAGCATCTGTGGTATCCTGCCCCCCTTGGTTCTGTGCGAACAAGGAGAGGTTGAGTCCGACCACGGCCAGAAGAACGAATATAGTCTTCATCACCTTCATAGTGCTCACACCTGTTGCCTTCTCTTTCAAAGATAGGATTTTGAGAAAGGACGTCTAAGTCCTTCTCTTCTGTAGATCTATCGGTTCCTTTTTCCGGGATATAAACCCGGTTCGGAAAAAATTTCCCTTTTTTGGCCGATTCGCGACATAAAAGACGGATCTTTTTTGCTTAAATCTACGGGCAAGTTAGGGTTTTCTGCTTCGATCCTGTCTTTCCCAATCCTTTCGGAAAGACTCTTCCAGAATCCTCGTTTCGATTGAACTTGTCAGCAGATTTTTAGATCGGAACTGGAAATGCTTTCCGGGACGATTTCTTTCTTTCTCTCTCTTCCTCTTCCTTCAGTTTGGACCCTGGAAGATGAACTTAAAGAATTTAACGCCGATTCGAGAAGGTTCTCCCGGATGTCCGATCTGTTCCGGGGTCGGATTCGTACTGGAGGAAAACGTAAAGAACTCCAGCTCCGGTATATTGCTGCTCTGCTCCTGCGTGGGGGAATCCTGTGCCTGCAAGGGCAGACCTCCTTATCTTGTTTATGACGAAAGTCAGAATCGGATGATGCCCTGCGTTTGTCACAACGCAAGAATGGAACTGCAAAGAGTGGAGTTTCAGGTGAAGAAAGCCGGGATTCCTCCTCGTTATAAATATAGAACCTTGGATAGAATGGACACCAAGGAGCTTTCCTTCCTGATCGCTCACGATTGGGCGGACGAATTGGTGAAGAAATGGAGCGAATTGGGCAAGTCCGCCCAAGGTTTGTATCTCTGGGGCGGAACCGGTTCGGGCAAAACTCTCCTTGCCTGTGCCATATTAAACGAATTGATCTTTCGTTATGGATTGGAATGTAAATACGCCAAGATCAACCGGGACTTTCTCTCCACGATCCGCGATACGTATCAGAAGGACAGCGAGCTTCACGGGATGGAGCAGACGATCAAAAAGCAATTCACGGATGTGGAGGTACTCGTTCTGGATGATTTCGGTGCGAATAAGGAATCTGACTGGGCTAATTCCCAACTTTACGATTTGATCGACGCTAGATACGAAGAAGAGAAGGTAACGATTCTTACCTCCAATATTTCCTTATCCGATTGGAAAGACAAGGCAGAGGGAAGAATATTCTCCAGGTTAATGGAAATGACAAAGGAGATCCATCTGGATTGTCCCGATTATCGCCTCAGCCATTCTTTTTCGAGTTCTTCCGATGGATAAGAAAGTTTCGCAGGCCATTCTAAGTTTGGGAACGAATCTAGGAGACAGAAAAAAAAATCTAGAGAATGCGATTCTGAAAATAGACTCGCATCCCGAAATCGAGATCCTGCAAAAAGGAACTCCTTTGAATACGGTCGCTTTGGAGGTGACCGATCAACCGGATTTCTTGAACCAGTTAGCTCGGATCTCCACCACTCTCACTCCTCAGGAATTGTTGGGCGAACTTTTGAATATCGAAAACGAGTTGGGAAGAATACGTGTGAGAGACAAAGGGCCTAGGACCATAGACATAGATATTCTCACATACGAAAAAATCAGAATGCACGAGAAAGGACTGCATCTTCCTCATCATTCTCTATTTACCCGTCCTTTTATATTAGAACTTTTAGATGAATTGGGAGAGGCCTCCTTGGCGGAAGCCTTCGGATCTCCTTCGGAGGGATAAGATGAGGGATGTGCATAAAATATTCCCCAAAGGTAAAAAGCCTTTGGAGAAGAAAATCAGCGTTTTGACCTGCTACGACTTTATGTTCGCTCGTATTTTCGAAGAAGCGGGCGTGGACTGCTTATTGGTCGGGGACACTCTCGGAGTCGTATTCCAGGGACAGCCGACCACTCTACCCGTTACCATAGACGAGATGATTTACCATGCCAAGGCAGTGAGAAGGGGGGCTCCGAATACGTTTATCGTGGTGGATTTACCTTTTCTTTCTTATCAAGTTTCTATCGAGGAAGGTATTCGCTCTGCCGGAAAGATCATGAAGGAAAGCGGTTGCGACGCGGTAAAATTCGAGGGTGGTACTCCCGAGATTTTGGAACTTGTCTACAAGCTGGAAAGAATAGGAATTCCCGTGATGGGACATATCGGGCTTACTCCCCAATCCGTAAACGTTTTCGGGGGCCACAAGATCCAGGGCAAGGCGGAACAGGATCGTATTCGATTGATAAACGAAGCTAAAGGCCTTTCCGATTCCGGAGCCTTCTCCATCGTTTTTGAGCTCATCCCCTCCGCCCTTGCGTCGGAAATTTCTTCCTCCGTTCCCATTCCTACGATCGGAATCGGAGCGGGAGCTTCGACCGACGGACAGGTCTTGGTCATGTACGATTTTCTAGGATTAAATAAGGACTTTCGTCCGAAATTCTTAAAAACATATCTAAACGGATACGAGGGCGTTTCCAACGCAGTCAAAAATTATATTAAGGAAGTTAGGGAGGGAAGTTTTCCCGGCCCGGAACATTCTCATTAAAGGGTTTTCCCGAGGATTTCTTGACGTTCCGTGTGTAAGAGAAACGCTGGAAAGAGAAACGCTCCCGAAACGGAAATAAGATCAAAAGGACGGAGGCTACGTGGACATAGTCGAACTTGAGAAAGGATATCCCGAAACCGAGGCTAAAATCAAGGCCCTTGCTTCAGAGTGCGGGAACCAGACGGAAATTATCCGCGGGGCGGTGGTGTCGGATACCATTCATTTCATCGGAGATACCCGTAAAATTTCCGACAAAGAAGGCTATGTAAAGGAGCTTCCCGGAGTGACTCGTATTTGGAACGTCTCTCTTCCTTATAAGAATATCGCAAGGACCGCCGCCGGAAAAAACGGAGAGGTAGTCCATAGAGAAAACCGCATCGTAGAGGTGAAGGGTAAGGACGGCTTAGTCCGTAAGTTCGGAACCGGAAAACACATTTTCGTGGTCGGTCCGGATTCTCCTCAGACATACGAGCAGACGATCGCTATCGCTAAGCAGGCGGTCGAGCTCGGTAAGAAATTTGGCATCCTAGATCGCATCATTTTCCGCGGAGGAGCCTTCAAACCTAGAACTCGTCCCACGGATTGGAGAGGAATGGGTTGGGACGGTATCAAACTTCTGGACAGAGTGAAGGAAGAAACAGGTCTTCCTTATGTAACCGAAGTTATGGATCATACCATGGCGGAAGAAGTTTCCCAGCACGCGGATATGATTCAGATCGGAACGCGTAACGCCCAAGACTTCGAACTTTTAGAGGCTGTAGGCCGTACCGGCAAACCGGTCATTCTAAAAAGAGGTTTCGGAAACGAAGCCATCGAATGGTTTTCCGCGGCGGAATACATCGCTAATCAAGGAAATTTGAATATAGTTCTTTGCGAAAGGGGAGTGAAGACCCTTTTCATCAAGGAAGGATATTGCCGTAACACTCCCGATTTGAACGTGATCACTCATGCAAAGAATCAGACGATTCTTCCTGTGATCTTCGATCCGAGCCACGTTGCGGGAGACGACAAGATCGTAGTTTCCAACCTTTTGGCTTCTCTCCCTTTCAATCCGGACGGATCCATTACGGAAACCCTCCATGTGGAAGAATTCAGAAAAGAGCAGATGTGCGATGCTGCTCAGGCGCTACTGATGAGTCTATATGAAAAGACGGTCGAAGCCATTCTAACGTATGAGGAAAAGATAAAGCCTCTTACGGATCAGGTGGATTCGTACTTCGCGGAGAGAAAGGGCAAAAAATAGATTAGCCCTTTTTCGGAAAGCGGCCCTTAGTCCGGAAATTTAGGCGCCAACTCTATCTTGGTTTTTTCCCAAAGATCGGGAAGGTTGGCGCAAAGTTGAAGACAAGCTTCCAAATCTCCTCCCTTTAGTTTGGCTTCGGCCTCGGTAACGGTGATTTGCACTCCCGAGAGTCCGAAATTTGCCGCAACTCCTTTCGTTTGATGAAGTTCGGCTTGTAGTTCGGTCGCTTTTTTTTCGGAAACGAAGTTGCTGATATTCTCTAAACGGCTGTTCATATTCTTCCGAAGTGAACGAACCATTTCTTCCAACCAAAGCCGATCCTCTTCGTCGTCGCCTTGCTTTAAGGCTTCCAAGCGAGACCAATCCACTAACATAAATCTCTCCCTTCCGAACCGCGTTTGGTACTGCGATCGAATTCTGAAAAATCGGAGGCTATCCGAGATGGACGGCGACCCCATTATTTATAGCTTGAATAAAAAATCCACGTCGATTTTCGTATTATCGAAGATTTAAGTCTCTCACGAAATCCGTTTTCGGATGAGAATTTCTCCGAGGCAGGTGCCCGGGCCACGAGAGGCTGCTACTTAAGAGGCGAAACTTAATGAAAATTCACCCAACCGCAATCGTAGATTCCAAAGCGGAACTTCACGAGTCCGTGGAAGTCGGAGCATACTCGATCATCGAAAGAGACGTAGTCATAGGAGAAGGTACCGTTATCGAAACAGGGACCCGAATCTTTGCGGGGACCCGTTTTGGAAAATTCAATAAAGTACATCACGGCGCGGTTATCGGAGTCGGCCCCCAGGATTTAGGTTTCGATCCGAATACCTCGACCAAGACGATTATCGGAGACAATAATACGTTTAAAGAATATTCGAATATTCACCGAGGAACTAAACCGGATTCTCCCACAATTATCGGAAATCGCAATTATGTAATGGGGAACGCTCACGTAGGTCACGATTGTGTGATCGGAGACGATAATATCCTGACTCACGGTCTGGTACTTGCGGGACACGTAACGGTCGGAAACAAGGCTTTCATTTCCGGGCTAGTTGCTGTCCATCAATTCTGCTTTGTCGGAGATTATGCGATGATTGCGGGCTGCGCCAAAGTGGTTCAAGACGTTCCGCCGTTCGCCACTGCCGACGGAAATCCTTGTACGATCATCGGTTTGAATACCGTGGGATTGAAAAGAGGGGGATTCTCTCCGGAAACTAGGGCCGCGATTAAGAACGCATATAAGGTCATTTATCATTCCGGAATGAATTATCGCCAAGCTCTGGAAGAATTGGAAAAGAGATCCGACAATCCTCCGGAAGTCTTGAATATTATCAAATTCTTCAGAAATAGCGATCGCGGGGTGATGGATCACAGGTGAGGGTCGTCGTTACCGGCGGCGCCGGATATATCGGGAGCCACGTAGTAGCCTTATTATTGGAACGCGATTACGAAGTAGTCGTGGTGGATAATATGGAGAAGGGAAATCCAATCAACCTCTTCTCCGAGGCGGAATTTATCGAAGGGGATATCCATGATACGGCGGTTCTAGAAAAGACTTTCTCCAAGCATGTGGATGCGGTTTTTCATTTTGCCGCATGGAAGGCCGCCGGGGAATCCATGTTGGACCCCGGAAAATATTCTCTAAACAATATCGCAGGTTCCATCCAATTGATGGCTTGGATGGAAAAGGTAGGAACTAAGAATATAATATTCTCCTCTTCGGCCGCTGTTTACGGAGCTCCTCAGTATCTTCCCTTGGACGAAAATCATCCGTTGATTCCGGAAAATTACTATGGATACACGAAATTAGCGATAGAGGAGAATCTGCGCTGGTTCGATAAGCTAAAAGGGTTCAAATTTGCCGCATTAAGATATTTTAATGCGGCGGGTTACGACGTGAAGGGAAGAATTCGCGGAATCGAAAAGACTCCCGCAAATCTTCTTCCTATCATAATGGAAGCCGCCGTTGGGATTCGCCCGAGTATGGAAATTTTCGGAACGGATTACGAAACCGAAGACGGAAGTTGCATAAGGGATTATATTCACGTTAACGATCTTGCATCCGCTCATGTATTGAGTTTGGACTATCTTTACACTAAGAACGAATCCATCGCCGTAAACCTGGGCACTGGAAAAGGATTCTCGGTTCTGGAAGTTTTGCGCTTGGCGGAGAAGATAGTGGGAAGGCCTATCCCGCATAAAATTTCGGGTAGAAGGCCCGGAGATCCTGCAAAGCTTTGGGCAAAGGCGGAATTAGCGGAAGAACTGCTCGGTTGGAAATGTAAATACAGCGACCCGGAAACGATTTTGGAAACGATGTGGTCGGTGTATAAAGACCTTCCGAATTGATCCAGTTTATTTGATCTTAAGACATTCCGGGTTAATGGAATTCACGTATTCTAGGGGAAGGTTTCCCAGGATATCCGCTCCTAGAAACTTACCTGCTAATTTTAATTTTCCGCTCTTGTATTCGGAAACCCACTGTTTGTGGAATTGGTTCGACAATGGTGCATATGACCAGTGCCATTTTTCCTCGTTGTAACCCTTGTCATTTCTTTCTTTTTTAGGAGTATAAGGCTGGCAGAATCCGTATTTATACGCATTCTTTTTCATCCAAAGATAGAATTTCTCCCCCTTTCCGTCCTTTTCAAAATAAGAATTTTCTAATGCATTAATATCTATATCTGTTCCCCAGTGGTGACGGGAAGTTCCGGGAGCGCTGGAGAATTCCAATATCAGAGAGACGATTTCTTCGGGAGTCTTACCGGCTACAGGTTCTCTCATTTTCTTTTTGCCGGTGTATTTGCTTTCCCAAATGGATTTTTGGTCCGAAAAGGATCGAAAGGCGGATACCAAAAACGGCGCTTGTCTTTCTTCTGGATGGGCCTTTTTATATTCTTCCCTAAGCTTCAAAAAAGCGGCCTTGGTTTCCGCCCTTAGATAAAATTCCCGATTATCGTCCGGATTCTTATAAAGAACTAATGCCTTCTCCTTTTGAAAATTGCCGGTCAAATAATCTTGGACCGGAGTTCCTTCATAGATGTCCCCTTTACTTTGGCCGATAAGAACGGAGGATAGAAGGAGCGGAAGTAGCAGAATCGAGCTTCGAAGAAAAGACATACTAACTCCAATTTCTCATTCGGATCCTCGGGGAAAAGGGATTTTTAAGGATCAAAGGCCTATCTTATCTGTGGTATTTCCTGCGATATTCTTAGATTTACGTTAAGAGCCTGTCCCGGATGGTTCGGTCTCTTGGAGCCGGAGACCGATCTATAAACTAGAACCGGTTTTTTGGGTGGATATTAAGTTTTCGCCTGAAACGCCGAATTTATATTGAGCTCTCGAAGAAATTCGATTGAAGTTCGATTCTATTTGGAAATTTTTTGTAAAAAACAAATGGGAGAACCCTGGATGAAAAAAATCATCGCTCTTCTTCTGCCCCTGACTCTGACTTTCAATTGTATCCTGTTCGACAAGATCGGTTTTTCCTATCCGGACACGGTTGACGGCAGCGAGGCTAAAAGTATTATCCTGACGAGTGCTGTAATAGGTTCCGCTGCGGGCGGTGGTCCGAGCATTCTTTCGATCTTAGCTCCTCAGTTAGCAAAAATCGAAGAAGATAAATACTATACTAAATCGGATGTGGATGACTGCGCGAACTCCGCTTTGATCATCAACATAGTTACGATAGACTTAGGCGGATTTACCTGTAATCTGGATCCAAGACCTACTTTGATTCCGTACATTTACTGATCCGTTTTCGCCGGGGGTTCGGGTATTCCTGACGGATGCTTGTCCCCGGCGTATCTATTCCCTTCTTAATTCCCAAAGAGACTCAATTCGAAAAAAGCTGGGCTCCTTCGTTGAAGCGGGAGGAGATTTCCGATTTTTCCAACTCTCCCAAATTTCCGAAATCGGCCGCGTCTTTTCTGGAGATCTCGATCCAATCCTTGTCTTCTCTTAGGTCGGCGATCTTGAAGTCGGGAAGTCCGCTTTGACGCACTCCTAATAATTCTCCCGGCCCTCTGAGTTTTAGATCGGCTTCGGAAAGATAGAATCCGTCGTCGGAATCCACCAAGGCTTGTATCCGATACCTTGCCTCTTCGGTGATTTTGGAGTCCGAGATAAGAATGCAGAAACTCTCGTGAGGACCGCGACCTACACGTCCTCTCAGCTGATGCAATTGGGAAATCCCGAATCTATCCGAGTGTTCTATGACCATTACGGAAGCGTTGGGGACGTCCACTCCGACTTCCACAACGGTTGTACTTACCAGGATCTGAATCTCGTTTTGTTGGAACAATTTCATCACTCTGTCTTTTTCGGAAGTGTCCAATTTTCCGTGAAGGAGTCCCACGTTGAATTCCGGAAAAATTTCCTTACGTAATAGTTCATAAGCTTCGATGCAGGATTTTAAATCCGTCTTTTCGGACTCTTCCACAAGAGGATAAACGATATAACATTGCTGCCCTTGGGAAACGTACTTGCGTATGGATTTATATACTCCGCTTCTTCTTTCCTCGGTAAACCAAAGAGTCTTGATCGGGATTCTTCCGGCGGGCCTGTTTTTGAGAGTAACGAGTTCCAAGTCTCCGTATAGGGTAAGGCAAAGTGTGCGAGGAATCGGCGTAGCGGTCATCGCAAGTATATCCGGATTTTTTCCTTTGGCCCGTAACGTTTCCCTTTGTTCCACTCCGAATTTATGTTGTTCGTCTATGATCACGAGCCCTAGATCCTTGAATTCCACATCGGGTTGGAATACGCTATGCGTTCCGATAATCAGTAGGGATTCTCCCGTCTTGATCCTAAATAGCTTTTCCGCACGATTCTTCTTAGGTTCCTTTCCGACTAGGAGTTCGATTCGTAAGAAAGGCATGTTTCCCAGGAAATTCATTACGGTTTGGTAATGTTGTCTGGCCAGGATTTCCGTAGGAGCGACCATGCAGATCTGAACGTTATTATCCGTATAACGTAGCGCTGTAAGAAGAGCGACTAGGGTTTTTCCGGATCCGACGTCTCCTTGCAGAAGTACGGCTGCCGGCGTATCCGCTTTGGTCCATTCTTCTATTTTTTTTAGGCTTTCTCTCTGATCTTCGGTTAGCTTGAAAGGAAGTCTGGAAAGCACATCCTTTGCGGTTTTAGATTCCGGAAGAGGCCATAATAGCCGGGGGATTTTTGCCCTCTGGGATTTTTTATATTCTATTAATAGATTAAAATAATATAATTCTTCGTATTTGAAACGAGTTCTGGCCTTTTCCAGATTTTCGTCCTCGGTAGGGAAATGAATTTCTCTGTAAGCGGTGGAGCGATCTACCAGGCTTCTTTTTTTCAGAATGGGTGCGGGTAGAATCTCCGGAATTTTATCGGAAAGCAGGGATAGCGCGCCGTGGATCAGCTTTCTCAATTCTCTGGAATTCAAATGTTCGTCCCTCATTGCCTCCGTAGTCGGATAGAGGGGGATAATTCTGCCGGTATGGATGCTTTCCGGTAGTCCGTCTTCGGAGAGATCGGAATTGTTTCCGTAAGCTAGGACTTCGTAGTCTGGATGTATCAATTGGAATCCGCGAAAGTATTCCAGCTTACCGGTTACCGCGACTAGGATTCCGGATTGAAAAATTCGTTTGAAGAATTGGATTCCTTTGAAGAATACAAGACTGATAGGCTCGTTATCCTTGGTCTTGGCCGAGACTACTAGTCTGGATTTTCTTCCGTGTGCCAGGTAGGAATCCACCACTTCCAGTATTAAGGTTACGGTTTCTCCCTGTTTGAGTAGAATATTTTCCGTAAGATTCCGATCCAAATAGCGACGAGGGAACCAGTTCAATAAATCCTGAAGAGTACGTATCCCGACGGATTCCAAAGCCTCCAGCTTTTTGGGACCGACACCTTTTAAAATCGAGATGGAAGCCGATAGATCGATTTGTGTTTTCTTTTTTTCAGAGACCGAGTTCTTCATTCTGGATCGGTTTCGGCGGAGGAGAATTTTGCAACACTTCCTCCTGCACCGAACTCGAATCATCCAATCCTAGGTAACAATAACGGCAACCATAAATCCTTGCTTGTCGCTTTGCTCCGGGAGTTGCGGGTTCGAATAACACAGCATATAAATATTCGTGTTTATCCAGAAACCGTCCGCATACGGGACAGAGTCTAGGCCGGGGAACGTTCGGATCCCATTGGCCTCCGTAGACCTTACGAGGATTCCCGTAGTCCTTATCTCTCTTCGGTTTTTTCGCGTCATTCTTGTCCATTCTCTTGGTATCTACCGTATAAAGAACGTGGAAGAAGATGGCTGCTGCGGCTAAAGCGGCGACTATGGTAAGAAAAGTCGTCATTGTTTCAGGTAGTCCTTGATTTTCTCCGCCATGGATCCGGGCAGTTTGATCCCTTTATCGGCAAGTCTACCCGCATATTTGTGAAAAGAATAGGTATGCTGGGAGGATTTGATCACTCCTTCAAAGCATTCCTCCAGGGAGTTGGAGATTTCCTCCCAGAGAGGGAGATTCTCCGATATTAGATTTTCGTAACGATGTAGAAGACGACGATTTACTCCCCTGCATATGGATCTATAAAAACAGAATCGAATGAGCAGAGGGGAGGCCCCGTTCTTTTCGCGGATATCCCTTTCCAATTGGTTTAGATTGATACAGTCCACGATCTCCAATTTGTAAGAATGCGAACTGTGCTCGAATGTGATCAGATTCAGAAACATATGTTTGAAAAGGGAAATCTTATAGCAGTTCTCCAATCCGCATTCTCCCATTTTTCCGTCTTCGCAGCGGGTATACATTACTATATCCGTATCCGAGTCCGCTGTGGCTTGTCCGAAGTTTAGGGAGCCCAGGATATCGAAGGCTACCTCGTCTCCTCCGTAATTGATGAGCTTGTTGAATTTTTTGAAGTCCTCGATTCTTTCCCTGGATACGCGGGTCTCATGGGATCTGAAAAATTTCTTCAGACCCACAAACTTCATGATGTTGGAATTACTCCTGAGTTTGGGAAGAGTCATAAACCTATCGGATAAAATCTTCCGCCGAAACTTCGGAATCGCTGCTCATACGAACAAGGTTTAACTTGTTTTCCGAGCAATCGATTTCCATCAGATGGCGAATTGAGTGATCCGATAGTCTATTCAGTTTTACGTTTTTTACAAGAGCGTTTTC
Source organism: Leptospira wolffii serovar Khorat str. Khorat-H2 (assembly GCF_000306115.2). NCBI lineage: Bacteria > Pseudomonadati > Spirochaetota > Leptospiria > Leptospirales > Leptospiraceae > Leptospira > Leptospira wolffii. The sequence continues at coordinate 733,546 of NZ_AKWX02000020.1, forward strand.
GATTTCTATTTCGGAGAAGAAGCCTCCCGGTTGGAATCCGAAAACGGAATCCACAGGCCCGAAATTAGAAGGGTTCAAAAAGACGGTTTTTCCTTTTTTTATGATTCCTTGGTCTTCGTGAACATGACCCGAAACGACTAATGCGGGAGAATAATCGTCCAAGTATCTGCGGATTCCTTGGGATCCGATATGCCCGTAGCTCGGAATCTTATCCAAAAATCCGTAAGCAGGATTATGAATCACGACTACGTCCGGGTTTTCCTCTTTGAAGAAATCCTCCGGTTCGCTGTAATTTTTTCCGTTACGATCGTATTCGTGGAATTTTACGGCCAATTTTTCGGGGATGCCCGAAGTAATGATGGGAGCTCCGCCGTATCCTGAGAATTTCAATCCTTGCATCTCGAAGGATTTACGATGCAGATCCCTTTCGTATAAAGCGGTGTATTGCAGATCTATATCGTAATTACCCGGCAGAGATAATACCGGAGCCTTGGCATATTTTTGGATGATGATTTCTATGAGCTCGTATTTTTCCTTCATGGTCTTGGCGGCTTGGTGGAATAATCGCCGGTAATCATGAGCTTTTTCTACGACCGCGGGTTGGTTCTTTTCGGGGAAGCGAACCGCTCGGGTCGCATAATCGTAAGGATTAATCTCTTCGTGGATTTCCTCTGTGATACGATACATTTCCTCTTGGAGGGTTACGAATTCTATGATTCTTTCGGGGTTAAAGAAGGCCTTGTATATAATATCGCCGGAGAAAAGGTACAGATCGCATTCAGTTCCCTGTAGGATCTCTTTCAATCCCCTAAGACCGTCGTGGATATCGGTGAGGTATACTATCCTCATTAGAACCTAGCCTAATCTTTGCTAACGACTAACGCCGTTCGATCCTTCTATACTGATTATCGAAATGGGCGCGAGAATGTCCAATCTTTCTAATCCCGCCACAGCATAAGCATGCTATCTTCGTTTTCCGAAATGGGTTCGACACGCAGATAATCCGGTCCGAAAAAATCCAGAAGAGGTTTTAAAATCGTACTGGATCGCACGTACACGAACACATTTCCCTTTTCCGGGATGACTTTCTGCACGGAGACCTTTCCTGCGACCTCGGGTATCTCCGCCAAAAAATAATTCAAGTCCACTTTGACTTCGTTTCCCACTTCCGTAAGGGATAGAATTTCCGGAATTTCCTCTACGATTTCCTCCAGTATGATTCTTCTATGAAACTTGAAGATCTTGGAGAAGATCCGGACCGGGTCCACGGACCTAGGATTATAGTCGTATAACCGAAACGACTCAATTCTAAATACGACTCGATTTCCTTCTACCCGAACGGGTCTCAGAGATAACTTATAACGGATAAAATGGATCCTTAATAATTTAGACCATGTGGATCCTTGGATGGAATAATGACCGGAAAGAAATAAAATTCCTCTTTCCGAATCCATGACAAGGGATTCCAGATCCTCGGTGCCTTCCACTACCTTCTTTTGTAGGACCTTATTCAGGGAATGTAGAAGAACTGCGATCCTATAGTTGCTCTTTAGGGACGAGTCTTCTCTGGAACTTTTTCCGGAAAAAAGTTCTAAGAGATTGAATCCCGGAAGTTTCCGTAAATCGAGCATGAGAAGAACAAAATTAGCGTTTCGGATTTGGTCGGTAAACTCATTTCTATTCCGTTTTGAATTTAGAATCTGAGACGGTGCAAGTGACGGATCCTTTTTTTTCTTGCCGGTAAAGGGTTTCCGAACCAGGATCATCGTTTCTTCGTATTTGGGAAGGATAGGTTTTAACCAATGCAAATAGGAGTCATCGGATCGGGAAGTTTCGGAACTTCTTTAGGGGTTTTACTCGCAGATAAAGGATACGACGTTACGATTTGGGGAAGGAACCCCGATTTAATCGCCGGAATCAACCGGGACCATAAGAACGAAAAATACCTTCCCGGAATAGAACTTCCTAAGAATTTAAAGGCTACCTTGGAACTGAAAGAAGCGGTCCAAGACAAGGAAATGATCGTATCCGCTCCTCCCTCCCATGCGATTACAGATATTTTGAGAGAAATCAAATCCTACCTTCCGGAAAAGGCACCAATCGTTTCCGCAAGTAAGGGGATCGAAAACGGGTCCCTTCGCTTGGTTTCGGAAATTTTCGAAGCGGAACTTCCGGGAAAATTCCATAGTAGACTCTCCTATCTTTCCGGTCCTAGCTTTGCGAAAGAATTGGTAAAACGAGTCCCGACCATCGTTAGCATCGCTTCCAAGAACGAAGCTACGGCTCGTAAAGTACAGGAGATATTCAGCTTCACTTACTTCAGAACCTATTGGACTCCGGACGTAGTCGGAGTGGAAGTGGGCGGATCCTTAAAGAACGTTATCGCAATCGCCGCGGGAGTTTCGGACGGTTTAGGGTTCGGACAGAATACCCGCGCCGCATTAATTACTAGAGGATTGACCGAAATCTCCAGATTGGGGGTCAAATTAGGCGCGGATCCTCTTACTTTTTTAGGGCCGTCCGGTATGGGGGATTTGATCCTGACTTGTTGCGGAGAAGCTTCCAGAAACAGAACGGTCGGTTTCAAACTGGGAAAGGGAGAAAGTCTGGAGGCCATACTCGGTGGCATGAACGAGGTTGCGGAGGGAGTTAAGACTGCGAAAAGCGGGCACGAATTATCCCAGAAGTTAGGGATCGAAATGGCGATTACCACGGAAGTCTATAAAATGCTTTACGAGCATAAGAATCCGAAGGACGTTGTTAGAGATCTGATGGGTCGGGATCTGAAGCGCGAAGGGCTTTAAGACCGCCATAGTCCGAAGGCCTATTTCTTTACCGAATGAAATTTTAAATATATCTAAAGTGATTTCCGCGATTCGTCCAGGCAGATATATTCCGTTTTTATTAATCCTTTTTTGTTCTTTTTGCCAATCCCTTTCCGCCCAAGGAAAGGCGGACTACGGTTGGACGGGGAGCCCCGGAAATTTCGTGTTGGTGATGGACGGAAATACCGTTCTAAATAAGGAAAGCGAATTCAAATCCTTTCCGGAAGGTTTAAATTCGGGCCAAAAATCCGAATTCGCTCTTCTTGCCGGAGAGTATCTTCTTCTCAATAAGGATTCCGTAAGATTCTCGAATCTGATGCAACTCCTCAAACAGGACAAAGAGCTGGGATTCGCAGAAGTTCTACTAGCGTATTTCCAAGACGTGTATTTCTCCCGGAAAGGAAACGGAGAAAGTTTATTAAAATCCTGGAATGCTCCCGCGGGAGATTCTTACCAGAAGGAGTTGGCGGATTCCGCACGGAACGTTCTTCTCCATAAAAAGCATTCCGAAAAGATCAAATGTTCTCCGAAAAAGCAATACTATTCCCTGTGTAGGGCCTTAAGGTTGGAAGGTTATCTTGCGGATATAAAGCCAGGCGAACAGAACCACGAAAAAGAATACACGAACCTGCAAAGAATTCTTTCTCCTTTTCCCGGAATTTCCGATCAGGAAGAAAAGGAACTGAAACATATTCCGTTCCTCTCCAATATTCTTCCCGGAGTATCCGATCATTTGGCCGAGTTAGGCTTGGCGAGAGATGCGATCCATTTTTCCAAGATAGGGATCGTCGCGGAAAATTTAGGCGGAAGAATGATAGCCCATTCTTATGAGAAACTCGCCTATTACTATCTCGTGGACGGGGATCCGAATTCCGCGGAAAAGGTTTTAAAATACATCATAGATCGGCAGGGAGAGATCGCCCCTTCTTATAAGAATTCTTTGTATTTGAAATTGGGAACCTTGGCGTATTTGCAAGGGGATTCTTCTCGTGCTCTGGATTATTATTTAAATCTGGATTTTTTACATTGGTCTTCCAGAATTCTTCATCCTTTTCTGGGCGATCCGATTTCCATCAATAGCGCCAGAGATCTTGTCTCCGTAGCCGTCTGGAAATCCAAGAATTCTCATAAGGCAGTGGATGCGCTTCAGTCGGTAAGCACACCTAAGAATCTGACAGAGGACGACCTATTTACGAAACTCCGGATTATCCAAATTCTATCCGAGGACGAGCCGGAAGTTGCGTCCAAACTCGCGATGGATCTTAGCTTTCTCGCCCAAAGCAAGGGTTGGAGAAGGGTGGAATATTCGGCGACCTTGCTCCACGGTTTTCTTCAATTAAAGACTAATAATTTACGAAAGGCAATTATAGAATTTACTAAGGCCGGGGGGATCCTGAAGGAAACGGACCCTTCCTATAAGGAAGAATGGATCCGCCTCAACGGTCTGTTTCTATCCCACAGAGAGTCCAGTAATCTAAGGGGAGTAAAAGGATTCTTGGACCAAGCGATCCGCATTTCTTCCGCCGGATATTCGGATGACAAGGTCTACGAGATGAAGAGCTATCTTCCTCCTCTATTCGGCACCAAGAATCTGGAAAACGCCGCCGTGGATTTTTATACCAGACACGGATACAATTCCGATTTATTATCCCTTTTCGTTCATGGAGAGGAAAATTCCGAATACCAGGAAGATGATTCTCTTTCCGATCTTGCGATCGCCCGCACTCATATTAGAATATTAAGATACAAGGGTTTCTATCCGCCCGGAAGGGAACCTTGGAAATCCTCCTGGTCGGAAATCCGTTCCAAAGAGGCCGCAAGAATTCGAGAAGAAGCGGATCCCCTCCGGAATCTGAATTTAAGAAGAATTTCCCATCCTCTTCTCGCGGTTTTCGTAAGGGACAAGAGAATCTTTCTTTTTTCCAAAGACGGAGATTCTGCCGATCTGGAGGTGAAGGAATTGAATACGGACAGTCCAACGAGTTATTCCGCTCAATCGGCTTATCGATCGGCCCTTGATTCCTTTTCCAAAAAAGATAAAATCCAGATTTACCTGAACGCGTCCGGAGTGGAAGCGGCGGAATATCTCAGGAAAGAATTTCCCGATTCGGATATTAAGTTATTCCGTAGATTCGATAGAAGAGAAGAGAACGACACCGCGAAGAAAATCTACGGGCCTTCCTGTGAGAATCTGTTTCCTAAGCATTCTTCGGAAGGAGAAGGGAAATTCGCCTGGCAATCCTTTCCTTTACCTTATTACGACGGATCTAAACTTTTACAGGCAAAGTCCTCTTTGCTGATTTGGAATCTGAAAGTTTCCTCCAAGTCACCGAACGGTCTTAGGGATTACGAATGGTCTTGCGGTAACGAGTCCATTTCCTTTCGAAAGGCGAAACGCAGGCTCGATTATAGGAATCTTCCGGATCGAATGGCATTTACCAAAGATTCCTTGAGCGGCACGGGTTGGGGAGACAAGTCGGAGGACTTTTTGGACTGGGCTAGATACTGGCTCTCCGCGGGAACCTCTCGCCTATACTATGTTAAAAGTTGGAACCCGGAATCCGAATCCGACATAAACTTAATGGAGAGATTGGCTTCCGAAAATGGGGATGCCAATTTCGGAAATAGAGTATTAAAAATGGTGAGAAACGCGGAATAATTTCCCGGTTTTGGACCCTTTTCCTACTGGAAATTTTCCCTTTTTACCCCCAAAACACTCGACATCCTAAAGTTTTATGCGGATGGTATCATTTACATAAGATGGACCCCGATAGTAGAAGCCGGATTTTTCCGGACCAAGCCGATTTAAACCCTCCTTTGCTTCCCGTTTCCGCCCGCTTAGACCGAAAAATCTCCCTTTCAGGAAGATCTAGCCGTTAATGGACGTAATCGGATTCTTCGTCATTCTTTTACTTATATTTGCTAACGGGTTTTTCGTATCTGCGGAATTCGCTTTGGTTTCGATCCGTCCTTCCAGATTGGAAGAAATGATCCGAGACAATCGCCCCTTGGCAGTCCTGACCAAAAAAGCGTCCACCATGCTAAACGATATGCTTTCCGTATGTCAGGTGGGGATCACTATCGCGAGTCTACTTTTAGGTTGGGTGGGAGAAGGATATCTCTCTAGTTGGATAGAACCCATTTTTCATTTTGCGGGATATCCGGATTCCGATCTGACAGTACACGGCGTTGCAGTCGCAATATCTTTTGCTTTAATCACTTTTTTGCATATACTTTTGGGAGAATTGCTTCCTAAAACCGTGGCAATCCAAAAGACCGAGAATATAGCTCTGGTTACCAGTATTCCTATATTCTTCTTTTATTATGCGTTTTATCCCATTACGTTCTTTTTGAACGGAATGACTACTTTGATTCTGAAAGTCATCGGTTTCAAGGAAGACGCGCATCGCATCATTCATTCTCCCGAAGAATTGATGATTTTGATCCAGGAACAGAACAAGCAAGGTAATATCGATCAGGAAGAATTCCAGATCATCCAGAATACTTTTCAGTTCTCCGAGCATTTGGCCAAGGATGTGATGACTCACCGTCTGAGTATCGTCGGAATACCTGCGGATACGCAAATGGACGGCGTGTTGACGGTGATCGCAGAACACCATTTCTCTCGTTATCCCGTCTACGAAGGCACCACCGACAAAATCGTAGGGATCATTCACGTTCAGTCCTATTTGGCTTGGTTATCCGAACCTAAGAGGAACAAAAAATCCAAAGTCACTGCAATCATGCAGGATCCGATCGTGGTTCCGGAAGGAATGTCCATCGAAAAGGTCCTCCAAAAACTCAGGGTGGCCAAGCAACATATGGCCATCGTGATAGACGAATACGGCGGTGTTTCCGGTCTGCTTACCCTTGAGGATATCGTAGAAGAAGTCTTCGGTCAGATTCGGGACGAGACGGACGATCATGAGACGGACCCTGTGCCTTCTCATTCTCCGGACGTGTTCGATATTGACGGAGAGACCGAGCTGGACGAGCTGAAGGAAATTCTCACCGGTATACAGGAAGAGGACCTGAACGATATTCGAACCATCGCGGGATTTATTTTGGATAAATTGGAAGATATGCCTAAGGAAGGAACCGAGATCCGGATTCCGGAAGGAACTCTTACCGTCGAAAAGATGGACGGAAATAAGATTATGAAAGTGCGATTTACTCGTCTTTCCAGACCTTCTTCCTTTGCGATTTAAGTTGTAAATTCTCGGATTTGTTCGGAGATTATTGAAATGGATAAGAAGGATATTCTGATCGCCGTTAGTGGGAGTATCGCCGCTTTCCGAGCCTGCGAACTTGTGAGAAATCTGGTAAAAGACGGCTATCCCGTTTCCGTGATCATGACGGAGAACGCTACGAAATTCATAGGGCCGATCACATTCGAGGCCTTGACCGGAAAAAAAGTCCAGGTGGACGAATACGAGCAAGGGATGGCGCATATTGATGCTCGTAACCGTGCCGCAGTCATGGCGGTGGTTCCGGCTACCGCAAACATCATCGCCAAAATGGCAAACGGAATCGCGGATGATCTTGTAACCTCCACCTATCTCGCCGCGAAATGTCCGATATTGGTGGCTCCGGCGATGAATCCGAATATGTTCCTACATCCTGCGACTCAGAGAAATTTGAACCGATTGAAAGAGGACGGCGTTTTTATTTTGGATCCGCAGGAGGGAGTAGTGGTCTGCGGAGACGAAGGTTACGGAAAGCTGGCGGACGTCGCAGTCATGCAAAAGAAGATTCTGGAAACGTATCTCAAGGCCGCCAAGTAAACGCCGATTTCATTCGATGAAATATTCTAAAATTATAATAAGCTCCGGACCCACCAGGGAGTGGATCGATCCGGTCCGTTTTATCTCCAACGCTTCTTCCGGCAAGATGGGATTCTGCCTTGCGGAGGAAGCATTGCGTCGAAATATCGAAACCGTTTATATTCGAGGACTTACTCAGGCAGAATATTCCGAGCCCAAGGGAGCTAAGATTCTTTCCGTGGAGACTACGGAGGAAATGAAAGACGCCGTTTTATCCGAGATATCCGACTCCTCCGTTTTGATAATGGCTGCAGCACCTGCCGATTTTCGCCCCAAGCTTTCCAACGATTCCAAGATCAAAAAGGAAGAAGGTTCCGATACCCTGGTTTTGGAATTAGTCAAGAATCCGGACATTCTTCTTGCGGTTGACGAACGGATTCGAGAGAAGAATATTCGCAACGTCTTGAGGATCGGTTTTTCCGCCGAGACTCATTCCCTGAACGAAAACGCTTTAAGCAAATTGAATAGAAAGAGCCTCGATTATATCGTGGGGAATTACGTAGGTAAGGACTCGAAGGGTTTCGGGGATAGGGATACGAGTGTCATGATTTACGGAAAAGACGGATCCTTGCGTGAGTTGGGACCGGATTCCAAAGAAAGGATCGCTACCGGAATCCTGGAATATCTGGGAATATTTTCCTCTTAGAAAATTTTCCCGAGTACTATTGAAATACGGCCTTAGCTTCGTCCAGAGTGTGATAGATCGCCACTTTCTTGGGGAGTTCCATGAGTCGGATCGCGTTTTCCAAGAAATGGTTCAGTCCTCCGATTACGATTTTACCGTTGTGTTGGTCCACCGTTTTGATCAACGTGAGAAGAGTCGCCACTCCCACGCTATTGATATATTCCAAAGAGGAAAGATCTAAAATGATTTCGTAGACCCCTTCGTCGAAGACGAAATTGATCTTTCTGGAAATCTCAAAGGCGTTCGTGTTCGTCACCTTACCGTTCATGACTACGACGAGGACTTCCTTATTCCCTACTGGGATTCTTTTTGTTTCTATGAATAGGCCTTCGAATTCCGTTCTTGCCATTTTTTCCAATCCGCACTATTATAGCATCAATGTCCCGTCTTTTAGAGTCGCTGTGAGCCGATTCCATCCGGAGACGAGTTCCGTTCTTGCGTTCAATTTCGCGCTTCCACGCAGAAGTATTTTCAATTTTCCTTTTCCGTTCAGGTCGCCTTCGAGATCCAGATAGACTCTTCTGTGGTCGTCTTTTCTCAGAAATTCGATCCCGGTTCCTTTTTGTAAAGGTTCCCAGTTCGATGCGACTGTTCCGAAGGTGATTAGACGAGAATTCCCGTCAATATCCAAAAATAAATCCAAATGAGGCTCCCCAAAATTCTCATGGAGCGAGATCGTAAAAGGGAGTTCCCTCATGGTTAGAGTTTGTCTTCCAATCGAATCGCTACGGAAGGCTCTAGAATAACGTCTAAAGCGTCTATTCTTCCCAAGGAAGCTGAAATGGAGGCTTCCACACAAGGGTGGGTGACGACTACAACCTCGACCGGTTCGGAATCCGACTCGTTTTGGCGAACCGAGGAGATGGATACTCCGTTGGTTCCCAGGTCTTTTGCGATTTCGGCCAAGACCCCGGGTTGGTCCAAGGTATTGAAACGAAGATAATACCGTGCTTCGGTTTGATTGGCTTCGGAAATGGAAGCCTTAGGGAATCGATTTCTTTCCGTAGGAAGATTTTTGCCTCTCCTGAGTCCGTAGAAAAGAAGATCGGAAACGACCGCGGAAGCGGTAGGCAAGGCGCCCGCTCCTTTTCCTACAATGAGGCCGGGTCCTGCAAATGCGGTCTTATAGTATACCGCATTGGTCTCGTTCATAACGCTTGCAAACGCATGGTGTTTCGGAATCATTACCGGCTGCACTCTTGCTTCCACTTTTCCGTCCAATTTGCGGACAAGGCCCAATAACTTGATTCTATAACCTAATTCGGAGGCAAACGCGATATCTAATCGCGTAATCTTTGTTATCCCCTCTATCGTAACACTCTGTAAAGGAATTTTCTCGCCGAAGGCTAACGAGCCGAGTAAGCTGATCTTATGTGCCGTATCGATTCCTTCCACGTCGAATGTGGGATCCGCTTCCGCAAAACCCTTTTTTTGCGCGAGAGATAATGCCTCTTTATAATCTAGGCCGTCTGTTTCCATTTTGGAAAGAATGAAATTGGTTGTGCCGTTTAAGATTCCGAAGAGACCGATCATTCTGTCCCCTGCCATGCTATTTCGTATGGTCCGAATGATCGGGATAGAACCTCCCACTGCCGCCTCGAAACCGATATCCGTTCCGGTCTCCTCCGCAGCCCTAAATATGGATTCTCCCTTTTCGGAGAGCAGAGCCTTATTGGCGGTGATTAAAGTCTGTTTGGCCTTCAATGCCTCTAATGCGATTTCTTCCGCGACGGTGGTGCCTCCCACCAATTCCAAAACGAGATCGATTTCGGGGTTACCCGTTACGGACCGGAAATCTTCCGTGATTTTGGTCTTCGGAAAATTCTTCAAATGGGAGGAGATCTTGGATGGAGTTCTTGTGCAGACAGTATGAAGTTGTACGGATAGGCCGTATTCTTTTTCGAATCTATGCGATTCTTCCGCAAGAATTTGTATTACTCCGGAACCGACAGTACCAGCACCAATTAAGCCGACTCGAATCGTTTGCATTCTGGGACAATCCTTTCGGTCCTACTGGAAACATTCGACCTTTTTCCGGATGTAGAATGCCTTTCCAAGTCGTTAGCTGGTTTTTTCTTTACTAAATGCGGTCCTCTTGATACAGATTCTATTTGAAGACGGTTTTAGGAATCCGTCAAGGACGGTCTACCCGAAACGAGTCGCCGCCCAAATCCATCGAATCAAAGGATAACCCCTCTATGGCGAATCGTCGCAAGCCCCCTCGTAAATCCTCAGGGAATAAGAAACAAGATTCTTCTCATAAACACCAGGGAGGGAATCGGGGCCACCAGCAAAAGAAAAGACCTGACCAGGGTCGTCCGAATCGACACCAACAACAGGCGGTCGCCAATAAAATTTCCGAAACCATGAAAGAGCTGCCGCCCAAAAAGCCTGTCGGAGGAAATAGTTCCTCCACCGGAGCCAAGGTCGTAGGTATTATCGCATTGGCATTGATCGCATTTTTCGGATATTTTATCGCCCGAGAATACTTGGATAAGACTCCCGTTTATGGTAAGCATGGTTGGGATGAGGAAGCGGGTCCTTCCCTCGATTGGGAAGACGCCGCAAAATATTGTAATTCCAAAAGAAAGCGTCTTCCGGATAAGGAAGAGCTGAAAACCTTCTCTAGACGAGCCGATTCCAAACTAAAGCAGGTCGGTTTTTATTGGTCCACGAGTCCGGAAGGAGACAAAGGGAATTATACCACCGTCAATCTTAGCTCGGGAGAATTCGGATCCAGTCCCACCGCCGGTAAATTCGCCGTAATTTGCGTGAAATAAGACTTTCCTCCCGGGATCCGTATCCTTAAAATCGGGACGAAATATATTTCCGGAATCGATTCCTACTAAGACCTTCCGAAAGAAATAGTCGGGAAGGTCGGTTCGGATCCGTAATCCTCGGCGAGTGCCGGAGAATCCTATGCCTGTCTTAACTTTCGCTAGCGTTAGCTACTTAACCGGATTCATTCTCACCGGTCTTTGCTCTCTCTTTCTATTGATCCGAAAGGAAAAATTGGAAACGACAGCTCATTTGGGTTGGGTCTTTCTTTACGGATCCTTGTTAGAGCTTTCCTATTTAATAGGAACTTCCTTTTTTCATCCTCTGGCGTTTTTACACAGATGGGTTTCCCTTCCCGCGGCCTTTCTGCTCTTCGCGCATTTGGGATCCTATTTTTTTCTACTGAAACCTCAAGTATCCTTAAGAAACGGAAGGATCTTTTTGGGAGCGGGATACGTCTTGGCTCTCAGCGTTTTGATCTTTCATGTCGTAGGGACGATTTTCTCCCATCCGGTATACGATTTTTCGGGATGGACCTTCGACATCATTTCGCGACCGGACGAAAAGGTCTTGGCCGGAGTCGGAATATTTTATCTTTTTGGAATATTGATCTTCGGAGCTTGGAGAGCGTTCCAGGCGCATAGATCCGATATAAAACTATTGGCTTTAGGACTTTGGATGCCTTTCGTTTTATTGTTGGGAACCACGATATTATTTCATTCCAAAGAGATCGCGTTTCCTATCGATCGTGCAATCGCTCTTTCTTTTTGGAATCCCGTTTTTCTAGTCGCACTTTTTCTGGCCTGGTTCGTACATCTACGCGCTTCGGGAGAAGCTTTCAGTCTGAGATTTCCTTTTTTACTCGGAATCGTTTTGCTTTTGCTCTTGGTGTTCTTAGGAAGCAGTTGGTTGTTCCTACAACCGAGTTTGGAATCGTTTAGAAATACCGTGGAAGAAAGACAGAAGGCGGAAGATCTACCGATAGGTTCTTATACTCTTTCCGTTCAGGAAAACGGCGGTTTCGTTCTGACCACCTCGGGAGGATTGGATTCTTCTCCTTTTGCAGAAGCAAAGAGAGAATTGATTCTCTCCTTTCTCTGGGAAAATCCGAATCTGATCGCAAAGGAATTCCCCGCTTATTCTAAGCTCGGCGAGTCCTTGAAGGGCTCGGAACAATATTCCGAAAATTTGATCGGCTTTTCGAAAGGACTGGAAAGACTTAGGAAGAAGGTTAAAAATCTTCCCGAAAAGAATCTAAGGGAAAATATACTCGATTCTCTCATTACGGATGAGAGCGACCCGAATTTGATTCATTTTTTGAGAGTGGTTTCCGGAACTGTCCGGAATTCCTCGGCCGAAGGAGAATCTCTACGCGCTTTAGTAGTCGATCAGATAAGAGAGTTGGTTCCGGAGGGAGAACCTAGATTTCGCAGAATTCCTGGGGTCTTCGGAGAATATTATTATTCCATTATACATAAATCGCCCGGAAAAACCCAGGCAAGGGAAATCGGAATTCCTTTGGGCGATTATCTAAAATTCCAAACCGGCCTTCTTCGCAAGCCTCTTTTGGCCTTCCTGCTCTGTTTGATTCTCTTCGGACTCTGTGCGAACGGATTTCTTTCCTTCTTTTTGCTTCGCCCTTTGGAAAGATTGTATTCCGGATTGGAATTGGTAACGGAAGGAGATTTAAACCGGGAGTTGCATCCGGAAGCTTGGGATGAGATCGGAAGTCTCGCGGACCAATTCAATAGAATGATCGAATCCATTCGTTCCGGCGGAGAATCGGAATCTTGGGAAAATTCGGTCGATCCCGAGGATAGAAAATCGTCCTTTTCGTTTAAGGAGATTCTCTCTCGAATCAATTCTTCCGATTCTACTCTAGAATTGAAATCGATCGTTTCGGAACTACGCAATCTACCTAATTCGAATCCGCAGAGATCCAAATTGATCGTTAAGGCGGCATTGAAAGCTAAGGATTACGAATCCGCATATTCCGCTGCGGAAGAGCTACGTTCTTCCGGTTCCGTCGCCGATCCCGAGTTGCTATTCGTTCTTTCTTACTGCGCCAAGAAAAAGGGAGACGCTATTACCGCGATTCGCTTAGCGGAGGAACTACGGAAAATTCTTCCCAGACATTCCCAGAATCGTTTGCATCTTGCCGAAATGTATTATCATTCCGGAAGATTTGCGGAAGCGCAGGATATGGCCGTGGAAATCAGGATGGAAGAAGGCGCTTCTCCTGCGGTATCTAAGCTTCTGAATGCGATAGAAAAAAAGAACGCTTAAAAGACTTTGGTTTTATGAACCGATCGATTCGTAGAGTTTCCGGCAGATTCCAAGACAGCAAGGGTTCCTTTCTTGCGACGATCGAATTGGATCCTAACGGATTGATTCTATTCGTACAGAAAGACGTTCTTATTTCCGATCCGAAGGAAGACGAGCTAAGCTTCGATCCGAAGCAATCCTTCATATTCTCCGGGTTCGGAGATATTCACGTTCATGCGAGAGAGGATGAATCCCAAAAGCATATCTATAAGGAAGATTTTGTTTCTGCGGGACTGGCGGCGATCAACGGAGGAGTGATCCAGATTGCGGACATGCCGAATAATCCGATTCCTCCCACGGACGACGAAACGTACGCAAAGAAGAGGTCCTTAGCGGATCGTTCCCCCGTTAGAATCACTTTATATGCGGGAATCGGGCCGCATACGAAACCTTTGAGGACTCATGTTCCTTATAAAGCGTTTATGGGGCCTTCCATCGGAGAATTGTTTTTTCACTCCAACGAGCAGTTGGAGGATACTATCCAAAATTATAAAGGTTGCAACGTTAGTTTTCATTGTGAGGACCCCGAGATTCTGGAAAAGAGTCAGAACGAAACTTACCACGAGGACCGTAGGCCTCCGGTCGCGGAAACCCTGGCTACAGACTTTGCGCTTTACCTTATTGAAAAATACGATCTCGTAGGAAAGCTTTGCCATTATTCTACGGAAGACGGTTTGCATAAGATCATCTCCGCCAGAAAGAAGGGGGTAAAAGTGAAATGCGAAGTGACTCCCACTCATCTCTATTTCGATCGGACGATGCTCACGGATGAGAATCGACATTGGTTCCAAATGAATCCTCCTTTACGGGGGCCGGAAGACAAGAAGGCGCTCTTGCAGGGAATCAAGGACGGGTGGATCGATTTTCTTGCGACGGATCACGCTCCCCATTCGATTCCGGAAAAGTTGAAAGGCACTTCCGGTATTTCCCAATTGGATACGTATTCCTTATTCGTAACTTGGCTACATAAGGAAGGAAAAGTAAGCTTAGAGAAGATTTCGGAAATCTGTGCGGAGAATCCTGGAGAATTCGTGAACGAGTTTCTTCCGCAAGAATATGGTAAGGGATTCGGAAGATTAGAACCTGGCTACTGCGGAAGTTTTACCGTCCTGGATTTCGAAAATCCGACTCTATTCAAAAAAGAAGATATAAAGAGTAAGAGCGGTTGGTCTCCTTTCGAAAACGTCGTTTTTCCGGGAAGCATCGTATCGGTTATTCATCGGGGAAAAAAGGTAAAGTAGGGGAGTCGGAATTTTTTCTTTCCAGTTCGAGAAGGAACTTCTTTCTCCAGAGTCCGCCTCCGTATCCTATTAAGTCCCCGTTCTTTCCTATGATCCTATGGCAAGGGATCAGTATCGCGATCCGATTTTCTCCGTTCGCCTTGGCTACCGCGCGGATGGCTTGCAAATCTCCGACTCGAATCGCCTGAGCCTCGTAGGAATTTGTTTGTCCGTAAGGAACGGAAGCGAGAGCCTTCCAAACTTTTTGTTGGAACTCCGTACCTGGGGTTACAAGCGGAGTATCGAATTCTTTCCTTTTTCCTTTGAAGTATTCGTATAATTGATTTTCTAATCCGGAAAAGATCGGACTTTCCCCAAGCACGATCCCCGAACGGAAATATTTTCCCAATCTAGGGAGTTGGAGCTCCAACCTTTCTTTTTCGGTGAATTCTAAAAAGCATAAGCCTTCTTCCGTGGCTCCCGCTAATAATATTCCGATCGGAGTGGAGATGAATTTTGCGAGGACCGGCTTTCCCTCGGCTTCCGAATGTCCTATTCTTCCGGAAACCCTTTCGAAAAGAATTTGGTAATCGGAAAAATCCAAGTCTATTCGGGGCTGTTTTTCCATACTTTGCGCTTCCGATCGCCGAGCCTTACGGGCTGAAATGAATTGGAATTCGAAAATCCACTCCGATCAAATCCTTTTTATTCTACTCTTAAGCCTATAAGAAAGAATGCGAGGTTGCATGAGAATAACGCCGACCGAAGTATCAAAAGGAAAAGATTCCGTTTTTCGAATATCCCGCGACTAAACCCGTCTAAAAATTAGAAAACTCGGGAGAATGGAATCTGGAATGGATACCCAACTGAAAAATAAAACCGCCTTAGTAACCGGCTCTACGGCAGGTATTGGACTCGCTATTGCAACCGGCCTAGCGAGAGAAGGTGCGAACGTAATCGTAAACGGAAGAACGAAAGCAAGGGTAGAAGAGGCGATCGCTTTGATAAAAAAAGAAGTTCCGGGAGCCTCCGTCCAGGGAATCGAAACCGATTTTTCCAAGAAAGCCGAAATAGACGGAATCATATCAAAATTTCCGAATGTAGATATTCTTGTGAATAATGTGGGAATTTTCGAGCCCAAGAATTTTACAGATATACCCGACGAGGATTGGAATCGATTCTTCGAGGTAAACGTATTGAGTGGTGTCAGACTTTCCAGAGCTTACTTACCAAGTATGCTGAAAAAAAATTGGGGAAGAATCCTATTCATTTCCAGCGAATCCGGCGTGCAAATTCCGGAGGAAATGATCCATTACGGAGTCACCAAAAGTGCTCAGATTTCCTTGGGTAGAGGGCTCGCGGAACTGACCAAAGGTACGAATGTAACCGTGAATTCCGTACTACCCGGACCAACAAGATCAGAGGGAGTCGAAGGCTTCCTACAAAATTTGGCGAAGCAGCAAAATACGGATCTGAACTCCGTCGAAAAAGCTTTCTTCCAACAGGCAAGACCTAGCTCGTTAATCCAAAGATTCGCTACCGTGGAAGAAGTCGCCAACCTGGTCGTTTATCTGGCCAGTCCATTATCCTCGGCCACGAACGGTGCGGCTCTTAGGGTGGATGGCGGCGTCGTTAAATCTGCGTTCTAATGGTTCGACTTAGTGTTTTAGATCAATCTCCGATTCGAAAGGGAGGAACGGCCGCGCAAGCGGTTCGTGAATCCGTAGAATTGGTCAAGCTTGCGGATAAGCTCGGCTATTCCAGATATTGGGTATCGGAACATCATAATATTCTAGGATTGGCCGGCTCCTCCCCGGAGGTTTTGATTTCCCATTTGGCGGGTGAGACAAAAAGGATTCGAGTCGGTTCGGGAGGCGTCATGCTTCCCAATCATAGCACTCTTAAGGTCGCGGAAAATTTTCGCATGTTGGAGACTTTGTTTCCCGGAAGGATCGATTTAGGCCTCGGGAGAGCTCCGGGAGGGGACAGGCTTACCGCAGCAATATTAAATCCTTCTAATAGTTTTGTTCAGAACGATTTTGTGCAACAGATTATGGATCTACGGGATTTTTTGACCGATCATGCCGAGCCTGAGTCCATCCAAGAGAAGGTGAAGGCGATTCCTATCTGCGAGACCGTTCCGGAGATGTGGATGTTGACTTCCAGCGGGGAAAGCGGACTTCTCGCGGCCCACTTCGGAATGTCCTTATCCTTCGCGCAATTCATCAATCCTACCGGAGCGAGGGCTACGATCCAAGCTTATCGGGAAAGATTTCGACCTTCCCGGTTTCTGGATTCCCCGCGGGCCAGTGTCGGTATCTTCGTTCTATGTGCGGAAACCAAGGAAAAAGCCGACGAGTTGCAAGCCGTCATGGATCGGCAGCTATTGAATATAGAGAAAGGAATTAGTGAAGGCGTTCTTTCTTACGAGGAAATCAAGCCCTATGTTTATTCCGATATAGAAAAGGCGAGGTTGCTATTCAATCGGGGACGAATGATCGTAGGAACTCCCGATATCGTAAAACAGAGGATATTGGATTTAACGAGGGATTGCGGGATCGAGGAAGTCGTGGTCACGACTATCACTCACGATTTCAAAGACAGAATTCGCTCTTATGAACTCTTAGCGGAAGCGTTCGGTTTGGAAAGAACAGAGTGAGTCTTTCCAAACCGAGACGTAGAACTTGAAATTAGGCTTCCGGGTTTTCCAGAACCAAAGCGATTCCTTGGCCGCCTCCGATACAAAGGGAAGCGACTCCGTATTTCGCCTTTCTTCTTCTAAGCTCGTATGCCAAGGTAATGGTGACTCTGGCACCGCTTGCCCCCAGCGGGTGTCCGATTGCCACCGCTCCTCCGTTCACATTCGTGATTTCCGGATTGAGTCCTAGTTCCTTTTGGACCGCGAGATACTGTGCCGCAAAAGCTTCGTTTACTTCCACAAGGCTCATATCGGAAAGTTTGAGACCCGCTTTCTTGAGAGCGATCGGAATAGCCAATGCGGGACCGATTCCCATTTTAGCCGGATCGCATCCTGCGTGTCCGTACCCTCTGATGATCGCCAAGGGTTTTTTTCCGATCTTCTTAGCGTAAGAAGCGGAAGTCACGATCGTTGCCGCCGCTCCGTCGTTCAAACCGGAAGCGTTTCCGGCAGTGACCGTCCCACCTTCGCGGAACGCGGGCTTGAGTCCGCCCAATTTTTCGATGGATGCGGCTCCTTTAATAAATTCATCTTTTTCTAATGTTATAGGTTTCTTTCCACCCACGGTTACAGGAAGAATTTCCTCTTTCAGTCTACCTTCTACCGTCGCCTTTTCGGCTCTGGTTTGGGAGATTCCCGCCCATTCGTCCTGCTCGCTGCGGCTGATCTTGTACTGGTCCGCCAAATTTTCCGCAGTGGCTCCCATGATCAGGCCGACGTATTGGTCCGTGAGTCCTTGTTCTAGAGAATCCTCGAATTCGGAGGAACCGTATCTAACTCCCCATCTCGCGTTACGCACCACATAGGGAGCGTTACTCATGGATTCCGATCCGCCTGCCAGGACAGCATCCGCCTCGCCCAAATAGATTTTTTTGGCGGCTTGGATGATGGCTTCCATTCCCGAACCGCAGAGTCTGTTGAGAGTCAGGGCCGGAACGGTTTGCGGGAGGCCGGTTTTTAATCCGATATGTCTTGCAAGGTAAATCGCTTCCTTTCCTGTAGGAACTACGTTCCCGAAAATCGATTCTCCGATATCGCCGGGGTTTACTCCGGTTCTTTCCAATACGGATTTGGAAACTAATACTCCCAAATCCACCGCGCTTACATCCTTTAAGGTTCCTCCGAAATTTCCGAAGGCCGTACGGATTCCGTCTAGTATTACCGCTTCTTCCATCTTATATCTTCCTAAATAATATAAATCTTTCCCGGAAACTTATTTTAATTCTAGTTCCGGGCAAGTTGCCGAGAAGGGGACCGCAACTCCGTCTTCGCCCAAGTAGGACGAGGAATGTTTAAGTCTATAGGAGCCGGGAAAGTCCCCTTTTTCCGTCTGCCAGTATAGGATTGCTTTGTCCTCTAAAAACGGAAAGAAGGATTTTTGGAAAACGAATTTAGTCGACCAGTCCGCGTCGGTATATGTCGCGATCCATTTTTCCCCCACTTTCCTTTCCACATCGAAATAGGATTTTTGCTTCGGATAAGCCTCATTCGGATTTACGGTCGTTACCTCGCAGGATACGAGTTCTCCTGATTTTGCGGAGCTCGCATTCGGCGTCACTACATGCGAAGAGAAGGACTTTCTTTTTCCTCCTCTCGGGATCTCGGTGGTTATGACGCTCGCACTCAAATCCTTAGGCAGGGGGCCTTGCAGGCTGGTCTTTTCCTGCAGTAAATCTTTTGCAAGGCGATCGTATTCCTGTCTAAAAAGATCCAGACTGAAGGGGCCATGCAAAGTGTGACCGCCCTCGTACTGTTGTGTGGAATATTCTTCCTTTGTGGTGATATAACCCGCGAAATCGTTAGTCAAACCGGAGAGAGCGATCTCTCGCACCTTATCTCCGAGCACTTTTCGGACGACGTCCTTCATTCTTCTACTGGACATGGTCGTTACTTCGTTCGGAGATACGATCAATCCGAAATCCCCGATGGTCACTAAGCCGATCGGTAGGATTTGCGATAAGGAAGGGTCCGGTTTGGTCTCCCCCATGGGAAAAAGGATCGCTTTCGGCTTTTGGCATTCTCTAAGCTCTTCCGTGGGAGACTGCAGTAGGAAAGAAGCCAATAGATCTATATAGAATTTTCTATCCTCGTCCTTCATTCCTTCGTGAAAGAGAAAATGTCCTCCGCCTTCTTCGGTAGAACCGGCGGCTAACGCGTATCCGTAGGCGGAAGTGCAAACCTTTTCGTCTTTACCTGTTCCGGAGAATTCCTTTCCGACTATCGAGTTGGGCATGTCCAAGAAGGATTGGGCGAAACTTAGGCCGGAAGGTAAGGATCTGAGTTTTTCGTCGTTTAAGATCTGGGCACTTGCGGTGTACTGTCTTTCGCCGATTATTCTGGTACTCTCGAACATATCTTTACCCGGCCCGGTATTGTCCAGATTCAGATTCGGAGTGACGTCTCCTTCGTTTGCTTGGGCGAAGATGGCGGTAAAATCCTTTTGCCCTCGTTTTGCGGCTTCGGATTCCGCCAAATAAGATGCGTATCCTTTATTATCGGTCGAAATGAGGTGGTTATTGAAGGTCATATTCGTGGTATGAACTCCGAACCAATTCACGAATCCGACGGCACCCTTACGAGTATTTACTACGATTTGTATCATGGTTTTATCCACATTCGAATCGTATTTCTTACGCTCTTCTTCCGGATTCGCTTCGTATGCGATCGCCGATCTATTTACGCCGGCTCCTTCCACCTTTGCGGTTCCGATCAGTAATTGAGCGGGCTCTTTCTTAGAATACGCTTCTTTAACCGATTGAACGATTCCGTTCACGATTACGTTGTAATATTCCGGAAAAAATTTGGTAGTGTATATGGAATTCTTAATATAATGGAAGAAACCCGCAGGTGCGCTATGAGTATGGGATGCGTTCAGTAAAACGTTCGCCAAATTGAACGAAGGATCCACTTCCTTTTTAAGTCTCGCGACCACGTCTCTTTGGACTTCATGTGGAACACCGCCCAATTCAGAGGTAACATATGCGAGAAGCTTGCCCGATTTTACGTCCTTGATAACGAGCGCTCTCGCGAATTGTCTCAGGTGGATTCCCTCTCCCTTTTGGCCTTCTTGTGCGTAACCCCAGAACATGATTCCCGTAGGAGGTCCTGTGATATCCGCTTTGGCCATTCCCGCCTCGAAGGGGAAATCTTTAGGGAGAGGTTTCGCCCGTCCGTTAGGAGCGGATTCCAATCCCAAAAATGAGAAGAATATGAAGCAAAAAATCGATGCCCTGGCGGCTCTAAACATGGTATGACTCCGTTCTACATGGTCGTTAGGTCGATTTTAATATCAAATTTTTCGAATATTCTTTCTTTTCTAATCCACGATTTCGGCAACGGGGAATACCAGATTGAACGGCGAGGCGCCGATTCCGGTTTTGAATCCTCCACCTTTTATGAAGTCGGGGAAAACGCTTTCGTCGGTCCAAATCGATTCTATTCTCGCGAACTTTCCTTTTCCTTTGCCGATAAACGCCGTGCTGAGACGGCTTCCATCTTCCGCTTTTTGTAGAAGTACGTAAGGTAGTACGGAAGTTGTGACCGGAAATCCGAAACCCAGAGTACGGATGGAAATCTTAAAGAAAGTTTTCCCGTTTCGAGAGACTTCGATATGCGTAAAGGGGCCTTTCTTTTCCCATTTAAAATCCGCTCTCTCTTTAGGGATGGCCCAATTGCGGATTCCTTCCTCAACGGAAGTCTGGCTGGAAACGAATATTCTAGTGATCCGCTTATAATTTCTGTCCTTGTACTCGAAATTTCCGGGGATATATAGTAATTCATAATATGGACCGACGTCGGACCTTTCGTAATTTACTAGCATCAAGGAACCGATTCCGCCTCGATAGGATTTGCGATCCTCGTCGTCGAAGAATCCCATTTCGGAATTGTAGGACTTCCTGCCGAATAGGGGGAAAAGAAAGCCTTCTCCCGTTAAATTCCAAGGAGCGGGAAAATGTCCCCTAGAGAGGCTCGCGATTTTTTGATTGGTGTCTGTGGCTTTTTTGGGAGATTTGGATGCCGTTTTAGCTGCTTTTTGCGGGAGACCGACTGTTTTTTTCTTCGGCTTAGTCTTTGTATTACCGGTAGATTTCATGCGATGGATCCGTTTCTGTCTTTTTTGGTGCTATCCTGTGAAAAACCCCGAATTTGAAAAGGAAACTCTTGAACATCTTGCCTATTTTTGGGATAACTGGACATTGGGGATAGCGTTCGGAGCCGATCTATGCCTCCGGACCGCGATCTTAAGGCAAAAACTATGACCGCAGTAGCTACACGTCCTAGACGACGTACTAGAAACAGTTTAAATAAAGAATCCATTGTTCAAGCAGCCTTGGACATATTGAACGAAGAGGGAATCGACGGTCTATCCATGAGACGGATCGCCGAAAAATTGGACTGTAGCGTGGCCAGTCCGTATTCTCATTTCAAAAGCCAACAGGATATTATAAAAATTATCATATCCCAAGGAGAGGCTCAGCTCACCGAAACATTAAGGGCCGCACGGCTCAATGGAAATTCTTGTTATCAGAAATTGACTTTGATCGCTAGAGCGTATTACGACTTTTCCGGGAACAACCAAGAACTTCATAAGGTGATGTTCAATACCGTTCACGGGCATATGCATCGTAAAGCTTTCCCGAAATTGCCGACGAGTTATCGGGTTTTTTTGGAAACGATTCGAGCGGGCGTTCGTTCCAAGGAGTTTCGAATTCGGGAGGAGGATTATCCTTCTCTTGCTAGGACCATGTATTCCTGGATGTACGGAATCATCGTTTTGGATATGACGGGAATGCTGAAAAAAAGAGGTATGGGCGATCCTCTCGACGAAGGTTTTTTATTCTTTCGTAAAATACTTTTAGGCGAAGAATGAAACGCAGACTATTCCCGATCGGAATCGCGGGACTAGTTCTCGTAATTTCGATTCTGCCTTTTCTTAGATCGTTCGAAGATTCCGAATTGAACGAAGTGGCTCGAGCAAGCGCAAAGGGAAGTTTTGTCACTCTCGCGAAAGGCACAGTCCATTACGAACTTGCGGGCCCCGAAAAAGGAAAGCTTGTCGTTCTGGTCCACGGATTTTCCACTCCGTATTATATTTGGGATCCGGTAGTTGAGTCTCTATTACATTCCGGTTATAAAGTGCTTAGATTCGACCTATACGGCCGGGGATACTCCGATCGCCCGGATACGGTCTATAAGATGGATCTGTTCGTTTCGCAAATCGAGGATCTATTAAATTCTCTTCATATTCAAGATTCATTCGATATCATGGGTCTTTCCATGGGGGGACCGATCGTGGCCGCTTATACCGGAAAGAATCCGAGCAGAGTGAAGAAAGTCGTTCTGGTGGATCCTTTTTCACAAACCACGAGTATCTTTCCCCTCAATCTGCCCTGGATCGGCGAGTATTTGAATACTACCGTTTATATTCCTTCCCTACCGAAAGGAATATCCAAGGATTTTGTGGATCCAAGCAAGGTGCCTAACGACTGGGTAGAAGGTTATAGAAAACAGATGAGTTTCATCGGTTTTAGAAGGGCCATTCTATCCACACTTAGAAACTTAATCGTCAGAGATCCTAAAGTTCATTTCGAAAGCTTGGCTCTGGCGAAAAAACCCGTATTAATGTTTTGGGGAGAAGAGGATAAGACCACTCCCTTGGAATCCGGAGCTTATCTGAGAGAATTATTGAAACCCAAATTCGTTTTAGTGAAGAGCGCGGGGCATCTACCTCATGTGGAAAAACCGGAAGAAGTACTTCCGGTCATTTCTTCGTTCCTAAAGTGAGCGTTTCAGTATTTAGCCAAAGAAGAATCCACATCGTCCGAATATTGTAGGATTCCGCCTTCCAGATTGAATACTTTACCGAAACCTACGCTTTTTAAGAACGCGCAGGCGTTTCCGGATCTTCCTCCGGAGCGGCAGTAAACGATTAGATCCTTTCCGGAATTCTTCCAAGAATCCAATTCGCCAACTCTTCCTGGGAGTTCGGTGACGGGGATCAAGAGATCCGTTCCTTCAATGATCGAAATCTCCTGTTCGTTCGGATTTCGAACGTCCAAAAGATAGAAATCGTCCTTTCCCGATTTGCGTGCATCCAGTCTTGATTTAAGTTCGATAGGGTTCATTCCGTTTCCTGTATTCGTTTATTCTTTAGACAGCAGAAGAAAGTTCTTCCATCTCCAATTGGAGCTTTTCCCAATTTTCGGTGAGGCGGGAAATCTCCGCCTTTGTCTCGTTATAAGTGTCCAATTCCATCTGATAACTGCGCTTTTTATAGAATTCCGGATCGGCTAACAGCTCTTCCGAATTCGCTTTATTTTTTTCAAGCAGGGCGATTTTCCCTTCGATTTGCTCGATATCCTTTTGGATTTTCTTCAGGCGATTCTTATCCGAATTCTTTTGGGACCGACTCTTGTCTTTCTGAGAATCTTTTTGATTTAGCTCGCTCGAGCTCCGAATTTCTCCCTCCGCCTGGAGATCTTCCGGGGGAAATCTAAGATAATCGGAAAAGCTGGAATTCAGGTCTCGGATCTTTCCGCCGGAAACGGAAACGGTTCGAGTGCAAAGATCCTTCAGGAAATCCGGATCGTGAGAGATGACCAATACCGCGCCGGGATAAGCTTGCAGTGCCCTTTTCAGATTGTCCCGAACCACCAAGTCCAAATGATTCGTGGGCTCGTCCAGGAATAGAGTATTTGAGGAGAATCTTACAAGCAAAGCGAGTCTGAGACGACTTTGCTCGCCACCGGAAAGCAATCCTACTTTTTTGAATACCCGGTCGTCGCTAAAGGAAAAATAACCTAGGAGTTTGCGCGCTTCCACATCCGGGAGATCCGGATAAACGGAGAGAACCGTTTCCAATAGGGTCTTATCGGGATCCAGATCTTCATGATGGTTCTGTGAAAAATAACCGATCTTGGTTTTGGGTCCGAATGTGACGGTTCCTTTAGTTAATTTATGAATTCCTAATAAACATCTGAGGAAAGTAGATTTTCCCGCTCCGTTGGGGCCGATGACCGCGATCTTATCGCCTGTGGAAACATGCAACTCGGCGTTTTCGAAGATTTTCTTCTCCTTTCCTTCGTAGTGGAATTCTCCTCCTTCGATTCGGAAAGATAGATTACCGCTGGGGGTAAAGTTGAATTGATAATCCGTTTTGGAATTCCAAAAGGACTCTTCCGGAGCATCGACTTTCTCCCTTTTCTCCAATCTCTTGATGACGCTTTGGACCGCTTTCGCCTTTGTAGCCTTGGATCGGAAACGTTCTATCCATTCGGTTCTCTGTTTGAGATAAGCCTCTTCTTTTTTGAATTGAACGCGTAATTTATCCAGTAGTTCGTTCTTATGTTCGAAATATTCCTCTAAGGTTCCTTTGAATTCGAGTACTCCGGAAGGATTCAGTTCCGCGATGGTGTCCGAGGTCGCATTCAAAAATTCCGGATCGTGAGTAACGAGTACGAAGGAACGATTCGTACCGCGTAAATATTCCGCCAGCCAATCTTTGGACGCATGATCCAAGTGATTTGTGGGTTCGTCCAAGAGAAGAAGGTTTCCCGGGTTTAGGATGGCTATCGCGAGTCCTAACCTGTGTTGGTATCCCGGAGAAAATTCCTTTACCTTTTTTTCCATCTGTTCGTTAGAGAAGCCTAATCCGCCGATGATTTTGCGGGCCTTGGCTTCTAATTCGTGTACTCCGTAGGTAAAGGCGTATTCTTCCAGGGCGCTTTGCTCTTCCAACAGGTCGTTGAAGGCGGGAGAATCGTGATCCGTAAGATTCATCTTTTCCCGAATTTCTTCGGAACGTTTTACATATTCGTTATAATGTTTATGTTTGGATAAGGCGGTATCGATCACCTTGGCTTCGAAATCGAAATCCGGAATCTGTTGGAAGAGCGAAATCTCCGCATGTTTGGATCTGCTGACCAAACCTTCTTCAGGAGCTAACTCGCCGGTTGCCATACGGAACAACGTGGACTTACCGGAACCGTTCGGTCCTACGAGAGCGATTTTGGATCCCGGTTTGATATGCCAGGAGAATTTTTCGAAAAGGGTGGAGCTACCGAACCGGTGCTTTATATCGATAAATTGTAGCATGGTTCTTGGAAAATTAAGAGAGGCGATCCCTCCACCCGAGCAGGCGGAGGGTTTTAACGGGATGTTAAGTAGTGCTTACTTCTTTTTAGCGAGTAGTTCTTCCTTTCTCGCTTTAAGATGTTGTACGTACTTGCTCGTTTCCCCATTCATCTTCTCGACGGCGTTTTTCAGGGCTTGATCCAGCTCTTGAGCACTCATCTTGTTGACTTTCTTGTTCTTCTTTTCGGCTGTCTCTTCAGACATAGGTACCTTCCGATGCGTTCGTATTGCCAAAATTTCCGGAAACGGGCGTTTCGACAACCTATTTTGGCCCGGATGGCTCTCGTTGGATTGGTCGAAAATGGCTGGAATCGACGCTACAAATGGATTCCAATGAGAAAGACTCATGCTGTATCATTTTTTTCAGACTTCTTCGGGGTATGCGCCTCTGTTTCTTAGATTAGCCTTGGCCGTATCCATTTTCCCTCACGGGGCTCAAAAGGCCTTGGGATGGTTCGACGGGGCCGGCTACCAGGCAGCCATGGAATATTTTACCCAGACCTTAGGTGTCCCTCATTTCTTAGGAGTCCTCGTAATCGTATTCGAATTTGTAGGAACTCTCGGACTGGTTCTCGGATTCTTGACCCGCTTTTGGGCCCTAGGACTTGCGGTTACTTTAACCGTCGCCGGTTTTACTCATATTGAATTCGGATTCTTTATGAATTGGTTCGGCGATAAGGGAGGAGAAGGTTTCGAATACCACATACTCGCAGTCGGCATGAGTCTTTCTCTTTTGATTTTCGGGGCAGGGTCCTTCTCTATCGATAAGAAATTAGGAGAATGGTCCGTATAGAAAATGTAGGAACAACGGTCTCGAAATAAAAAACCCGGAGTGTTTCACTCCGGGTTCGAAATAGAAAAGGAGGCTTTCCTAATCGATCAGTAGACGATCTTATCCACTGAATTCTCGTCCAGGATATAGGACCCTTTCAATGTTTGGACGATTAGTTTTCCTTTCTTTTGGGAAACCACAACGCCTCTTAACTCACGACCGTCCTTCATTATGATACGTTCGATGCTTTTATCGTAGAGTTCTTCGAGCTCTTGTTCTGTCTTAGCGGTTTTTAAGTTTTGAGTGGTTTCGAGAACTTCCTTATCCAGTCCGCCCAAGTTCTTACGCATCTCTCCGTATTCCGGAAGAGATTTTTTGGTTCTAGCGGCATCTTCGGATACTTGAGATTCATCGGTGGTGACCACGATCAGTCCTCCGCCGTTCAGCACTTTTTGAGTTTTATCGCGAACGAGAGGAGTAACTTCGACGGATCCTTCCACAACGAAGACCGATGATTCGGTAGAAGAGGCGTTCACTTCGAAGGATGTTCCTCTAACCGCAGCTACGACTGTGGGGGTGTCTACGAAATAGTTGGAGTTCTTCTTTTCCTTCTCGACCAAGTTCAGAATTTTTCCCGAAACAAGGGACAGTCTTACTTGGGAGGAATCGGTTTGTCTCAAACCTTTTAGAATCAGTTCGGAATTTTCCTTTAAGCGAATTACACTGGAATCGGTGAGTCCGATGTCCACCGCACCGCCTTTTCCGGTGACGATTCTATCACCTTCCGAAAGTATATCACCTAAATGTAATTGAGTCGGAGCGTCCTTATGAGTCTTAACGTCCCCGATCACAAAGACGACCGCCGCTTTTAGAAGAACTCCCTCTGCTACTGGAGCCGGAGTTTCTTTCTTGAAAACCGTAAAGTAAGAGCCGATTCCGATCCCGACGATCAAGACCGCCGCAGCGGCCAAAAACCAAACTTTGTTTTTGGACTTTAATTCCACTACATTGTTTTGTGTAGGAGATTGCATGATATTTGCCTCCACTGTTAAGCGGGGAGACTTGCCGATCCAGTTAGGATCGAAATCAGGAGCCTTAGAGATCGGTTGGATATTTTTCAGGACTTCTACGAATGTTTGAAATTCAGGGTTCATTCTATCCATCCTTTTAATACCGTTTCCCGATCCGGAGCCTAAGGGGTTTAACCTGCCCGCTCAGTTGGACTAACAAACTGCTTCCGACTTCCTTGCTCGTTTTTTTGGGGGGTATGGCTTTTTTGACGAAAAGAATCGATTGTTCGAAATACATAAAATCCTTAAGATTTCAAAAAAGAAGAAGGTTGAAACCCCTTCCTTTTACCTTCCTGGAGGAGATGCTTTTCGGCTCTTTCCAATAATCTAGAAACGCCTGAAACGGAAAGATCCAATACCTGAGCGATTTCTTCCAGTTTGCAATTCTGGGAATACCTCAGGTCGATTGCCGTTCTCTGCTCTTCCGGTAGGGTGCTTAATAATTCGCTTAGCATTTTTCCCAGATTTTGGGCTTCGATATCATCCAAGACCTGGCCCTCGGGTCCTTGCGCTTTGGATCCGAATACTACTGAGCTTTCTTCGCCGACGAGGGAGACGTTCTTTTGGTAGTAGGACTTGCCATGATTGATCATCAGGTTTCGGGCGATGCGGAATAGGATCATCCGGGATATTTGTTCGTCCGGGATATCCTTGCCGGTATAGTGCTTAAAGAAGTTTAAAAATGTATCCTGTAGGAGGTCCAATGCAGTCGATTCGTCCCGGATCGAACGGCGAATAAATGAAAACAAGTGGTCCTTATTTTTATTGTATAGTTTTTCGAAAAACAAGGTCTCGGACACGGTAAAATAGAAAGTTTTTTCCTACGGTCTTTTTTCAAGTAAATTCGGTTTTTTCTTGTAGAAAGCGAACCCGATTTAAAAGGTATAGGCAAACGAATTTTCGTCTGTAATCAAACAAATCCTGGATTAAATAGAAGTATGGCCTACCGCTGGCTTTTAACACTCTGTCTCGTATTATTCACTTCGAACCTATTGGCTTCTAGCCTAACCCTGAAAAATGGAAAAGTTTTACAAGGAAAGGTCGTCAATCAGACCAGAACGGAAGTACAGATCGAAGTGGACGGTAAGGTTCTAACGATTCCAAAGACGGATATCGTGGAGTTGAATCTCAAGGATACCCCTAAACAGGAACCCAAGAAAGAACCGGTTAAGGAAAAAGCTAAGGAAGAACCGGTAAAGCAACCGGAAGAGCCGATCGGTTCGAAATGGTATAATAAGCCTCGTTGGAGTTATTCCATTCGTTCCGCCGTTGTACCGGGTTGGGGATTCTGGAAAGCCGACAGGAAATATCTTGCAATCGGGACGTTTATTCTATTTGCAGGAGCGGCATATTCCACCGCGCATACTCAAAGTGCCTTTAACTCCGCAAAGAACGCATACGAACAGGGAGCGACTAATTATTTCGCTTATGCGTTGAGCGATCCCGTTCTGTCTAGCCCGAGCAATACTACTCAAAGGTTGGTTCTTGCTTTTCTCGTAAATAAAGGCCCTTATAATCATTACCAGGGTCTCGCCGGAGAAGGAAATAACTATCAGTACGTTCTCGGACTGGTTTACGGCCTACAAGTATTATATTCTTATTATTTAGGAACGAAGGCTGAGCAAGCCGCCGGAATTTCGGAAGGACCTAATTCCGGATTTAAATTTAGCGTAGCCCCGTCCTACCAGCCTATGATCATAGGTGGAAACGGTTTGGGATGGAACGGAGAAGTTAGATACGACGTCCGGTTCTGACCTTTATTGAGCTACGCATAGAAAATTGCGTTTTAGCGAACAAAGAGAAACGCTCGGGCCTGCCGCAGGTCCTATTCCCAATTGCTTGGAGATCAGATTTACATCCAAAGCGGAAAGATCCCCGTAATAACCGGTGATGGAGGTTCCGGCGGTATCGCTCCAAGATGCCGCACTGCTTTGGCCGTTTAGAGCGGCGCATTCACTTACGGTTACAGTTCCGGATCCCCAGGATGAATTCAGTCCGGTCCATAATGTTCCGCTACCCAAGGCTTGAGTCAATGCGGGATTAAATCCGTAAATACCGGAAGAATCGGTCGTGAATAATTTTACGTTATTTCTGCCGAAATAGTAGGTCGTAGATACCGCCAACGGCCAGGTTCCGGAGAATTGCAAACCTCTTAATTTAGAAGCGGAACGGTTGGCGGCCGCGCTCACACTGATTACGGCTTTATATGTCGCGGAGCTCGGAAAAGTTCCTGGCTTGTCGCTCGAATTATTGCAGGCGGCGTCGGCGATATCGATAGCTGCGTCGCTTAATTTTCCGTCAAAAGCGAAATTGCCCGGCCAACCTTTTCCTCCGTTAGTCGCTACAAACGCACATTTTTCGGTGTCTGTGGTCTTAAGAGTAAAATATTGAGGCACATTCGTGATCGTGTCGGTCGCGATTAACACGTAGTCCTGTTCGATACAATCCGCATCGATTAAATAGAAGGAAATCGTAACTACGTTCGCCTGCTTCGCCGGATCAAAGGTAAAACTATTATTGGTGGGAGGCGCTCCGTTTATATACAGTATGGGAATGGAGCTCGTATTATTAGTCGCGAAATTGAATGTGACAGTCTCACCTTTTTGAGCATCCAAAGCATTTGCCAGTTCAAATGTAATCGTATTTGTTCCTACGCGAACTCCTTCCGGGATCGTAGGGGGCGTAGTGGTAAGACCTCCGTTCGCATCCATTTGCTGTAAAGCGATGGGAGAACCTCCGAGTACAATGCTAGGGTCTTGCATTACGAGAGCGGAGACGGGGCTCTTGCTACCGTCTAAATCCACGCTTTTTGCGCTATTGCAGGCGGACAAAAAGACAGAATATAAAAGGAAGAGGCAAAAAGTCAGTTGGGAACGATAGAAAACCATGTTTTCCTCCCTCATTCGCTTATTCATGGGGAATTCCCCGACCCTTTATAACAAAGTTGGTCGGAACTTGTTGCTCTTTTTTTATCCGGTTAGGAAAAAAATAAATTCCTTATCGACTGGCCCTGGAAGGGCTGTAGGAGAATGTAAGAGATCTACTGTTCCACACAAAGTAAGTAACGAGATGTGTTACAAGATTGCAAGTCCAGACCCGTCGAAGTCGTACTAAATTTGGCGATCGCCTGATAATAGATTTCGTTTAATAACCCATAGCTTCCGGTTAATGCGCTGGCGCTATACCAAGAATAAGCGAATTGTCCCGCTCCGCCGGCACATTGGGTTTGAGAAGGAGTTCCTATCCCCCAGTTGCTGTCGGAGAATCCGGTCCAAATGGTTCCCGCTCCCCCGAAACTATTTTCTAAGTGGTTCTCGTTGGCAAAATCCGGATGTGTTCCCTGGTAGGCTAGATCGAAGATTTTCGTGTATCCGCCTCGGCCGAAATATCGAATAGCGGTATAAGGCGCGCTAAAGACCCAATTGGTGGAAAGAGTACGAGTCGCAGCTCCGTTAGGCGCACTGGAAACTACGATCATCGCTTTAAACGTGGGAGAATTTACGTTCATAGCGGCGGGAATATTGGACGCGCAGATTGCATCCGCAGCTTCCACCGCGCCACCCAAGGAATTATTGATATAATTATTTGCGAAAGATCCGCTGTATCCCCATCCGCCGTTCGTGGCTACGAACGTACATTTATCCTCATCCGTGGTATGGAGCCGAATCCATTGGGGAATATTGGAAACGGTATCGACCGCAATGATAAAATAATCCTGTTTGATGCAGTCCTCATCCTGAGCGAAGTCGATCAACATATAGATACCGCTTTTTTGCTCATCGTAAGAAAAATAATCCTTATAGAATCCGTTGGCATCATGTCCGGAAATGGAGATCAAGGGAGAGCTTGGATAGAAAACGAACTCCGCTTTTTGGCCGGATTGCGATAAAGGATTCGTGAGAATTAAGGTAAATTCCATCTCCGAGTTTTCGTATACCGTGGGTACGTAAACGGAGCCTGCGTCTCCTTGGACTTGGATAGGATAAGTAGGTCCTAAGAGAAGCGATAGATTTATGTTGAGAATTCCGCCGAGACTGTTCGGCTTACTTGCATCTAATGCTGTGCTATTGGCGGTATTACATCCGACAAGGAGGATAGATACTAAAATTGCAATATATAAATAAAACGATCTTCCTTCCATAACCTACATATCCACCTAAACGTTCGATTCGGACTAAAAATCCCCTGTATAAAGGAATAAACAAAAGAGCTCTCGAAAAAATGAACGAATTTTTGGGTTTCAGAATGATTTAAAGGAAAAAAAGAATAAGGAAATATCTTTCTGACCGCCCTTCTTTCGGGCGATCGGATCTTTTCGAACGTATTTCCAATGAGACTTAAGGAGAATACACGCAAATGAAGGTAGAAGGCGATTCCGTAGCACTAGAGCAGGTTTGTATATTTGCACGGGCTGCATCGTTCGGAGAAATGCTCGGCGCTCCGATGGCTCCCGAATCGGTGGAAGTCGTACTCGGTTTCCAGCTCTCCGAGCCTTCCGGATTCATGCAAGATTCGAAGGTTTGGGAACCCCATCCGGAGTTCATTCCGGTCCAGTATCCGTTAGAGGTTTCGCTAAAAGGGTTATCGAAATTTACCCCCGGCGTCCAAGTATTGGGGGGCCAACTTCCTGAATTCTGAAAGATCTTTACCCAAGACCCGTCGGCTTGTTGGCGTACATATTTCTTACCGGATCGGAAGAATGAGGTAGAAGAAAGAGCTTCTCCCGGATTTCGATTTCCTTGGCTTGCGGAAACGGCCGCTACCATGGCCTTGTACTTAACCGGAACTCTAGGAAGGCCTTTTTGAATCGCCAATTGCTCGCAGGTAGCGTCCATTTGGGTCAGACCGCCTAGGTTAGGCGCTGCGGTAGGAGCGGATTCGAATACGCAATAATCTCCATCTAACACGGTAAAGGTGTAGGAATGTTCATCGCCGGTGGAAGTTCTACGAATTCGAACCGAAAATCTGTCTCCCGGACGATCCAAACAATTATCGTCGTCGGAACCCAGAGCAAAGCCGATATTCTTCACAGTTTCTCCTTGGAGTAATGTGAAGTTATCGTATCCTACGAAGGCGGGAGTCTGGACCGTAGTTACGTTTTCGAAACTCATCGTAAAAGTTTCGTCGGAAGAAAATGTGCCGGGAAAATTCAAATCGATATAGCTATTTCCCGCGTCGTAAAAGGAATTCACGGAAGGACTAGGAAAACCTTCGGGAAGAGTCTCACCCCCCGAACCGGGAAGCTCGATCGACAAAAGAAATCCGGTAGCACTACCGCTTGCATCTATGTTTACCGGTTTGGCGTCGTTACAAGAAGACAAAAATATCGAAAGTAGAAGGATTTCGGATAAGATAATTCTTCGAAATAGACGTGATATATACTTCATAAAGACGATTTACTATGGAATCCTTTTAACGGTCTCTTCCGGAAGCTTGTGACAAAGCGTTTCTTCTTCCAACAAATTAAATATGAGGTTTTGCTCACTTTTTTGTCCGATTTCTTTTTTCTCGGATACTTGGAATTCCCGATCCTCTTTCGTATAGAGATTTCTGCTAGCTAAAGAATCGTAAGTTTTTTAGGATATTTCGGGAAGAGATGTAGGAGAGAGAATCAATTCTCTCCTGCATTCGGTTTCTTCAGTTTATCGATCTCTTTGCGGAAGGATTCGAAAGGATCGTCGCTTGCGGGTTTATCCGTCTTTTGCGCTCCTGCCGATTTCTCGGGGCCTTTATGCGAGGAGAACCAATCGTCTATATGTTTTACGACTTTGACGATTCGATTTCGAGCGTCTTCCTCTTCGTTGGTTCTGACCTTATTTTGTAGGACTTCTAATCTTTCCGTGAGAGTCTTATGTAATTCTCTGGCTTTGCTTCTGAAGTTTTCGTCCGCCGGATAGCAAAGTACCTGTTCGTATTTTTCCTTGGATTTTTCCCAGTTTAACAAAACGAATTTTTCGCGGTCCAATATTTGGTAGAAAAGATCGGCGGGAAATTCGGGAAGGATTCCTTGGATTTCCGAGGAGGTGGGCGGGAGTTGTTTTCGAAAATAATATCCGTCCATCGCGGAGAATATCTTACTTCTCTGTTCCGCAATTCGGATCTTTTCCTCTTCCTTGATTCTGTCCTGAATGCGGACCTGCTCCTCTTTCTTGGCGGCCTCATGGTTCTTGGCTTTCAGAAAATTCTGTTGGGTTCGGATTTTTTCCTTTGCCTGGGCGAAGAAAATATCTTGCAATAGTCGACCTATCCCCAGCCAATCCAAAATGGAATAGTACCAAGGGAAATAGTCCATATAACCTTTTCTTAATACTTTTCCGTACGCTCTTACGAGTTCCGGGTCGTTGAATATGGATTTGATTTGAGGCTCGTTCGATTCCACTAGATGGCGGACGCATAAAATCTTCCAGGCCTCGACTCCCACGGCGGCCCCCAGGCTCAGGATGATTTGCCTTACGCTATTCGGATTCTTATGGAAAAAGGCATGAATCGTCGTGGTTTTGGTTTCCCAAGTGGAATAGCCGATTTCTAAATCGTCGATCAACATTCTCTTGAGTTCGTCCGGATAAGATTTGAATTCCTTATCCGTCAGCAAGAGCACTTTTCGATCCCAGCGGGCGCCCTCAGCGACTAGATTCTTTTTGATTTCATGGAAACGATTTCTTTCTTTTTCCGCGGATTGCTTTTGTAATTCTTTTTCCGCCAACTCGGATAGAGAACGCATAAGCACCACGCTAAGCATTCCCGGAAATCCGGGGCTAGGATTACCGGAGGGGAGTGCGTTTGCAAAAGCTTCCGTTCTTGCCAATCGAAACTTGGTTGTTTCGGGATGCGAAGGATTGGAATAATATAACTTTTCTTCCATAGCGATTTTCTGGAACTCGTCATGAAGAGCGTATCGAAGTTGCTTTGCCGCCTTGGATTGCATGAAGTCGTCCACGTATTCCATAATCTGTACGGATTCTTTTGCATTACGAATTCCGAATAATCCATAACCTGGGACGTCCACGACCCTACCTTTTTTGAAAAGATCGTCCTCCAATTCGAACAGGAAATCTTTAACGAATTCCGGATTAGGGGAAATTCTAAAATGAGGATTGTTAAAGGACTCTCTCAAGTAGAGAAAAAGCTGGGGAAAAGGAGCTTCGCTTCTGGCGCCGGATTCCCAATCGTTTTCCAAATTATCCGAAAGCAGCGCCTTGTTGATTTCGGGTTTGCGATCCAAGTATCCTATGAGGGAAGTTACGGAATAGTCCAACACTTCCAGATAGATCCTGCTTAGGTCTAAAGATTCGATTTCGGGAAAGGCCGCATAGCATGGGCGTGCCTCGGGTTGCTTTTCATTATTATCGCTGACAAGATATGCTAACTGGGAAACGGTTCCGTCTTCGAGTAATCTCTTTAAATGTAGATCTATTTCCTTAGGAGAGAGTTCTCCTACTTCCGGAACTTTATGCTGAGGCTCGAAAAGTTGTCTTTTCTTTACATTCTTGAAAGAGGTAGCGCCTGCGACCGCCTTGTACACGGAGTGAGTCACCTTGTCGTTCATGTAATAGCTGACCACTTCGTTCAGCTTCTTCACTTTTAAGAAGGCTGGAACTACGGGATTACCCGTCATAGGGTCTAAGGGCTTGGGACCTTTGGGACTCATGTTTAAAATATCTTCGGAAGAAATAAATTATTAAAAATTTATCATATACAATCCTCTATTCGCTCGTATTAGGCGAATGGAATCTTAATATGATTGCAACCATCATATCTTGCGATTAGAACTCTTCCACCGAAAAACCGGGATTTGGCCTTATTTTTGGTAAAGTAGGTCTAAACCGAAGGACGTATGCCGAACTCATTACGCGAATCCTCTTGACGAGGGGCTTACTCGGGCTTTCCTGGAATGGAATGAACCTTAAGAAACAGTCTCCCTTCTCTCCTAGAAAAGTCCTATTCGTGATTTTGGACGGCGTTGGTTATACCCCTAAGGGTCCCGAATTCGGAAACGCGATCGCCGGAGCAAAGCTACCGTTTTTGAATCGGCTTTGGAAGGAATCGCCCACGGTTTATCTTAAAGCGCACGGAACCGCGGTGGGTATGCCTTCCGACGAGGATATGGGGAACTCCGAAGTAGGTCATAATGTACTTGGCTGCGGAAGGATATTCGATCAGGGGGCGAAGCTAGTTAGCAATTCCATCGCCGACGGATCGTTATTCGAAGGTAAGGCTTGGAAGGAGATCGTCGGAAACGTAAAGGAAAAAAACTCCGTCCTACATTTGATCGGATTATTTTCGGACGGCAATGTTCATGCACATATCGATCATACTAAGGCATTAATAGAAGGCGCCATCCGAGAGAACGTTTCTAAGATCCGACTGCATATTCTTCTAGATGGAAGAGACGTGCCGGAAAAATCCGCTTTGGATTATCTGATTCCTTTCGAAGAATGGCTCTCCTCTTTACGCTCGAAGGGCACGGACATCCGGATCGCTTCCGGAGGCGGAAGAATGACGATTACCATGGATCGCTACGAGGCGGATTGGTCCATGGTGGATAGAGGCTGGAAGATTCACGTAAAGGGAGAAGGTAGATTCTTCCCGGATGCAAAGACGGCTATAGAGACTTTCAGAAAAGAAGATCCGGCGGTGATCGACCAATACCTTCCTTCTTTCGTGATTGCGGAGAACGGAAATCCTGTAGGAAGAATTTCCGACGGAGACTCGGTGGTATTCACTAATTTTAGGGGAGATAGGGCCATCGAGATTTCCATGGCTTTTACCCAATCCGATTTCGATAAATTCGATCGCGGAAAATTGCCCGCGGTATGTTACGCGGGAATGATGCAATACGACGGGGATCTTCAATTGCCTGCCCGTTTTTTGGTAAGCCCTCCCGCGATCGATCGCACTTTGGGAGAATATATGGCTAAGTCCGGAGTTTCCCAATACGCGCTCTCCGAGACTCAGAAATACGGGCACGTCACATTCTTCTGGAACGGGAACCGCTCCGGAAAATTCGATTCCACTAGTGAAGATTATAAGGAAATCCCGTCAGACGTCATCCCGTTCGATCAGACACCCGAAATGAAAGCGGAAGCGATCACAAAGGAATTGGAAAGAGTTCTCGCGGAGAATAAGCACGACTTTTATAGGATTAATTTTCCGAACGGAGATATGGTGGGTCATACCGGAAATTACGCCGCTACGGTCAAGGCGATGGAATTCCTGGACGGATGTATGAGTCGATTGGCTGAAGCTTGCAAAAAAAGTAATGTAGTTTTGTTGGTGAGCGCCGATCACGGTAATGCGGACGAAATGTATCAATTAGACAAGAAAGGGAACGTTCAAACGGATAAATCCGGTCGTCCGGTGCCTAAGACTTCCCATACTTTGAATCCGGTTCCTTTCAGTATTTTGGATCCGGAAGGCAAGTTGAGCCTTAAAAAGGATCTACAGGAGTCCGGGCTGGCCAACGTAGCCGCCACGATTCTGGATATAATGGGATACGAGACTCCGGAAGAATACCATCCGAGTCTTTTAATCAAGCCCTAAAATCAATCGCTTACGCATAAGACTTCGTATCCGAAAGTCTTATCGTATTCTCCTATGGTTCCGTAGGCGAATACCACCGTTTGGCCCCAGGCTTCGTTCGGAGTGTGAATTACGGACGGAGTCGAAGTCCAAGTCGCGTATGTGATAGGATTCGGAAAGGCGGTCGAATTAATATACGGAGCCGAGCTTCCTTCTTTTAAAGAATACAATTCCGTAATATTCGGGAGTCTCCAATTCTGGCGCGCATAGTAGCCTATGCTGGAGCCATGTAAGGTATTTAGATAGGCGCAGGCATTCAGTGCATTTTCCCAAGTATAATTGAGTAAGGCGCTTCCGGAGCAATCGGAAGCCGTTTTTCCTTCCCAGCAGGTTTTCCAATTTAATCCGGTGGAAGAATCCGAGGTCACTATATCGGAAGTATAAGTTCCATGAGCGGTCGGACCGGTATAAGTTTGGCTTCCCGCCGAGGTTGTGCGACTTCCGGTAGTAAAAGTTCCTTGTTGGCTCATCGTATTTCCCGCTAAATCGCGTAACGCGGTATTCGGGATCGTCCATCGAATCTGGGAATTTTCGGGAAAATAAATCCAACTTACCGTGATGACTAAGGTCTGAGAATCCTGCCAATCGTAGACGGTTCCCGAATTCGGAATCGTGACCCAGCCTGTTCCGTTATTGACCTCCGTAGTCATGGACATTGTGGTTCCGGTGTCCATTGGTTCCCCGAAGTTCAGAGTGATCGCTCCGGGAGAAGGGGAAATTCCCGTGGCGCTGTTACTTGGATTCGTAGAGTAAACGGAAGGCGCCACGGTATCCACGACGATACTCGCGCTCGATACGGTGGATACGTTTCCCGCTTTGTCTCTGGCTTGGAATTTGAAGTCCGTGGTGGTATTTGCCGATACGTTGATCGGAGTGGAATATTGGGTTCCTACATTGATCGTTCCTGTGGGACCGTCTATATCCGGAGTAGAAGTGTCCGTGACGAACGCGATTTTATCGCAACCTACCGCGTTGTCCGTACAGGTCAAAGAAACGCTTTGAGCCGAATTATACGAGCCTTCGCTCGGAGATGTAGCTACGCTGGGCGCTGTATCATCCCTATCGATTCTGAAAATAGCGGATCCGGTATCATCTTCCGAATCCGTCACGCAAACGCGGATATAATTCGCGCCTACCGATAGGGAAGATGCGGAAATATTGGATGTGTTTGCCGCAAATGCCGTGATCGTGCCTGAATATAAGGATGTTCCATCGGAACAACTGGTGGATCCTGCTAAAACGGAATAGGACCCGTCACTATCTGAGCTCCAATTTAAAGTGGAACCCGTAACCGCTCCTGAATTACCACTCACATACGCAGTGCTAAAACTTCCGATAATTCTGGGGCCGGGAACGCAGGCTTCTAATTCTCCCAGGACGCAACGTAATAGATTCGTTTCCCACCAGGCTTTAGAATAGGGAATCCCGGGATTGTTGACATTGACGGGAGTGCAACAGGCCCAAAATAAAAGTATGGATAAAAGATAGCGCAACTTCACGATAATTCTCGCTGGAACGAAATGCCCGATTCGACCGTCTTAGGGGACGAATTAATAAATAATTTCTTTACCAAAAGGAAACGTCTCATTTCCGGTATCTTTTTCAATACAATTATACCATCCTCGATTCTTTTTCGGACATTCGGGATGCCGTATCGAAAGAATAAGAGCAAAAGAATGTATAGTATCCGGGATCTATTTGGGGATAAAAGAGAGCTTATCTAGCTTTAGATTCGATTTATTCGCGGAGGAAAGTCCGAAAACCTCCTCCACGATTCACCGCTTAATGCCTTTTGGGCTGTTTATCTTTTTTTCTCTGGGTAGGATTCGGAGCCGAGATCTTAGAAAAACCGTCCCAGAGCATTTCTGCGGATTTTTCTAGCACCGAATCGTTCAGACTTCTTTCTCCCACATACAATCTTAGGATCCCGGAAAAGGAACCTAAGATGATACAGGGATAAATGAAATACAAGTCGTCCTTTTCTGTCGAATAGGAGAAGTAATTATTGATCTTGGTTCGAAGTTTATCCGCTTCCATAAGACTCTCTTCGTCCAAGAGGCTTGAGGAGAGGTTGCGTTCGATCATGGTGAATTGATCGAATTCTCTCTGAGAAAAGAAACGTAAACCTTTCCAGAAGGTAAAGAATCGTTCTCTATGAGAAGTTTCTTTCAGTAGGCCTTCGTCCAAGAATTTTTCGAAATCTTGGATACATGTACGAAATGTTTCGTTAAACATGTCCTCCTTATTCTTAAAATGTCTGTACAAGCTTCCGACTCCGACTTTCGCATGAGCGGAAATTTCGGGGATTCTAGTCTCAAAAAAACCTTTTTCCGAAAAAAGTTTAAGTGCGGATTGAATAATTCTCTTTCGAGATTGTTCATATTTCCTTTGGTGCTTTTGCATTCTTTCGTTCCGTTCTTGCGGGAGCGGATCATGATTTTCTGTGAGCTGTGGATCCGAGGAAAGGAGCTGGGATTCAGATAGCATTTTGACTTCCATTCGGTTACCCTTTTCATATATTTTTCTCGCGTGAGCCTTTTTGTGTTTATAAAGTACAGGCAAAAAGAGTCGGTTAACGCTAAATGCTGTCAAATGAAAGATTCCGGTCCCGCCGATTTTATTCTTGGTAATTCGGAATCGGAATTCATATTCCGAAAAACTACTGGACCGAAAACGATTTATATCGATAGCGAACGTATTCCCCAAAAGGTCAATCGCATTTTTGTAAATAAGGAACTCGTTTTTACAAGAAGAGAGAAAGAGAATAAGGAAGCCGGATTTTGAGATTTAATTTTAGTTAGGTTGATGAGAAGAAGGGACCGATTTGCTAGTTCTTATTTTTCTAGGGCCTTCCATAATGTTGAGGCGGCTGCATGAACGGTTTCTGGAGTGAGTTTTATATATCCCCCTTGGGACATTTTTACCATTCCTACGAACCCTCCGTAGCATAAGGAGACGAGTTCCATGGAGCCGAGATCGGAACGGATCTCTCCTTTGGATCGGGACTGCTCTAAAAACATGCAGATGAATTCCATGGTTCTAGCCGTAGCATTCTTACTTTCCTGATCGAGATAGGGAGAATGATAATGTAGCTCCAAAAATTCGAAAGCATCTGGATAGCGATCGTAGAAACCGGCTAGCGCCTTCCAGAGGTGAAGGAAGCGTTCCTTTGCCTTAGCTTTTTCCGGAAAACCTTCCGCCAAGGTCTCTCTCAGTTTATTTTTCCAGAAGCGGAAGAGTTCGTTTACGAGTTCTTCTTTGCTTTTATAGTATCTGTAGATGGTTCCGGCACCTATTCCCGCGTCTTTGGCTAGATCCGGAATGGGCGTTCCTTCAAATCCCTGCCGAGTGAATAATCTCAATGCAGAGCTGAGAATTCTTTCTTTTTTGTCTTCCGGATCTCTGACTACGGCCATAGAAAATTCCTTAAGGTACGGTTCCGAAATATTCTACTTCTCTTTCGAGAGATACCCCGGTCTCTTTTCTGACTTTTTCTTGGACAATAGAAACGAGACTATTTACGTCGGAGGCTTTCGCTCCACCCGTATTCACGATAAAATTGCAATGCTCCGGAGAAATCTGAGCGCCTCCGATTTGTAATCCTCTTAAGCCCGCGGAATCTATAAACTGCCAGGCCTTCCTTTCCTTGCCTTCCTGGTCGTAGATTTTCGGGTTCTTAAACATGGATCCGGCGCTTTTCTTATTTTGAGGTTGGGAGGAATTGCGTTTATCCCTTTTTTCCTTTAGAGACGCCTCGATCTCGTCCGGATCTCCCGTCTTTAGTCGTATGGTAACGGAAAGAATGATAGAATCCTTTTTTTGTAGGAACTCGGTGAACCTATAACCGTGCTTGATTTCCGAAGGGGGAAGTTTGTGAATCTGTCCGTCTCTCAGAAATTCCACTTCCTGGATGAGATCGAAAAGTTCTCCCCCATAGCAGCCCGCATTTTGGATAACCGCGCCTCCGGTCCATCCAGGGATCGTACTTAAGAATTCGGCTCCCGTATATCCTTTCTGGGAAATTTGTCGGAAGGTGGGAGTGGTATTCGTTGCCGCTCCGATCTGAAAGAGCCCGTCTCCTAAATCCCGGTATTCCTTAAATTCTCCGGAAAGCTTGAATACGATTAAATCGTCGGGATGATCCGAAATGAGTACGTTGGTTCCTCCACCCAAGATTTTCCAAGGCAGGTCCAATTTCTTGAAAATCGAAAGAGCCTCCAAGATTTGTTCCGTGTTTTCCGGTTCGATTAGAATGGGACAGATTCCGCCGATTTTAAAAGAGCAATGCACGCTTAAGTCCGAGTTTTCTCGGAAGGGGAGGCCGCTTTCGGAAAAGGCTTCCTTCGCTTCTCGGATCTGAGTGTCGGAAAGAGGATTCACTTTATTCAGGTTCCCGTGAGCAAATTTAGCGGCAAGAAAAAAGTCGGGATCGGAAAAAACGCTCATGCCCCGTAAAAACCGGTCCGAACATTCTCTTAGGAGTCGGAAGAATGTTTTATCTACTCTTACAGTCCGTTTATCAAGACTATATTTCCGGAAGATCCGATCGGGAGACTTACGTCAATTCCGTGATCCGTTTGGCCATGGACCAGGAGAAACTTGCGGGTCTGGTTTGATTCGCGTAGATTCGTACAAAAGAGTCTAAACCAAAGTTTCTTCGGCAGTTTCTTCGAATTCCGCGTCCTCTTCCCAGAGTCTTCTTTCCTGTAATTTCGCTTCCGCTTGGGAATAGATTTTTTCCTCGATGCGAGCCAATAAATTGTCCAATCCGAATCCTTTGATTGCGGAAACATAGATCGTATCCGCATCCGCTTCTCTCAAGAGTTCGTTTCTGGCCTCTTCGGGGAGTCCGTCAATTTTATTAAAAACTAATATTCTTGGAATATCCGAAAGTCCCAAATCCTCTAAGATCGTCTCGACAGCTTCCATCTGCGTTCTGAATTCGGGGTTGGATATGTCTATCACATGAAGAAGTAGATCAGAGTCTCCCAATTCTTCCAAAGTGGCCTTGAATGCGTTCGAGAGTTCGGGAGGAAGATCGTGTATGAAACCCACGGTGTCCGATATGATGATCTCTCTTTCCTCCGGAAATCTCATTCTTCTCGAAGTCGGATCTAAGGTAGCGAAGAGTTTGTCCTCTGAAAGCACCGAAGAATTTGTCATCGCGTTCAGAAGGGTGGACTTGCCTGCGTTCGTATATCCTACGATGCCGCAAACCGGGATTTCGTTTTTCTTGCGACGTCTTCTTGCGACTTCTCTTCTTTTCTTTAGGGACTTAAGTTCCTGTTCGAGACGGGAGATTCTTTCTTCTACTCTACGTTTGCCGATCTCGAGTTTGGTTTCTCCCGGTCCTCTTCCTCCGATTCCTCCGGTTAACCTGGACATATTATCGTCCAATTCCGAGAGTCTGCCTTTCAAATACTTTAATTGCGCGAGTTCCACCTGCAATTTACCGTCTCGGCTCTTGGCGTTTCTTGCGAAGATGTCCAGGATCAATTGGGTCCTATCTATGACTTTTAGGTCGGCGTAATCGGAGATTTTTTTGGCCTGGGAGGGAGAAAGCTCCAGATCGAATACAAGAACCTCCACTTGTTTTTGAATGGCCTTTAGCACTATCTCTTCTAATTTACCTTTTCCTAATACGGTCGCGGGATCCAGACGATTCTTGCGTTGGATGAATGAATCGACCACATGTACTCCCGCCGACCTGCAAAGCTCTTTCAGTTCCGCTATAGATTGGGAAGGTTGCCTTCCTCTGATTTGCTCCGGATAGACTCCCACTAAAAAGGCCCGATTTTCCTTTTGTGCGCCTTTTAAATTACGGCGATAACGAGCCATTCTGCCTTCTATCTCCTGGATTTCCTCCAGAATTCCTTCCGATAATTGGCCGGGATTCCTTTTAGGAAGAATTGTCCAAGGTTCGCCTTCCTCGTCCTCGGGATTTACATGAGCGGAATAATAAGCTTTCGGAAGACCCTTATCGTCCACGGTGACCGCGGTTATATAATCCAAACGTAATAAAGCTAAGTCCGTAAGGTCTTCCTGGTTCAGGGACTCGTCTTTTAGATGGCTGTGTACGAGTCGGATGCCTCTAAGCCTGGCTTCGGACGTACGAATCCTGTCCAGCCAAGGGATATCGATGGAACTGTCAGAACCCACGATCACATGAGTCACGTAACCGTTTCGATCGATCATGATTCCGATCTGTCTTGATATTTCTAGGGATAATTCTGTGAGTGTTCTGGAAACTTCGGGAGTGACGATCACATTCTCCCGTATTCTCCGTTCGGAGAGCTTTTTGAGTCTTTGGATCTGGTTGGACTTTAAACCGGAAAGGTTACCGCTGAGCTTACTAATAAATCTGTCTCCTTCTTTCCTTAAAAAGGTAACATTTCAGGGGGGCCGAGTCAAGCAGTTCCGACACGAGCGCCCGATTTAGGGATGCGGATTTTTTTCCGTATTTACTCTTTTTGAAGAACTTTTGTAAGCGATTTGTTTTATGAAGAAGGGACTCAAGAGAGACAGG
The DNA here is from genome assembly GCF_000306115.2 of Leptospira wolffii serovar Khorat str. Khorat-H2. Classification (NCBI taxonomy): domain Bacteria; kingdom Pseudomonadati; phylum Spirochaetota; class Leptospiria; order Leptospirales; family Leptospiraceae; genus Leptospira; species Leptospira wolffii. Next base: position 776,980 of record NZ_AKWX02000020.1, read on the forward strand.
ACCGTGGAGAAAATTGGAAATTGGTCTAGGATTTTGAACAAGATACGGATCGAAATTAAGAGTTTTGGAAAGAAATTATTCCTTTCAGGCAGGGGTTTATCGGCAAGAATCGACGTAATTCCAAAAAAAAGGTCATCGACCGATAACGGATGGTCGAAAAAAAAGAATAGAGGCGAGAAGGGGAGAATGTTTCCTGGACCCATGCTTGCTTTTCGGCTAAAAAGAATGCATTTGCAATTGATCCTTCGCTTAATGTTCTCCGGGCTTTTTACTGCCTGGTTTCTAATGTCCGTTAGCTTCTCTCTTCGGGCCCAAACCGCAGCGGATCCGAATTCTCCGGAAGTCTCCTCTCCGGAATCAGGGACTCCTTCGGACCAAGATCTTCCCGAAAAACCGGAACCGAAGAAGTCCAAAAAGGCTCCCGTAGACAAGGAAACGAAAAAATACAACGATCTATTCAAGAAAGGACTGCTCGCTGTATTCGAAGCCGAAGCGAGGAGAGATCTTCCGAAATTAGGTAGATTCGGGGCCACTCATCCTATTCCCAGAGTAAGAGCAGCGGCTGCGTTAGGGATAGGACGCTTGGAAAGCAAGTCAGGCGCAAAATATCTCCATAAGATGATCGATCGCGACGGAGAACAGGTAAGGCAAGCGGCCTATAAGGGACTGGCACAGATAGGTTCCCCTTCTTCATTAGAATATTTTTATGCAGGAGCAAAGTCCTCCGATCGAGAGATTCGAGTCTCCTCTTTCCGCGGAATGGGAAAAACCTTGGACCCGGGCGCCCGAGAAGTCCTTCTGAAAAAAGGAATCACTTCCGACGACAAGGAAATCGTGAAGGCTTCCATACTCGGACTGGGATATTATCAGGTTCCGGAAGATATCCGCACTTTTATCGATTATTTGAATTCTCCCGACGAAGAATTCCAGAAGGCGGCGGTCGAGGCCTTGGGCAGACACAAGACTCGCACTTCCATGAAGATACTGGAAGATTCCTTCGATCAGAAGCAAAATCTTAGAGTACAAATTCTGGATACTCTCACCGAGCAGAAGAATTCCTTCGCCGTTTTTGCATTACTGAGGATTTTGGACGCACATTCGGATTCCGAAGCGATCGTTTCGGAAATCAGCGCAAGGCTCTATAAATTAAAAGCGTACGGAAAGTTCATGACCGTAATTTCCGGTCAGGCACCTTTGATGAAGGAACCCTATGTAGGAGCTTCTAAGATTCGCGATTTGGAAAGCGGAGAAGTCGGTAAAGTCTTAAGTAAGAGTCCAGTCGCCTATATTATCAATATCGACGGAGAGAAAATCGAGGACTTCTATTATAAGGTGCTTGTGAATACGAAATACAAGGACGCATTTACCGAAACGGTCCAAGGTTGGATTTTCGGTAAATTTATCCGAATTCGTACGATTACCGCTCCAAAGCCCGAAAAGAAAACCAAACGGCCTTCCATTCTGGACGATGTGGAACCTACGAAATCTCAGCCTCAGGCGGACACTTCGGACGAAGACACGAATCTTTAATCCGAATTATTTCCGTATAAGAAATCTTCCCTCCAAACACCCTACGTGAAATGAGGATACCGGATGTATATAGAATTTTTATAATATACGGCGTTCTTTTCTTGTCGCTTACATGCGACGGAGGGAAAAGTTCGAATACCTCTTTTGAACCGAAGCAAGTCGGTTTTGTATTTGCAGATCGACTATTCTGCAGAGAATATCCTAGCCGCGATTCCAAAATCAAAACCTCTTTCGTTTTTGGACAAATTATCGCTCTCAGTGAGAAAACCGGTATTAAAGAAACGATCGATGGAGTGGAAGGTGATTGGTATCGGATTTCAGACAAGTCTTGCTGGTTATTTTCAGGGCATCTACGTATCGATTCTCCCCCTGATCGATTTTTGAATCCGAAGCAGATCGTATGCAATTTGGGCTCGGAGTACTCGGAAGGATTCAAACCTTTACTCGGTTCTTACAACTTCTTGTCCGTGGAAAGATTGGACGATTGGGCTAGAGAAGGAGAATACGGAGAGAACGATCCGCCGGGACAAGAAGTCGTTTTTGTAACGATCGGTAAATACGAAAAGAAAGGGAACGAGTTTTTTCTGAAAGGAGAAAGGACCGCAGTCTTCGTAAATTCCCGATTCTTACGTTTCAGAACGAAACTGTTTTACGCAAAGAATGGAGGATTACATTTAGTTCTAGTTTCCGACGAAGCAGGAGAATATTATAAGAATCGGAAGTCTCAAGGAGATCGGAAATCCTCGGTCGCTTATTGCAAAAAATTCCAAGATTTCCTTCCTACGCGAAAAACGATCTTCTTTGAATATTATATAGAAACGAAAATAGAGCCGTCCTTTCCTTTAGAACCGCTCCAATGTGCTAATCAATCCAGGGCTGCTTATTGTTCCGGTTGGAATATTAGTGAGTGACAATCGAATACGAGGGAATAAATTCTCCTAGCGCTGGGATGAGGTTCGCTTGGAAATTTCCCAATTTCAGTCTTTAATCGATTATTTTTTCGTATTCTACCCGCATTGTCGTCGGCAAGAACGGATTCCGGATATGTTTAGGATCGGAGTTCTACCGTGAAGAAGCAAACGATCGAAGAGAAATACAAGAAATTATACAAGGACTTGAATTTCGAAAGAGCCGGACTGTTTCGTCTTTTGCGGGATATGTTGGGCAGCGGTAACGTGGTTTATCCCGGAAGCGGTATCCATATCACTCCCTCTTTTTACTTTCGCTCGGTTACTTATGTGGATTCCAGAGACGAGGTGGAGGAATTCTTTTCGGATCCGTCTCTTATTCGATCCGTAATAGATTCGGAGAAGAATTATCGTGAAGTTCCGGAGATTCGATTCTTCCAAAAGGATTATCTTTTACGGGATTTTCAAATAGAAGGGGAGTTCCAACTCTTGCTTTGTCTTCATGCTCCGTACTGCTTTCCGAATTTTAGAAAGAACCTGCCCGTAGGAGCCCATTATCTTACGAACGATTTCCAAGGTTCGGCTAGATCCGCTTTGGACTGCGGCGATCTAAAATTAAAGCACAGGATTCGCTATTCTCCCAAGGGTTATCAGATTCTTAACGATGAGATCGAATCGGAGTCGAAGAATTCCGATAAGAAGAAGAAATCCTCCGGCTTAAATCGTAAGAATGACGGCATGGAGATTTCGGACAGGGACGATTACTTTCTATTCTCCGTAATTTGAGTTTCGACGCTAGTATTTAAAATCCTTGTTTCCTCGCGCGAATTCCGGATTCTTCCAGAATCGATGTCTATCAGTTCCGAAATTCTAAGCACATTCGTTTACGCCTCTAAGCAAGCGGGAACCGCGATTCTGGAGTTATTCGACGGTAAATCCAGTTTCGACTTAAAGGATCCCATGCAGGTTCTGACGGAGGCGGACTTGCGTTCTCATACGATCCTGAAGGAAATTTTGGAAAAGGAATTTCGCGGGCTTCCGCTTATCATGGAGGAACAGCAGAATTCGGAGCCTTTGCCCCAGGATTATATCGTTTGCGACGAACTGGACGGAACTGCTCTATTTTCGAGAGGGATCGGAGAATTCGGCGTGATACTCGCTCATGTGGAAAAAGGCAGACCTAGAGAAGGGTGTATCTATTTCCCCGCTTCCGAAACTTTTTTGACTTCTTCTCTCGGCGGTGGCGCTTTCGTGAACGGGAATAAAATTCTCCCGAATAAGACGGGAACTTTGGAATTATCGGTTCTTTCATTAGAAATAAATAATACGTTTCGGGACGACGATTTTGCCTGGATCAATCGAGTCTCCAAGAACGTTCTAGCTACCCGGGCTTTAGCGGCTACGGGAGCGGGCTTTCTGGAACTTCTACAGGGAAAAACGGATTTGTTCATGAATTTGAGCGGTGCCAAGGTTTGGGATTTCGCCGCCGGAATTTTGGCTTTAGAGGAAGCCGGAGGGTTGGCCTTGGATAAGAGCGGAGAGCCCTTGGTTTGGGACCGCATCCGGATGAGCGCGGTGATGGGAAGGAATCCTGAACTGGTAAAGGAACTCTATCGTTTCCGGCCTTGATCTCTTAATTTTTCGGAAGAATTATTATTCGCTTTTCACGATTTCCAGCGGAACGATTTTTTGGTACAGGTAGAGAGGACTTTTCCTCGACTGTCGAATCTTAAGGAAAGAGGGGCTAAGAGTAGATGCAGGAACTCCTACAAATTCTGGAATCCAAAGAGATCAGCGCCATCACCGTTTCCATCCGAGTGTTCTTGATTATCGTCTTTGCCGGCGTTATCGGTTGGAACCGGGAGCAAAAGAATCACGGTGCGGGTTTCAGAACCCATATCCTGATCGGATTAGGATCCACGATTCTCATGTTTCTCTCCATCTATGTTCCGGATTCGGATTCTTCCGCTACGACGGGAGATCCATCCCGTATCGCCGCCCAAGTGGTATCCGGAGTCGGTTTCCTTTGTGCAGGTGCGATCATTAAATCGGGGATGACCATTAAAGGTTTGAATACGGCTGCCTCTATCTGGGTGGTATCGGCTATCGGATTGCTGGTGGGTTCCGGTTTATACTTCGCTTCTTTTCTTACCACTGTGGTTACTCTCATTATCTTGATCGCATTCGACCTGGTTGAAGATAGGTATTTCGGTAAATTCGAATATAAGGTTCTCATCCTAGATCTAAGGCAGAAGAAATTCCATAAGAAAGGTTTTCGGGACCTTTTGGTCAAAAATAAACTTCGCTTAGTCTCCGAGTCGTTTATGCAGGACTTTCAAACGAAGAAAGCACAGATAAAGCTTACCATTGCGGTACCTAGGGAATTCGACATTCTTAAGATCGTGGACGAGATCCGGGATTTATCGGACGTTACAAAGATAAGCATCGAGACTCCTTAAGTGTGAGAACGGGTAACGTATTCACGGATTGAAATATATTCAACGGAAACGGGCAAATTTGAGGCGAAACTACAGCGCGTATTTTAAGTTTGAATGTGTCCATGTCGGAAACTTTCCTGAGAAAAAAAATTAGCTCGCGAATTCACGTATCTTTTAGTATACTCCCTTATCGAAATTAAGGTCGATATTCTGCAGGATTGAACGAAATGAAAAGAGAGAATCGGGTTGCGGAGATTTTTCAGGATGAGGAACTTTTAAGAAAGGTCATCGATTTTATCCCCTGCCCGTTCGGAATCTCCCAAGGAGAACCGGTAGACGAGGATATTCTTTACTTGAACCGGGCATTTCGCGAAGAGTTGGGATACGGATATTCCGAACTTCCTACCGCTAGAGAATGGTTTAATACCCTTTATCCGGATCCGGAATACAGACAAAAAGTCCTTAAAGATTGGTACGACAAGGTCGAAAAGGTAAGGCAGGGCGGCGGCGAGTCCGTTACGGCTATCGCAAAGCTTCGTCTCAAAAACGGAGAGGATAAATGGTTCGAGATTAACGCTTCTCTTTTGGATAAATATTTCGTCGTGGCTTTCAAGGACATCGACGAGGTCTATCGCCAGAAAGAAGAATTGCAAAGACGCAACGATTTTAAGGATCGTATTCTTTCCGTTTTAACCCACGACCTAAGAGCCCCTCTGGCCCAACTCGGCGCTTTGGCGGAACTCATGTCCGTTGCGGATTTTTCTCCCGAACAAATGGACGGGTTCTGCAAAAAAATTACCAACGAAGTCAAATCGGTCTCCGACTTCATCAACAATACCGCACATTGGGCCTCGGCTAATTTCGGTTATTTGAATATTCGAAAAGAGTCTTTCGATGCGGGCGAATTATTCGACGAGATGATCAAATATTACGGGGCGGTGGCGGAAACAAAGAACGTAAATCTTTCCTTGAACGTCAAACCGCCTTCCGTCCTGAGTACGGATAGGGAAGTGCTGAGGATCATACTTAGAAATCTTATTTCCAATGCAGTTAAGTTCACTCCTCCCGGTAAAAACGTGAAGGTCACCGGAGATTCGGACGGTTCCGCATTCCGTTTTTTAGTCGAAGACGAAGGCATGGGGATCGACCCGGAACACCTTAAGGAGTTGAAAGAGGGTAGACTTAGTTCTCGACTTGGAACCACTAGGGAAAAAGGATTAGGGATCGGACTTTCCATATGTTTCGATATGGCCAAACGTTTGGACGCTCGCCTGGATTTTGAGAGCGAACCTGCGAAAGGCACGAGAGCCATACTCCTAGTTTGATAATCGATTTGTAATATTTCTAGAATGCCTTTCCATAATCGAATTCTCGCAGTGTTCCTCGCTTCCTTTCTTTCCGGATGCGTCTCCTTCTATTCCAATGTCTACGTAAACGATAAATATAAGGGAGATACGGAATCATCCGTCTTGATTCTGCCTTTCGCAGATAGAAATGAAGGAACTTTTTCCGGCTATTACCCGGAGGCAGGCAAGGTTGCACAAGGTTATATGGAAAACGAACTCTTGAATCTGGGATATCAGGTTCGCCACTTGGAGGGGTTGGTTCCTCCTACGTCGAATCGTCCGGAATCGCCGGATTTATTCGACCTCGGTCGAAGAAGCGGGGCTAAGGTCGTAGTCATAGGTATCGTTACTTCCTATGTACAAGGTTTTGCGACTCACCCGCTCAGCCAAAGGATCGAGCATGTTCGTTTCGGCTTTGAGGCGAAGGCGATTCAGGTAGAAACCGGGACGATTCTTTGGAAAGTGAGCGCATATAAAAAGGATGAAGGAATATTTTCTTATACTTCTCCCGTTCAAAATTTGGCGGCGGAAGTGATTCGGTCGGTCGCGGCCGAAATGAGATGGAAAGGAGCCGGCGTCAAAGAGAAGAGTCCGCAAGAAAGTAGAACCGGTTCTCAGTATTAAGGATTTATGTCGCAAGCGAGAGTATGCGAATTTTCGGATCGGAATTTGCTATGCTTTTTGAAGGGATAAACGAAGATGCTGCACTGGAATCCTTTGAATTTCGCCTAACAAAAGATTAAAAAGGCTTAATTTCGGAGTCCAATCGATCCAAAGATTCCTCTGACGATGGCCGAAAAAAGAACTTCAATCCCTCAGGATCTCGCACAAGAACTAGTAAAGACAATCCGCCTTCTCGCTATGTCCGGCAAAAAGAATTTTAGAAAGTATCTCTTCGATCCTTTCGTTTACGCCGGTTGGGAAAAGGAAAAGTCGCATTCTGCCTTGGCGGCGAGTAAGATGATCGATAAGATCCAGGAAGATTCGCGGAATCCTTCCTACCTCCATACCATTCCCCACCATTGCAAACGTCTAGTTTCGCAAGGATTGCAGGAAAGTCTCTCCGCGCTCGGAGATTCCTGCATATTCTTCCTGGAAAAGATGCAGGAAGACCCGAATATATCCTTCTCTCCCGAAGCTTTGGAATTCGTAGGAGTATTAGAAAAGCCTTTAAAAGAATTCGCAAAATTAACGAGTAATAATAATGAAAAGCTTTTCGAGGATTCCATCCGAAATTTTTCGAAGGAAGAATTGAAATCCGCTTTCGAGCCCGTTAAACTGGACGGGACTCGTCAAAAGGTGTATTTGGATACCGAAGTTCATACTCTTTATCAGCAGATCTTGGCGGCTGCCAAGGTGAACAATCTTGTCCGTTGCAAAAAACTACTTTCAAGATATCTGATCAATTACAGCGATTCGGAAACTTATAGCGAACAGGAAGTGGAGAATCTTCTGGACGCTCTTGGTAAAAGGGAGAACGGTTTTCGTGAAACTTTAAAAGACTCCCTGGCGATCGAATTGTACTACACGATCACCCGAGGTATCATGGAAGGAAACGCCAAGAAGGCGATCCAAGGGATACGCAAATACGCGCACATATTCGAGGGAGATCCGAATACAAAGTATTATTACGAAATAGACGCTCTGGAGAGAAAGCTGTATGCGATCATCCAAAGTAAGGATTTAATGAAGGAATTAAGGAAAGGTATGTAAATGGCAAACCTCACATTCAACGAAAAAGTGGACGGAAGTAGACTGATCCTAAAGGTAGCGGGGGAGATCGACGCAAAGACGGCTCCGGATCTGAAAATCAAGCTGGAGGCGGCGGTAGGGAACGGAATCAAAACGATCGTATGCGATTGTTCGGCTCTGACTTATATCGCGTCCGCAGGAATCGGAGTATTGAACTCCATTCAGAAATTTTTGAAGGATAAATCCGGCGAGATCGTATTCTGCAGTCTGAAGAAAGAAGTCAAGGATACGATGGAACTCATGTACTTCACTAAAAAGGTAAGAGTGTTCCCGACTTTGGATGACGCATTAGGCGGAGTTTAATTATCCTCGATGGATTTTTCCCGGGAAAGGGTCTTATTTTACTCCGTGGATTTGGACGAATTGTCCAACATCCGTTCGGAGGTGCGCGAATTTCTGGGAGAAGAATGTCCCGATCTGATCAAGGGTAGAATCGTATTCTGTTTGGACGAGGCGATGACGAACGTTATCGAACACGGATTTTCCGGACCGAACGATTCTAAGATAGAGCTTCGGATGAAGCGAAACAAGCGAAATTGGAAATTCTCCATTCTAGACGAAGGCGTTCCCTTCGACCCTACTAAAGAAAAAAGCGAAACTTGGAAGGAATTATACGAAAGCGGCGCAGACGGAGGATTCGGACTTCGATCCATTAAAAAAGTCATGATCGTTCGTTACCAAAGATTGAAAAATCCGCCGCGCAATAAACTCACCCTGATTCATACGAGAGATTCAAATGATCAAGAATAAGATTCTGAGAGCCGTACTCCCCGGTATCCGGGCGAAGCTCTCCTTTTTTACCGCTTTACTCGTGATTTCCATTCTGGGTTTCACTTCTGTGATTCATTATTCCCAGCAGACCGAGGCCCTGGAGGAGAAGCTCGATTCCGAAGTTAAGGCTCCTTTGGAATACGTCAACTCGGTGGTCTTGGATTTGGAGAATCTAAGCCGAAGCTTGATTTTAGTAGAGGAATTCAAGGTCCGAGTCAAAGAGAAGAAGAAGCAACTCAGCAAGTTCAAGAGGACCGTCGTCCAGAAAGAAGGAGGCTTCTTCGGTGCCTTGAAATCGTTCGGACAGTCCATAGGGTTGAACGTAAAACGCGGAAATGTTTATAAATCCGTGGATACGTATTTTACTCGTTATCTTTCCGAGAAGGAAATCCAGGATTTCGAGACCAAGGTCAGAAACGAATTAAGAAAGGAGAATGGAGCTCCGATCGATAACCCTGTCTATGAAAGGATACGCAGCATTGCGGAGAAAACCGCAGTAGCTAGAATCGGATCCGAATCCGCAAGAACAAGAATCGAAGAGATAGACGAGGAACTCAAGGCCCTGGACCAGGAATTGGCTAAACCCGATCTGGATCCTAAAAAGCAAAAGAGTTTAAGTTCCGATAAGGATAAATTGGTAAGAGAAAAGGGAGTTTCAGAAAAGGCGATTCCGGACGGAGAAAAGAAAGCGGCAGCCGGAGAAACCGCTCTTACCAAAGCATTACAGAATTTCTTTAGAGGTTCTTTCAAAGATAGAATTTCCTCCTTGGGTTTACTTCCGGATAAAATTCGCATTCTCGCTTACGATAGGGAAGGAAAGCAGACTCTGGATACGGGACTTCTATTTTCCCAGAGTTCGGAAACGGGAAAAAAGTTATTCGCTCTTTCCGATTTCGAAGAAAGTAGGAAGAGCCTTTTCGGAGATTCCGACGTATTGGAAATCATCCGAAGTAAGAACGAACCCGAAAGTTTCGAAGTGGGAGGAAGGCAATACGAGGTGATTTATCGTCCCGTATTCAGAAATCCGAGCACCGCGGAACGATCGCTTTCCTTGACGAGAGAGATCTCCGAAAATAAAAAGCGTTGGAAAGAATTCCTGGAAGAGGATCGTAAGATTTCCTCGGAGATTGCGGAAATTTCTCAAAGGCTGAAATCAAGAATGGCGGAGCTGAGGAAAGACGGTAAGGCCAAACCCTCCGCGGATAAGGAATTCAAGAATCTCGCCTTGGCATACCGCCAAATGCTCAAGAAACGCGAGACCAAGCTGGATCAATTGCAGCCTTATACGTCCGATTTCGAAAAATCCGAAAAGAAATGGGAAGAGGATAAGGCTGCTCTTAAAGCTAAGATAGAATCGAATAGCAAGGAAATTTCGGAATGGGAAAAGATGCTGAAATTCCCTCCTAAAGAAGGGCAAAATAAACTCTCTCCGGAAGAAATCCAGGAGAAGATCCGAAACGCCGAAGCTATTCTGGAAGAATATAAGGATTCTCTAATTCGTATGGACTCCACCAAGGGGGATTGGAGCCAGGAACGGCTGAGGCTGGTCGTTGATTCGGTTTACGGTTTGCGAGAAGCCGCTCTGGAAGATTTCGCATTTATTCCTTTCAAGACGGGGCCTTCCGGAATCCGCAAGTATTATAAGGAAGAGTCGGAGCGCAAGGCGGTGCGCGCAAAATGGAAGCTTCTGAGAGAATGGATTCTTTCCGGAAACTCGGAGACCGAATTGCCCAAACCTCCTAAAGGGGTTTCTTGGGATTCTGGGATACTAGTTCGTAGTCGTAGCGAAGTGGAGGAGATCATGTGGGCCATGGACTCTTCTCCTCTGATCGCCTCCGGAGAAGAGGAAGGAAAGGGTCTAGTCTACGATCTATTGCGTAAGGATTTGTTGGGATATAATATCATCGTCATAGATAGGACGGAAGGCGTGCGTCAATTGCGGAGTAACCGCGAAGAGATGATTCGTTACACAGGCATAATCGGAATCACTGCGATTCTTTTAGCTTACGGTCTTGCATGGTTGGTCGTCAGAAGGATACGCGCCATTAGTCTGAATGCGGAGAAGATAGGAGAAGGGGACCTGAACGTCCAATTTCCGCCCGCGGGTTACGACGAGATCGGAGTTCTTAGCGAATCATTGAACGATATGGTTCACGGTCTGAAGGAGAGGGAGGAAATGAAAGGGGAACTCCTTGCGGCCGAAGAGATCCAGAAGCGCCTTTTGCCCGAGAAACTTCCTACCAGCCTGAACGATTTCGTGGAATTCGGGGCATTTTATAAGGCGATGACCGGAGTGGGCGGCGACTATTACGATTTTATTGAGTTAGGAGGCGGCAAGATCGCCATCTGTATCGGAGACGTTTCCAATCACGGTGTGGGTCCCGCTATCGTGATGGCCCTTTTCCGCGCTCAAATACGGGCCATTCTTCGGAAAGGAGAAAGGGATCTGAAAAAAATTCTCTTGGAAGCGAACGGCTATCTTTACGAGGATACTCCCGATCATATTTTCATTACTTTCTTTTTGGCCATATTCGATTCCAATACCTCCAAGCTGGAATATATTTCCGCGGGACACGTTAAGCCTCTTTTTTATGACGCATCCGATCGTAAGATCAAGGAGCTGCCTGCGGGAGGCTTGCCAATCGGAATGGATGAGAATTCGTTCTTCGAAACTACGATAGAGAGAAGGGTACTTACTCTGGATTCGGGGGACGTATTTTTCGAGTATACGGATGGTTTGGACGAGGCAAGAAATCCGAACGGAGAGATGTATACCCGGGAAAAGTTAGCCAGACTACTGCATGCTAACGGAGAAAAGAGACCGGAAGAATTGATCAAGACCGTCGTATCGGATGTGGAAGCGCACACTCAGCAGGATCTGGGCAAAGCGGGTCTATCCCAATTGTCCGACGATATCGCAATGATTGCCATTCGAAAAAGATAAGAGCCCGGCCGAGTCTACGGCTCGGACTCTTTTAGGCAAAGATCGAGAGTTCTATGGGAGGATAAGGTCTTTCCATTCTTCTTCGGAATTGCCGGAAGTCGTGTAAATCGGACCGCGGGAGTATTTCTCCCGCAAGGATCTCCAGGCTTCCGTTTTTCTCTCAGCTTCCTTCAGTCCAGACTCCACGATCTCTCTTAGATCGGAGATAGAGGAGAATACTCCGTCCAGTACTCCGGAAGATTTTGCGTCAGCGTCGGCTCTGGATTTTTTTCGGAAATCGTCGAAGAATTCGTTTCGAAGCATTTCTATCTCTTCTTCTTTTCCTTCCTTACGTAATGTGGAAACCTTTGCTCCTTGGAATAGATCGAAAGCGGAATTAGAGCCCATCACGGCTAAGGTCGCATCTGCTAATGAATAATAGGCGATTCCAGGTCTAAGGAACCCGCTGAACGCGTGGATTTGTCTGCCTCCGTAATTTTGTCTTAAGACTAAAGACAGAACCGGTATTTTGGAGAGGACGTTTACGTCCAAGGATTCGCCTCCGATTTGTTGGATTCGGAGTCTTTCCTGTTTTGTACCCGGAACGAAGCCGGGCGCATCGGAAAGCATGAGTAACGGTATTCCGTGCTTTTCAACGAATTCGGTAAACACTCTGAATTTTTCCGTTCCGGGAGCGTCCGGGGATCCGCCTCCTTTGGGTTGATCCGCGATGACCGCTACGGTTTTTCCTCGTATTCTTCCCAGGCCCGTGATCAGACTCGAACCGGGATCCCAGGGAAAAAATTCCAGAAAGGAATTCGGATCAAAGATTTTTAATACGACTTCTTCCTTCATGTCGTAGGAACTGGAAATCTCCGAAGGAAGGGAGATGGGAGAATTGTTCGTCTCACTATTACCGATCTCCCTTTTTTCCATTAGGTGGAAAAACTTCGCGACCGTCTCGTATGCGCTTTCTTCGTTAGGTGCCGTGAAGGTGGCCCACCGCCTAGCATTTTCTAAGATGCGTTTGCTTACGACGCTTTTACGATCTTCTCCCTCTACCAATAGCCATGCGTCTCCTCCCGCGGCGAGTTCAGGTATGCGTAGGCCGTCCGGATTCTTGACCATATGGAGTCTGATTCTATTAAATTTTTGTAACTCTTTTTGGAAGTCTCTACGGGGCCTGAGAGAATCCGAATCGTCTAAGTGGGAACTACGGAACCATTTATTTCCGTAGACTAGGAGTAGATTGGATCCGGTTTTTTCCGCGATTTTCAGGGACTCTTTCGCTTTGATTATGCACGGAAGAGAATGGAAACCATAGCTGGTTCTAGGGCCCATGACTAGAACGGGGCTATCTCCGAATCTTGTCAGACCCGTTACCAAGGATCCCGATCCGGAGTAATTTTCTTTTATCGCTAAAAACGTTTTATAATCCGAGTTTCGAAGGATTTCATTTTCATCCAATACGCACCATTCTTCCCTGGGGGAATTGTGCTGCGGTTCCGTTTTAGAGATATGGGAACCTAATAAGGAATCCTGAATGCGCCTCAGATACCAGATCAATTGTACCTTATCGTTCGCGACTAAGTCGGCGGTTCCCGTTGCCTGTCCCATGATCCTTGCCCCGCCGATTTCGAAGTTGGTGAATTTCTCGCCGGTTACGGATTCTATTACGGAAGATCCGGTTAGGACTCGATACGATTCCTCTTCGTTGAGGATAATCTGAAGGGATGCCTGAGAAGATCCGTATACATCTAGCCCCGTAGAGGAACCTATGCCTACCGCGACTACGAAACAATTCTCGGGTTTTTCCCCGGACGAATAGACGCGGAATTCGGATCCGTATTCTTTCTCTATGTCGGAACAAATTTGTCTAAGTATTGTATCCGGATGGGATTCGATTGCCGCTCGAAATTCCGAGACTTCGGATCTGGAAGTTAGAAGGGAATTCATAAAGAATCCTTCCGCGGCTCGATTCAAGGAAACCATTCCTTCTTTGATATTGGCTCCGGCTCCGTCGTTCCAAACGTATAGAGGCACGTCTTTTCGATACGCATAATATGCCGCGGCTATGTACTTCCTTCCCTCTAAATCGCCGGTGGCTCCTCCAGCCACTCTGGAATCTTTGAAGAAGCATACTGCGGATTTCCCTCCGATCCTTCCCGAATAAATCTTGGCTCCTGGTTTATGTTCTTCCTCCAGACCGGTTTTCGGATTCCTTTTAAGAATTCCGTCGGCGCCTTTGACAAGAATCTCTCGAACGGAATCCCTGTCGAAGACTAGATCCGCCCAGGATTCCAGAGGCCATTTTCCTTTTTGAAAGAGCGCTTTATCCTTGGGATCGGAATGATTTCCGTAAGGAAATTTAGGATCGCCCGGGTAGACCACATCCATTCTCAGCTTTCCTTCCTTAAAAAAGAAGGAAAGCGTAACGATTTCTCCCGTATCCTTACTTAGGAAATCCATAGTGAATTGGCTATACAATCCGTGTAGAAAGAAACGAACTACGGATCCCGCGGATTCCATTATATTATTATAATTGAATACTTCTTCGTCCTCGGATCCTAGATCGAATTCGACGGGAGTTTCGCTCACTAACACTTCGAATCGGAAAATATCCGCCTTTCGGAGCGCTTGCGCTCCTTGTAGAATGCAGGATCCGTTTTTGGCGACCGTTTCCAGGTCGAATCTGGAGATTTTATGTCCCGGATCGGAAAGTAAGGCGGAGAATAGGATGTATTCCTTCTCATTCTCCTTTTCTATTATATAAATATAATGTCCTTTCGCGGGAGAAAAGAGCCGTTTGATATTTCCCTTTTCCTGCCAATATTCCAGTTTCCTTTTTATTTTGGAAGAGAGAGAGTCCGATATCCCTTCCGGAATGAGAGGAAGCGGATTGCCGAAGGAATCCAAAAAAAGGAACTCCAATCTTTCCATCGCTTCTTCCGAAACTAGGGACCATGGATTTTTCACGAATCGGATATAATCGAATACATGCTCCCTAGAAATGGTTGCGTCTCCTCCTTTGAATTTTTGAGGACGATTCCCTCTTGCTGCGAGAATTCTACGCACCGTTTTTTCTAAAGAAGTTTCCTTTTCTCTTTCTTCCAAGAATAAGATACCGTTTAAGGCAAGATCCACGGAAGGCGTGGGAGGAGCGTAAACGGAAAGTAGTTCCAACATCTTAGCGAATACTTCCTTACCTTCTCTTAGATTCGCGTAAGCGCGTACAAGGAATAGAAACGCTTCTTCTTGGTCCTTGGTTCTTCTTAACGGATTCCAGGATTTGACTCCGTAATAATGAAACGCGTTGGATAGCAGCTTCTTGGTGGTTTTGGGAGGATTATAACCTTCCGTATCCCATTGGGTAAGCAATCTATGGATTTCTCCGTAATGGGAGAATTTGGTCCCGGGATCCGAGGAGAATATTCTTCTAACCAATACGTGAAACTTTAGGATCTCTATGTAGAAATTTCCCCAGGACTTGTTTTCGGAATCGGAACCATTATTAAAATGGAATGTTTTTAGTAGCGAATCGATTTTTGCCGCAGTATCTTGTTCTCTTAGGGTTCCTAAAGACCAGGAACGGAGTAATTTTCGTAATTCCTGAGGGCTTTGGACGGATTCAGGAAAAACCGTTTTAGCGTCGGATTCAGGCTCTAAGATAGAAAGAGATTCCCAAAGGGATTCGGGTAATGCGCTTTTATTGGTGAAATCGGATGTTTTGGAATCAGAGACTACGGATTCTATTTTTGCAAGTATCTCTCCTTCTGCAAAGCCTTTACCGAGTACCATTCCGGATGCGGTGACTCCTCGCACTAATTTGCCAAGATCTCCGTGTTCCGCCAAGAAAGTTAGAGTCCCGGAACTCGGAGCGCATAGGACGGTTTCCATCTTCATTGCAGCGATGATCAGAATAGGATCCCCTTCTTGTATCGGGGAACCTTCCGTCCAAGCAATTTTAGTATTAGGATCTTCGCATATTTTTACGAAAGTCCCTTGGAAAGGAGAGCGTAAGAACCCGGCCGAATCGGAGTCGGATCTTTTGTCTTTGGAATGAACGGAAAAACGGGAATATCTTAATTTTCCGGTTCCATCGGGAAAACGTATCGAATGGAAGGAAGGTCTTCTGTCTATACGGACAGGAACCGTCCTGCCCCGATACTCCGCCAAAAATTCCTCTCCGGATTCTCCTTTGGATAGGATTCCAATTTTACCGTAGTCCTTTCCGTTCAGTAGAATTTGATAAGAGTTCGTCGAAAGACGAAAGAGCTTTGTCTGAAAATTTACCGTTTCAGATTTCAATTCGAATTGGTAATCGGAGTATTCGGATTCTTGGGAATGCAATAGTTTTGCTAGATCCCGTCCTCTCAAGGATTCGATCCGATCGTTTTCAGTAATGCGAAGACATTCGGCCAGAGAACAATATAGGGCCGCCTCTTCTTCCGATTCGGAGTCGGAACGAGTGAGTTCAGGATGATCGAGTAATATTCGGTTATCGTAATTTCCCTTCCGAAAGAGTTCATGTCTTATTAATCCGATCAGTTGCTCTATGTTCGTCGTGATTCCTCTGACATAAAGATCGGAAAGAGCTCTTTCCATTCTTAGAAGCGATTCTTCTCGGGTTGTGCCGGTTGTGATGAGTTTTCCGATCATCGGATCGTAATCTCCGAGCACACGGTCCCCTTTTCTGAATCCGAAATCGCAACGTACTCCGTTGAAGGTGGGTAATTCCAGATCCTTTATCTTTCCGGGTGAAGGAGAATAATTTTGAAACGGATCCTCCGCGTAGATCCTACATTGGATAGAATGATTTCTGTCCGAGAATCTTTTCCTTACGACGGAGTCGTAAGGGATCTCCTGCTCTCTTCCGTCAAAGAGTAGAATTTGCCATTTGGCCAGATCGATACCGAGGGATTGATCCGTGACCGGGTATTCCACTTGGAGCCTAGTGTTCATTTCTAAGAATCCGAAGTTTCCGGTTTCGTTATCCAGTAGGAACTCCACGGTTCCCGCGCCGCAACCCTCGGAATATCCGGAGATATGTGCGATTTTTTCGGCGGAAGATAAAAGCTGCAGTAGAGTTCTATCGTCTAGAAACGTTTCTCCGCTTTCTTCCACCACTTTCTGGTTTCTTCTTTGGACGGCGCATTTGCGTATGCCGACGGCCGTAGAGCTAAAGATCTGTACCTCGAAATGAGCCGGACGCTCCACGAATTTTTCGAAGAAGTAAGTGGCATTGCCGTAGGATTGAATGCCGATTCGGACGGCGCTTTCTACGGCGGGAAGTAGATCGTTCCTGTTACGAACGACGACCATCCCTTTTCCTCCGCCCCCGCTATCTAACTTGATTATCAGTGGATAGCCTACTTTTTCAGCTTCCTGTAATATCGTTTCTTGGTCTCCGGACACGGGACCGCTCCCCTTAAAGAGGGGAATTCCGTTTTCCGAGGCGAGCTTTCTCGCATCCAGTTTGTTTCCGACCTTCCGCATCACGGAGGCTTTGGGTCCCATAAAAATTATATTTTTATTATATATGAAAGAAGCGGCCTCCAGGCTTTCGACGAATCTATAATCCTCGGACAGAAATCCGTAACCAGGGTAGACTGCGTCCGCTCCGGATAGCAAGACCGCCGCTACGAGCGTCTTTGCATCCGAGTAACGGTCCGATTCTCCGATATATACGATTTCGTCGGCCGATTCGTACCAGGATTGTTCCTTGTCCGGATTCGTTACGACGGCTACTGAACGGATACCTTCTTCTCTCAACGCGAGGAAGAATCTTTTCGCGATTTCTCCCCGGTTTGCAACGAGTACTTTCTTTAACTTTCCCTTTCGGTCAGCTACGGACTCGTAACCTTCCTTTCGGTTTGGATTTAATATTTTTAGCTCCCGGATGATTGCGTCTATTTCGGGTAGACTGATATTGCCTTCGATTAAGGATTCCGGTTCCGGTTTTCTTGTTGGGATCATTCGCTTACTCCTAAAGTATTAGGAGGACTTCAGAAAATGCGTAATCCTCCGTATGGCTGATGCTGAGACGGATCGAGCTAGGGTTCAGACTTCGAATATATTCGGCTAGGTTTCCGTAGAATCGGAAGTAAGGCCTACCGTAGTCATCGTTTCGTATCTCAATTTCCGAATATTTTAATATAAGATCCGGCTCTAAGAACAATCTTCGACCGTCCAGCGCTTTGATAAAGGCTTCCTTGGCGGCGTATCTTCCTGCAAAGAAATACGCCGATTGGTCTTTGGGTTTGGACTTCGCCCTGCCTCTCTCCCATTCCGTGAAAGTCTCCTTCAGAAAGAAGCTGGCGGAATCTTCCACGACTTTTGCAAATTCCGGAACGAAGGTGAGATCGATTCCGATGGAAGCGGAGGATAGATCCCTAACTTCGAAAAAGGAAGGATTCGGTTCGTTTGCGGTCTTCATCCTTTTTGCTCCGATCGGATTCTGTAGTCGGCGTCCAAAAGGATTCCAATTTCGTCCTCTTCGAAATAGGATTTGGTTTTTTTCTCATAGAGAGGCTTGCCGACCCCCATCCTGATTTCGTGGTAACGATTTCTTCCGCGTATTTCCCTTTCGTTTCGTTTAGAAAGATATTCCGCTCTCTTCTCTTCCGGAACGGATGCGAGAAAATAATCGGAATGAACGAGCAGACAGAGTGCACCTACATGTCCGAATCCTAAGGTCGTTAGCATTCCCGCTTTTAGCTTATGTTTTCCGAAGCGAATGCTCTCGTCCGAAAAGGTAAGGAAAGGGTATTCGTTCATATCCGGATCCACTTCTTCCAGATTCCGATTTCCAGTTACGATCCCTTCTTCCAAACTTTGTAATACGCCTATTGTCTGCCAAGCTGCGGCTCCGCCCTTGGAATGTCCGGTTAAGAATTTTTGGGAAACGATCGGTAAAAGATTGCCTTCGCTTCTTCCCAGTTTGCGTAGAAGGTTATAGAGGAGTTTGTTCTCGTTCTTATCGTTTGCCTTGGTGGATGTATCGTGTTTGTACGCGACTCCGATATCGTCCGCCGAAAGTCCGAATGCGGATAACGCGTCTCTTAAAGGAGAATTTCCTTTTTCCGATTCCGCACCTAAAGAAAGGAGTCCGAGTCCGGGTGCCGGAATCGAGGCTTGAATACCGTCCGTTTTGGAGCCAGCATATGCCAGGATTCCGTAAACGGGTAATCCGGCCGCAAGTGCGATGTCTCCTCTTGCGAGTAGAATCACTCCTCCTCCGTGCGCCTCTACGAAACCTCCTCTTCGAATATCGTTCGGTCTACAGATCGCTTTGGGCTCTATGCCGATCGCTTCCATTTCCACGCTACTCGCGGTGGCTTGCATATCTCCGAAACCTACCAGGCCTTCTTCCGAATAATCGTCAAAGGCTCCGGCTAACATAAATCCCGCTTTTCCTTCTCGGATCAGGCCCGCCGCCATTTCGAGGGAAATCCCCGCCGTTGCACAGGCAGCGACAGGAGTTTGCACGGGACCGTAAGCTCCCACATAGGATGTTAAGGCCCAAGCAGCGGTCACATTGATTAAGGATTCTTGGAGTGCGTCATGCTGTCTTTCCTTACCGAGTAGGAAATCCTGAAACATCCGTTTCATTTTTCCCATTCCACCCATACCTGAGCCCACCGTGGAGCCGACTAGACTAGGATGTAGGAACCGATACAACTCCATCGGCTCCATCCCCGCGCGAAGAAAGGCTTCACAAGTGCAGTAAATATTATATACCGTGATAGAATCCACTTGCTTGGTAAGATCCTTAGGAATTCCGTATCGAGAAGCGTCCCACCCTTTCGGAATTTGGCCTGCGACTTTTCTCGCGAAGTCGATGGCCTTACGAACTTTGATTTGGCTTCCTTTTTTACGTCGGACGAACCATTTATCTTTTTCCGAATCGTGGTATTTTTCGGTGAAATCCGGATCCGCCTTTTTGAATTCTTCCGCCTCTTCCGGTCCGGAAACGGGCAAGAAGAAGTCCTCCTCCAAAACCACGTCCACAAAGGAAAATAACGCGTCAGGGTCGAATCCTCTGCTTTCGGAATCTATGATTCGGATTCCCGAATGAGCCAGAATCTTTTCCTCGTATTTGGACTTGATCTCCCATTCCGGAACAGGCTCGCCCGTTTCCGAATCGGTCCAGGTTCTGCCTTTATCGGAGGCCTGGAATTTCACGAGACCCATGGTCCATGCAAGTTCCAGAGCGCCTTCCAAGGAGAGGACTCCTTCTTTTTCCAATTCCCAACGACTGTGGGAACTTCCACCGGGGCCTACTTCCGCAAAACCGACTACGCAGATTTGTTTGGATAATTCGGGTAAAGGACTCTTGGCGATTTCTTTTAGATGATCTTCTTTAGGAAAGGAAGGATAAGCATAGGCTTCTTTAGGTAACGTTTTTCGTTTTTCTTTCTCCACTTCGCGGGAAAGAAGTTCGTTCTTTAATGCGAAGATTTCTTTCTTATTTTTGGCATCCGTAAGGATCCCGGCTCGGATTTCGGAAAGGGCTCTTCCCAGATCGGTGACGGAGTCCAAGCCTCCCGTGAAGTCCGCTTTTAAGACTTCTTCCTTGGATTGGAACGCGACGTGATGGATGAGGCAAGAAAGTAGAAGTCCCATTTCTCTGCGTGAGAATGTGGAGATCCCCGTTTTTTCCTCCAGGGCTTGTGCGACTATGTCGTTCGCTTCCATTAAGCCCGTGCCTCTTACCCACCCGATTACGCAGCCGTGGATTCTGGTATTTTTTCCCCAGTCTTCCGCTTCGGAGAATTTTTTTCGAAATAGAGTCTCGAGTCCCAACTTCGTTTCCGCATACATCCCGTCTCTACCAAAGATTCCATGGTTCGGAGACAAAGGAAGAATAACGTGTATAGGAGAGGAATCCTTTCCGAAGGATCCTCTGCTTCTTCCTAGCGTACCTATCAGCTTTTCCACACCAAGGAGCATAACGCGCAGAGAGTTTAAAGAAGAATCGTCCAATTGAGACGCGGAATTCTCCTCTCCTACCGCTCCGAACGGGATCAATACGTCCGGTTGCCAGTCTTTGGAAGAGAGCCAATCAGAGAGTCGGGAGATATCCTCGAAGGATCCTTGGGAGAAAGGAATAATCTTTAAAGAAGAACCTTCGGCTCCGTATTTCTGGAAAATCCTTCGGTATATTTTCAATTTTTCGGACGAATAGGATGTCGTGGTGAGAATGATTTCCGCTCCACCGGCCAATAGGGAGAATACAGTTTCTAATGCGATGGAATTCGGTCCGGCTCCCGTTACCAAAACCTTTAATCCGGAGAATCCGATTCCTTCGGCTACGCTTTTTTCCAACGTTTGTAGGAAAATTTCGGACTCGGCGGAATTCTTGGAGAAGGAGCTTCCATAATCTTTACTCGCTTTGATGGATAGCTTGTTCTCCAGGAATCGTTTTGGGTGGACCTTCTCTTCCTCTTCTCGGAAATTCCAATTTCCTTCCGGAGAGATCTCCAATTTAGGTCTGAGTACGGAATTCGAGGCACGGAAAAGAGGGCCTTTTCCTTTTTCGGATTTCCAGGAAACAATCAGATCTTCCGTAATCTCCTGAAGTTTGGAGTAAGGTACTTGATCTTTTTCGGAAGAAGTTTCCCATTTTTTCCAAAGGCTCTTACGATAGCGCAGTATCTTTTCTAGCGCGTCACTTGCGTGATTGGTAAAATACGTTTTCTCCTGAAGGGAAAAAGCGTCTCTCTTACCAGTTTCCAGTTCGGCAAGCAGTTGTAATAATCTCTTCTTGGCCCATTGTTCCGAATTGGAGAAAGTGACGATTTTCTTTTCGTCGAAAAGGGGAGAAGGCGCCGTCTCGGAGACCTTTTGTCTTGCGGCCTCGATTTCCATTCTATCTTTGATTAAGAATTCGGAATATGGATCCTCTCCTAAAAGTCTTCTTCGGAAGTCTTGGATGGTTTTTCCGAAGATCCCTTCCACTCCGAAGTATTTTCTTTCCAATTCTTCCAGAGCGGCAGCGTCCACTTTCGCTCCGCTTCCGGAACCTCCTCCCACCGCGGATTTTTTTCCTATGCGGATTCCTTTAGATTGAGCGAATGCATCCACCGCTTTATCTAGCCATTTGCTCGCATCTTTTGCGCCGGATAATCTGGAGTTTAACGAGATCGGGCTTAGAGAGCCTTTTTTCAAAGACTCTCCTTCTCTTACTACTAAAGGAAGAAAAATGCTCAAAGCGAATACTCCGGATTCGGAGAGACCTCTTTCTTCTTTCAAGTGCTTGAAGACTTCTCCTCGTCCGAAATCCGGCGGGAAGAATTTCTTTAAAGTTTCTTCGAAGACGGTCCTTAAATACGGGCCCGGTTGGTTGTAGGAGGATTGTTCCTCCAAAGTTTTCACGAGATCCCGAAGCGATTTTTCATGAGCGCCGTCCAAACTCTGGGTCTTGAATTCCGCTCCTAGGTCGGCCATGACTTGGTTTCTTTTGGAGGAATTTCCCCCGAATAGGGCGTCTATATTCTCCTCTTCCGAAATCTCGTCGGGGCGGATTCCCGCTTTCAAGGAGAGAAGTGCGAATAACGCATCCTTTCTACTCAAGCTTACCGAGGCCTCGTCGCCGGATGAATCGGAGCTAACGACAACGGAAACCTCTTCCGGCTTAACGATAGTTTGGGAAGCAGGAAGAACCGGTTTCGATTCCGCTTGGACCTGCGTTTCTGGTCTGGATTCTTCGATATGACTCCAGGCAGCGTCCTCACAATCCTCTCCTTCCGACAAGACTATATTTCGATTTTCCTCCATGTGGAGGACTTCGTAAGAGGAGGAATCGGACAGATCTCTTAGAGTTTGTCTCGCCATTCCCGCTAGGTCGCCTCTGGCGCCCAGATCTATGAGTCTGCGTACTCCTAACTCCTGGAAGAAAACGTCCTGCGTTAAGATCCATTGTACAGGCATTGCGAATTGATAAGCCAATAACTCGATCAGAAGAATGCGCCGTAGATCCTGTTCGGAGACCGGGACCGTTTGCTTATTTAGAATTTCTGCAAGTATCGGACTGCCTGAAATCTCCTGAACTTTTGCAATGAATTCTTCTTTCGTGGAAAACGGACGGGCGACTAAATTCGGGATATATCTTCCGTCCAATTCGTCGAAATGGGAATTTTTAGGGATGTTCATCTCCAAAGTTTTTCGGAATTCTTCCACTCCGGAGACCAGAACTCTGGAATGGAAAGGCACATCGATTCCCTCCAAGCGAATGGTCGTCTTTTTGCCGCGAACGATTTCCTTGAACTTGGCCTCCATTTCTGCGAGCGCTTTGAGATCTCCGGTGACCGAATATTGCTTATCTCGAATATTCAGGTTCACTACTTCCAGGGGAAGACCGGTTTTTTCCCGTATATTCTTAACAACTTCAAGAATGGTTTCTTCTCCCAAGCCTACGTGACGGTTTCCTAATACTACGCTCATTCCGTAGGGACTTCTGCCTTCCGCATCTCTAGGAACGAGGCCCTGCATAGTGAGGCCTCTTCCATATACGATTCGGATCACGTTTTCGAGACCGAGGAATCCTCTTGCGGATAAAGCGGAGAATTCTCCGAGTGAGTGACCCGCAAACGGGGCCTCCTTGACTAAGAAGCCTCTTTCTTTCAGAATTTCCCAATCGGCCATGGATTTAGTCACCAAGGCGACTTGAGTGAATTGCGTGAGGTGCAGAACCCCTTTCGGATGATTCCAAATCCGTTTTCCTACCCGGAGAACAGTCGGATTCTCTTGCACGATTTTTAATAAAGAAAAACCTAACTCGTTTTGAGTGGTGGCTTCGGCTCTTTGCCAGATCTTTTTGGCTTCCGGAAATTCGTCTTTGAGTTTCATCCCCATGCCTTGGGATTGGGAGCCTTGTCCGGTGAAGACGTAACCCGTTTTGGGAGGAGCGATCGCCGCTTTGCCTCTAAGCTTTATTTCTCCTTGGCGATTGGTTACGATTACTTCGAGAATCTGATTTCCTAAGGACTGAGCGATATGCTTGGCTTCTAATTTCAATTCTTCCCCTAAAGATACGGGGGCCTCGAAAAATTCTTCGAAGGAGAATAATCTATTCGGATTTCCATTGCAGGCATCCGTTACGATTTGCTTGATCACTCTTGCGGACGTCCAAAGTCCGTGTACGATTCTATCCTTCCAGCCCGCATAGATCGCGAAATCCTTATCCGTATGGATCGGGTTCGTGTCTCCAGATGCGGAGGAATATTCGGACATCTCCATAGGAGCAAAGAACGTATGGGAGAGTATTCTGTGTTTTTGGTGTAGATCGGTTTCAGATTCCGCGTCTTGGAAGACGGAAAAGAATTTATCCAGATTAGAAGGTTCTCCGAAAGCGTAGGTCTCTTCTTTTCGGAAATCTCCCCAGGCCTGCGTTCCGGTCGGAGTTACTATTTCTACTTTTCCGATCGCGAAAAGCTTTTCGATTCGAGAATCGATTCTCTCCGATCGTTTTTCAGAAGAAACGAATCTAAGAGTCGTTCCCACGGCAACGGGAGATCCGGATTTTCCTTCGATCCAATCTAAAGAATTTATAATATCGCATTCCGCTTGGTTTCGGATTCGGATCTTTCGGTCGATCGGTATGGAATCGAATTCTCGGAAAGGTTCGATCGCATCCCGAATCAGGAATGCGGTTCGAAAACTACAAATCGTTTTTCCGTTTTTAGAGACCGTGCCGGCGATGGATATCTCTTGGCCGGAACCTAATTTTCGAACTCGAACGATTTGCGCTTGGGATAAAAGTTTTTCTCCGGGGCAAAGATTATGGGCTTCCTTTTCCCAGCGGAAGGATTGGGAAAGATGTAGTAATTTGAAGAGGTTTTTATTTTCCAATCCGAATAGAGGTGCGAGTAGTGCTTTCCACGCAAAAGTGGTTCCCATGCTTAAGGGCGGATTCGGTTCGGATTTAAGGTCGCTTCTTCTCAACTCGCCGATCGCTTTCCGAAATTCTAATATATTTTCCCGATCTATTACGATTTCGTCCTCGTAGACTCCTTTGTTCTCGGAGCCCGAAGATACGGATTCTAAATTCCAGATCTTACGATAGAGTTCCTGAACGGACTTTTCTTTTAGTTCCGAATCTTCTCCGAAGAAGGATTCTCCCGTTTTCTCCGAGTGGAATTTTCTACGAAAGGGGATCGCATTTCGATTTTTAGGATCATAGTAGATCAGATCCAATTCCGCAGAGTCCTTATCTAACAGTCGGAGCTCCACTTTCAACATCTCTCCTTCCGATACGCGGAGGAGGATCAAATCTCCGTTAGGACTCGTTTCCCATTGGAACGTTCTGCCGGTTCTAGGAGCGAAGACCGACGCAAGGTCGGAAATTGTGGATCCGATTCTAGGAGATAGCAATAATCCGGAGAGAAATCCGTTTCCTAATTTCGAAAGATGGCGAATCCATTCGGAAGGAGAAATCTCCATCTCTTCCCGGATAAGAATATGACTCGAGTTAATTTGCTCCGACGGAAATAGATCGGATAGAGTCCGAGAAAGAATTCTATCCGTAAAAAGATTCGACCAGGAATCGATGCGTTTGGCTTTTTGGGAATATACTTCTTCCAAGAAATCGGAGAAGATTTCTCCTACGCTTTCGTTGGCTTTACGGATTCCTGAAACTGCCTTAGGGCCGGGGATCCAAGCGCACGCATCCGGATCCATGTCCACACAATGGGAATACCAGAGAGAATCGGACCGTATCCATTTCACAAGATCCTCGTCCAGCACGGGCACGAAATTCACGGGCTTGCCCGGCCTGCGGCAAACATCCAAGAAAAATATCCCGTCTTCCGGTAAGACTATTTTGTCGGCAGGGTAGGAGGATTTCCATTTCGTCAAAAAAGAATCCGGATCGGAGAGTTCATCTAAATTCTGTAATATATAAAACCCTTCCGAATTTTCGGAAAGTCTGGATTCGAATCTTCTTACGAGTTCGAATAATCTGGTTCGATAGCTTCTGTCGATATAAGGATGATCCGGCCATTCTCCCTCGGGGGAGATAAGTCTTGCTTTAGAGCAGGTTAGTTCGATATAACGGGAAAGGACTTCGGTGTAAGTCATTCTCCCCAGATCTCCGAAGTAAGGCTTTGCCGTGGCATTGCATAAAGCGATCAATTCGGCTCTTCGGGACTCTACGTTTTTTCGGGCTTCATCGGATTCCTTTCCTTTCGTAAGTTCCTCGGCTAAAGATGAAAGCTTAGTCCATGTATTTTGCGCGTAATAAATATCCGCACCTAATCCGGAGCGTCCGGATAAAACTCCGCCTGCGCTTTTTCCTTCTTGTGTGGTTTTCCAATTATCGCTTCCACCCAAGGAGACGAGAGCCTGTTTTATTTTTTCGGAGGTGCAGCACTCTTTGGCGGCCATGAGTCTTGTGCCTAAGAAGACGGCGTCCACAGGCATCGGATTTTTACCAGCCCAGGTTCCGAATAGCCAATCGGTCGTTTCTTTTTTCTCTCCGATTCCTCCGCCTACGGCCAATATTATGTTTTTGCAATCTCGGATTTCGGAATAAGTGGAGCGCACCAATTCTTCCAGGTCTTCCCAACTATGATGTCCTCCCGCAGCGCCACCTTCTATCTGCATCAGGATTTGGGACTCGGGAATCCTCTTCGCTATTTCAAGGACTTGCTTGATTTGCTTTTGGGTCCCCGGCTTAAAGGAGTTCATCCATATTCCCAGAGATTCCAGGTCCCTTAAAATTTTGACGGCTTCGTCCGTTTCCGGAATTCCGGCGGAGATCGTAACTCCGTCGATCGGAGCTCCTTCCATTTTAAGTTTCTTTACTAAAGGAAGTTGTAAATTCCAAAGATAAGCATCCAGATATAGTAGATTGACTACGATCCCCGTACCTGCAGGAAGTTCCCGACGGAACACATCCATTCTCTTTCTAAATAATTCTTCGGTGACTTGTCCGCCTCCGGCCCATTCCACCAAGTAACCTTCCTTGGCGGCCGCGATTACCATATTCGGTTCCACCGTAGAAGGGGTCATTCCTCCGCCGAAAACGGGAGGTCGTCCGCTCCAAATCGAATAGCGATTTCGAATCAACTTCCGACCGTTGGGAAGAATAACATGGCTAGGAACGAATTCCTTCCAAGGAGTCGGAAAATCCAAAGGATCTTCCTTCTTAAAGGAACGGAGAGATTCTTCTCTGCTTAAATTCCGTATTAGAAAAGCTTTTCCTTTGATGGACGGAACGCATAGTTTTTCCGCATCCGTTCCCGGTCCGAAGGAAAGAAGTAATATTCTAGTCTCTTCGTTTTTAAGAGAATCGATGCAGGTATCCCAGTCCAGAGTCTCGGCGACCGCCATTCGGGAAAGAGAGAGAGCTATATCGCTTTCCGTTCTAAGATCTCTACCATCTCTTGTATCGTATAAGGGAATCCGCAAGTCCCCGCGATCTGGAGAGAAGCCGACTCTTTTGCAATCCGCCTCGAGTAGGACGGGAACTCTTCGCAAGAGCGGGCTATGAAACGGAGCCGATACTTTTAGAAAGGACCAGGATTCGGTATCCGGAAACGACTGAGAAGAAAGTACGTCCCGGAATTCCACAAGAGCCTCGGGGGATCCGCATAATACTCTAACCTTAGGGCCGTTCTTGAGACCGAGATAGACCATTTCTTCGGAAGTTCTGCCCGCATTAAATTTATCTAATTCTCGAGATAGGATTTCATCTTGTTCCGTTCGGAGTGCAGCCATAGGCGAAGGTGTTTCGTCGGGACGTAATCGTTTACGAAAGACGGGATCGAAGTCCAAAACGGGAAATTCTTCCTGGGAACGGATCCCAAGGTTCAAGAGAATGCGAACGATTAAGGAAAGGTTTCGTAAGAAAGAAGTCTTGTCATGAGAAAGAGAAAGTAAAAGTCCAGCGTAGACTCCCTGGGAATGTCCGAAGATTCCCTTTATGGACGAGGAGAAAAATTCCCAGTCGCTCGATTCTCTAGCGATCCTATAAAGACTGGTCGCCTGCGCTATAAAGATAAGAGGAACGCTGTAGGAACAATTTTTTAATACGAAAGAATCAGGAGTTTGTTCCGGATAAACCAACCAATTTTGCAGATCGAATCCGTAAGGAAGGACTAGGGCAACTCTCTTGGAATCTAATGAAGAGTATTCTTCCTTTAGCGACGTAAAGATTACATCCCAGAATTCCGAGTTGGAATTTCCTTCTTCGAAGAAAGATCTCAATTCCGGCATAGGATCTATGCCCTGTCCTCCGAATACTACATATGAACTCGTATTCGCTTCGCCTAGATGGTTAAATGATGTGAATGTATGATCGGATGAGATTGGATTGTCAGAATATTTCGATTTCATTTAAACGACCTTCGGTTAATAAATTTTCGATTGTATGCATTACGTTTTTACTCGGCTGAGTTTACGTTTTGATTTCAAGAAAAAAATATTTCTAGACTCTAAAAAATAAAATCATCTCTTCTTAACGGCGTTAACGAAGGTATAACAATTGCTACATCTTGAATATTTTCCTAATTTATAATATGAATGTACAGATTCTATACTAATGAACGTAAGTTAACTAACATTGGTTAGCTAACGATCGTTCGTAAGTAAGTGAGTTTTTGCTCGCATGCCCTCGTTTGCTGTGACGAACGAGCGCTTATTCTTGATGAACGATTGTTTACATAGTATTAGTAAAATATTAAGTAATTCATTCGTCATCCTCTGTCTGCTTGCGTTCGGAGGTTCGCTTAGGGCGATAGGATTTCAAGATATCGTTTTCGAAGGGCCGTTTAGATCTTTCCCACTTGACGGGAGGATATCCGCTCGTAAGTTCTTAAGCCGAAACAAAGATAAAGAGGTGTTGTGGAAATGCGGAGATCCGTTCTGTTATTATCCTTACTAGTCGCGGGGTTTTACGGTTTTTGGTGCAATTACGATTTAGGAAATGCCGAGGAAGCGAGGATTCTTTCCGTGGATTCGATATCTTACGGAAATGGTCGAGGCAAAGGAAACCTGATCGGAGTCGAGCCATATATGATTCCCGCAGATTACTCGAACCAAGAAAAGTTCCTACAGAAAACCGAATCCTATTTTATCAAGGCAAAGGAAGAAGGCTGGCTGAACGAAAAGACGGTTATGGTCTTTCCCGAATATTATGCGACCTGGCTCGTGGTTGCGGATGAAAAATCCGGAGTGTATTCCGCTTCTGATATCCAATCCGGATTATTCCTTTTGATTTTGAGACATCCTTTTCGATTCCTTGCCGATTATATTTCATCTTCCGAGAGGGAGGCGCTACAAGCGGCGTTATTCCGGACTAAATCGGGATCGATGCGCGAGATATATGAGAATACATTCTCCTACCTTTCCCGCAAATACGGAGTCACCATTCTCGCCGGATCCATCGTTTTAGAATCTCCCATCCTGGAGTCCGGAAAAATCACTTCGAATTCCAAAGATCTGTATAATGCTAGTTTCGTGTTCGGAAGAGAAGGCCGGGTCTTGGATCCGCCGGTGAGAAAACGTTTTTTGACCGAAGAGGAAAAACCGTTCTTAAGCGCTTCCTCTTCTCCCGGAGTCGTAGTTCCTACACCTGCCGGTAGGATGGGGGTGTTGGTTTGTGCCGATTCCTGGTATCCCGAATCCTACGAGAATCTTCGTAAGAATGGAGCGGACTTCATTGCGGTTCCATCTTATATCAATCGGGGAGAGAGTTCTGTTTGGGATAAGCCTTGGGGAGGTTATAACGGAGAAAAGAATCCTTCCGATGTGGATCCTAAGGATATCGGAAAAATTTCGGAGGCCGAGGCTTGGAAAAAATACGCTCTACTCGGCCGAGCAAGCAGACTCGGTTTTCAAAACGGGATCAATATCTTCCTACAAGGAAAACTTTGGGATTTGGAATCGGACGGAGAAACGTTTTTATTACAGGGCGGAAGGCAAACCGTAGCCTCTCTGCCCCAAGCAAGGAAGAACACTATCTACAATCTATGGCTTTAAAGAGCCTTTAATTTTTCTTCGAAGGTTGCGGATCCTAGTTTTGTAGGAAGTAAGAGTACCTTTCCCGCTTTCAAGGGAACTTTAGGAACCATATACTCGATCCCCGCAAACCAAGGGAGAAGGTATTTGCTGATCGCCATGACTCCCGCCACATCAAAGCCTGTGGTTGCGATTACCTTGATCCCGGAGAATCCGTCCTTATGAATATTGCGAATCATCCATAAACCGGAAGTTTGGGTTTCCATGGTAATATCCGTGATCACCGCTTTTAGCAGGTTCTTATTGGCGCGATACATGCTCCAGCCTTGTGCCGCATCGATGGCGCGAATCGTTTCGCAACCGAGCGTTTTTAGATATTCGATCAGATTATTCGCGTAGCGATCGTTATCGTCTACGACCAAGATTAAAGGCTTCTTCAAGGTAGGATTCCCGTTCCTGCGTATTGATTGTCGGTAAGTTTCCGGTAGATTCCGTTTTGTTCCATTAAGGAATTATGATTTCCTTCCTCTACGATTCTTCCGTTGTCCATTACTATGATTCTGGGAATATCCTTAATGGTGGAAAGTCTGTGGGCGATTACGAAAGTCGTCCGGTTCGCGAAGAGTCTTCGTAACGCGTCGCTTACCAATCTTTCGGATTCGGTGTCCAAAGCCGACGTAGCCTCGTCCAAAATCATGATCTCCGGATCCCGTAATAGGGCTCTTGCGATCACAAGGCGCTGTCTTTGTCCACCGGAGAGGTTCAATCCTCGAACACCTAAAACGCTATCGTAACCGTTATCCATTTTCTTAATAAAGTCGTGCGCGTGGGCCAATCTCGCAGCGCGAATAACGTCTTTGCGCGACGCTCCCGGTTTTCCGTAGGCGATGTTATCCGCAACGTTTCCGTGAAATAGAAAGATATCCTGGGTAACGATTCCGATCTTTTTGCGGAGATCGGCTAAGCTCAGATCTTTTATATTATTGCCGTCGAACTCTATGGATCCGGTACTCGGATCGAAAAATCTAGGGATTAAATCCATTAGAGTGGATTTACCGCAGCCGCTTGCGCCTACTATGGCGACCGTTTCGCCTACCTTAATCGTCAGGTTGATATCCTTTAGGACTTCGGAATTGGTTCCAGGATAGGCGAAAGTTATATTGCGGAAGGAAATGGAATCCGAAAGTTTTTCCGTTTTGATTTTGGCTTCTTCGCTATGGTCTTCGGTTTCCAGATCGATGATTTCGAAGATTCTTTTTCCCGCGATGATCGCTTGGGATACTTTTCCCACCATCTGCGAAAGCTGAGTGAGAGGGCGAAGTAGAAATAGAAGGGTAAGTAGGAAGACCATGAACTGGCCGACTGTGAACGGAGAATCCGTCTTGCCCGCTAAGATATATTTGGCTCCGAGAGCGAAGAATCCGAGAACCACAAGAGAAGACGTCAATTCCACTAGGCTAGGCGCGATTTGCAGATAGTATTGACCCTTGAAGTTCCTACGATAAACGTTCTGGTTGATTTTCGAAAATTTTTCCTTCTCGTGCCTCTCGGTATTAAAGATACGAATCACCTTAATTCCAGAGATCATCTCCTGGAGATTCGCGTTCAGATCCGCCATCTTTTCCTGTAGTCTTTCCGTGGAGCGGGTGATCTTCTTGGTGAACAAGGTGACGGGAAGAATGATGAGCGGGACCGTTCCGCAAGCGATCAGTAATAATTCCGTATTTAAATAAAGCAGTACGAGTAGGTGTGTGACTACGTAAAAAAAGTTGATGGTCGCGTCCCGAAAATTGGAGGAGATGACTGCGGATACGACTTCTACGTCGTTTATGATCCGGCTCATCAAGAGTCCCGTCTTCTCCTTAAAGAAGTATGTGAGAGGCAACATCTGATTCTTCTCGAAGAGCTTCTGTCGAATATCACGAACGGCCCAGTAGCCCGCCGTCGCCAGACAATAGACGGAGGCCAGATACGAGAGTAATTTCAAAACGTATAACGGAAGAATGAGAAGGCAGACTGCCCATACGACTTCTCGAGGTTCCATATACTTGGTTCTTCCGTTGGACCATTTTTTGAGATCGATCAGTATCTTTTTGGAATGTTCCAGAGGATCCAAGGGAGCGTATCTGGATTTGAGAAGAATCTGTTCTTCCGCCGCGGTAATCTCGAACTGAAATCGCACGTTCGGATCGGCGGCCATGGTGTCGAAAAGGGGAATGATGGAAGTCAGGGAGACAGCATTCAATACCGCAGTCAGCAGAGCAAAGACTATGCCTAATAAAAACCGATACTTATAACGTACGGAATAGGACATTAGGCGGAAAAAGATCTTCATGCTTTTACGCTTCGGAAACGATCCGAGAAAAATTCCTAACTAGCTCCAAACCGTCCTGAGTCATGATGGACTCGGGATGGAATTGGACCCCGTAAAGATGTGGTTTGGTTTTGTGGCGCACACCCATGATCACTCCGTCCTGGGTCTTGGAGGAGACTTCCAAGACCGATGGAAGGGATTCGGGTTCTATTACTAAAGAATGATATCTTGTCGCTAAAAAAGGAGAAGGAATCGCCTTATAGATATCCTTTCCGTCGTGTTCGATCAGGCTTACTTTTCCGTGCATGATGCTAGGAGCGTTCACGACTTTTCCTCCGTGAACGAGACCGATCGCCTGGTGACCTAAACAGACTCCTAAAATCGGTAGAGTTCCGGTCATTTCCTTTAGGATGTCGATGCAGACTCCCGAATCTTCGGGTCTTCCGGGGCCGGGACTGAGTACGATCCCTTTGGGGGTCAGTTCTTTGATATGATTCAGATCTATTTTATCGTTTCTGAATACTTCGACCTTGTTTCCTATTTGGGAAAAATATTGGTATAAGTTATACGTGAAGGAGTCGTAGTTATCGACGAGAAGAATCATCGGTTCCATTCTCCTTTGAGACCGTTTCGCGCGAAGTCCACCGCTCTGAGTAAGGCCGCCATTTTGTTCTTGGTTTCGTCCAATTCTCCCTCGGGAGAGGAGTCGTACACCACGCCTCCACCCGCTTGCACAAAAGCCCTTTCTCCGTAAAAGGAAATCGTACGGATCACGATCGCCATATCCGTGTCTCCGGCGTAAGAGATATAACCAAGAGCTCCTGAATAGACTCCTCTTCTGGTTCTTTCCAGTTCGTCTATGATTTCCATGGCTCGGATCTTAGGCGCTCCGGAAACCGTTCCCGCGGGAAGGGTGGCCTTTAACAGATCGTAGACGCTTTTGCTCTCTTCCAAAATTCCGGAACATTGGCTTACAATGTGCATAACGTGAGAATATTTCTCTATGATTTTGAAATCTTCCACTCTTACGCTGCCCGCTTCGCACACTCTGCCTAGATCGTTTCTACCCAAATCCACAAGCATGATATGCTCCGCGATTTCTTTGGGGTCTGCGAGAAGATTTTCCTCTAGAAGTCTATCTGCCTCCGGATTCGCACCTCTAGGGCGGGTTCCCGCAATAGGGCGCAGATAGGTCTTTCTATCCTTACACTTGACCATGATCTCGGGAGAAGATCCTACAAGGGAGATATCGTCCAGCTTCAGGAAATACATATAAGGACTAGGGTTCACGGTTCTTAAGCCCCGATAGACTTGGAACGGAGGAACTCCCGGGCGGAATTCCAATTTGCGGGATGGAACCACTTGGAAGATATCTCCGGCGTAGATATACTCCTTCGCTTTTTGAACCGCCTTCTTATAATCTTCGTCGGGAATATTAGGAACGTATTCCAGCTTCTCCTTCGCTTCCAGAGGATGCTTCACCCAGCCGGGTAATTCTCCTTCTCTTAATTCCTTTTCGATCGCATCGATTCTTTCTAGGGTCGCTTCGTAACAAGCCTTAGGATCTTCGAATTCTGAGAGTCTCGCATTGACAACGATACGTAGAAGTCGATCCACATGATCCACCACCAGGACCTCGTCATAGAGAGCGAAGTAAGCGTCGGGCGCAGGCTCGTCTTCGGGTTTGGTATCGGGGATTTTTTCGTAATAACGCACGGAAGAATAGGATAAGAATCCTACGGCTCCTCCCTGGAAGGAAGGGAGTCTATGATCTGGGACATATTTATCGTCGCCCATGGAATATTCTAAAAGAAAGAGAGGATCATAAGTAATGATCTCGGTTTCCGGTTCATTCTTCTTGGAAACGTAGAATAACCCGTTCTTGCCGTATAGTAGTCGATACGGATCCTTGCCTAAGAAAGAGTTCCTACCTACCTTTTCTCCGCCTTCCACCGATTCCAGAAGAAAGGAATGCTTGGCCTCGGTCCCTCCCCATTTTGCAAAGAGAGAAACCGGAGTTTCCAAATCGAGGAAGACCTGTTTAAAGATCGGAATCAAATTCCCGGATTTGGTTCTTTCCAGGAATTCCTCGTATGTGATGGAGAATTCCTTCAGATGTTTGGTCCTTCTATTCCCTTACCTTCGGAAAGATAACGGGAAATAATCAATCTTTGGATCTGAGAGGTTCCCTCGTAGATTTGGAAGATTTTTGCGTCTCTCATAAGCTTCTCTACGGGATACTCCGAATTGAATCCGTAACCGCCTAAAACTTGCACTGCGTCGGTGGTGATTCTCATACAAGCGTCCGCGCAGAATGCTTTTGCGATAGAGGCTTGGTAAGTATTGCGATAGCCGTTATCGATCAACCAAGCGGCTTGGTGGCAAAGCAATCTTCCCGCTTCGATGTCTCTCGCCATCTCCGCGATCATAAAGGAGATAGCTTGGTTCTCTATGATGGGTTTTCCGAATGCACTACGGGTCTTCGCGTATTCTAATGCGTGTTCCATCGCAGCTCTTGCGACTCCCACCGCTCCGATAGCGACTCCGGGACGAGTATGGTCGAAGGCTCCCATTGCGATTTTAAAACCGTCTCCTTCGTTTCCGATCATTTGGCTTTTGTGAACCTTCACTTCTTCGAAGGTAATGCCTCTCGTGTCGGAACATTTCTGTCCCATGTTCAATTCTTTCTTACCTACAATCACTCCTGGAGTCTTGGAACTTACGATAAAACCGGTGATTCCTTTGTGACCTGCAGCCGGATCGGTTTTGGTAAGGACGAAGAACCAATCCGCATAACCCGCATTCGTGATCCACATCTTGGAACCGTTGATGATGTATTCGTCTCCCACTTTACGAGCGGTAGTGCGAATTCCTGCGACGTCGGAACCTGCTCCCGGCTCGGTCACAGCGTATGCGCAAAGTTGGAATTGTTCGGTCATGGGCTGTACCCATTTCTTCAATACCTCGTCGCTCGCTCCGATGAGCACCGGGGCTAAGGCCAAGTTATTTGCGAGAATTGCGGTCGCCATTGCGGAACAACCCCAGAATAATTCCTCGCCTATGATTACGTCGTCCAACTCGGCCATTCCGGCGCCGTTGTATTTCTCCGGGATATGAATATTCATGAGCCCGATTTCCCAGGCCTTTTTCAGGATTTGGAGAGGGTATTCCGCCGTTTTATCGTGGTGTTCCGCTTTAGGGCGGATTTCATTTTTTGCAAAGTCTCGCGCCAGGTCTCTGAGCGCCTTTTGATCGTCCGAAAGAGCAAAATCCATTATAACTAACCTTTATTGGAGTGGGGTTCCTCCCAACGAAACGATCGATTCGAAATTGCTATCCGAATGCGATTCAAACTTCCTTCTTTCGAAAGAAGAAGTTTCCGGAAATAGAATGGAAAACCCGAACCCTGCAAGCCCGAGGTCCTCGTTCTTGACGATTCTTCCCAACCCCGGGTGGACGGTAAATTCCCGGAGGAAACCCTATGGAACAGCTTCTAAGCGGAAGGGTAGGGAGTCAACAACGTACGATAAGCGGATTCCACGAGACGATTTGTAGGTTGATGTATAATTGCCTAAAATAGGGCGGACGAGAAAAACGCTCGGTTTGGAAATAAATTTCCAAACGCCTGATTTTTAGGGGCAAATCTGTTTTCCATTTGGACCCGTAGGGTAGGGGGATTCGTTCCATTCGGGCTTCCATAAACCCGGATTTTTCAGGGGAAAAAATAAAAAAAGAAACACCCCGAAAAAAGAAATCTTACGCAGGAAATCGATTTTTGATTGAGGCGTACCAGTACTTTTGCGGATTATCTTTATCCCTTGGAACCTCCGGTTTCCACCGTGAGGGCCCAAAACAATCAAAAGGATAAATCCGATGAAAAAACTTTTACTCGCTGTTGCGACTCTTTCTCTTGTTGCCGCTTTTGCTTTGACCGCTGAGGAAAAAAAAGAAGCTCCTAAAAAAGAAGAAGCAAAGAAAGAAGCTCCTAAAGCTGAGCACAAAAAAGAACACAAAAAATAATCCCGAAAGGGCTTATTGAATCGCTCTGGATTTAAGAGCGAAGCGACGTTAGGGCCTTCCGACAAGGAGGGCCCTTTTCATTTCCAAGGGGCATATTCTTTGCCGTCTAATATTCAAAAAAGATTATGTAATATTGGGGAAAATAGAGAGCGAGAAAAAAAGAATCCGGCCGCCCGAAAGCCGCACCGGATTTAAGAGTGAAGCGACGATGGAGTCAAAAGACTCCTGGTTCTTATAACTGAGTTTATGGATCGATTGTCAGCCACTTTTTCCCAATCCTCCCCTCTCTCTGTATTTTCCGGGCTGAATCTTGTTTCCGATTAGAGAGGGTTCTAACCTAAAATTTAGACTCTGGTTTGCATTTTGAGAATAATTAGACATAATTCATTCTATCTTCTTTCTGCCTTGATAAATGAGAATTTGAAAATCGGCGTTATAGAAGAAAAAATCTATTATAGCGAATATTTTGATTGAAATAATGGATATGGCTTTTAGACTTTGGAATCGATTCGGGAAGAATTACCCGGACTAAAAACTAACCTTTAGGAATGAAGCGATGAAAAAACTAGTACTTGCGATCACCACACTCTCTCTCGTTGCAGCTTTTGCATTGAGCGCGGAAGAAAAAAAAGAAGCACCTAAGAAGGAAGAAGCAAAGAAAGAGGCTCCGAAGGCCGACCCGAAAAAAGAAGCTAAGAAGTAATTCGGAATCCGGCGCAGAGAATATCTTCGCCGAACGAGGTATATTCTAGTTTTACCCGTTAGGCCGTCCTTTGGACGGCCTTCTTATTTCTATTTTCCTAGGATCGCGTCCTTCATCATATGCGCGGATCTTCTCCCCAATTCCAAAGCCAACCTTCCATTCTCCATTTTATTCGGATGGAGATAAGGGGTATTGGTCACCACCCTTACGATCTTCTTACCGTATTTCTTTGCCAATAATTCCTTAAGTTCTCTCGTCTCACTGGATATGACGGATACGCAGGAATCGAAGGCTCTGATCAGAATCTTATCCGAAACGGGTTTTCTGTTTTCGATGTCATGGATTACTATTCGTTTGATACTTGGATCCAATAGGAATTCTTTTATGGGTTCCGCGTCGGCGACTCCTCCGTCCAAATATTCTTCTCCGTTAATATTCGGAATTTCGAATAGAAAGGGGAAAGTCATGGAGGCAAGAATCAGATCCATTGCGTTTCCTTCCTTCTTCAATTCCCGGATACCTTTGGTCAGATTGGAAACGGATACCCCCATTTCCGTCGGAAAATGGGATAGATCCTTTCCCCCCAAGTAAGGTTCCAGGAGTTTTCGAATCTTGTCTCCCGTTAAGAGACCGGAGTATTTCCGGAGGCCTTTTTTAAAGGGTTTCCAGATTTGGCTTAGCAGACTTCCGTCCCAAAAATCGGATTTCTTTAACGTAAGTATCAAACGGGTGATTTCCTCGGGAGGAAATCCCGCTGCTACCAAGGAACCGATCAAAGCGCCCGAACTGGAACCTGCGATTTTTGCCGGGACGAATCCTATCTCTTTTAATCCCAGAGCGAATCCGGAATGTGCGTAAAAACCGAAAAAGGCGGAATTGAAAGCTAGGGCATCATAGGATTTACGAACCAAAATATTAGGGGATTTGCGGATCGACATCGTAGATGGAGTCCTTCTCGAATCGGGATTTGTCGAGAATTTTCCCCCGAATTCTGAATGTATTCCACCCTTTCTCGGAGGAATCTTATCTTCTTTCGAGAATCATCCTTGCTTTGGGCCTTTTAAAGGAGTATTACTAAAAAATGGACTACCGAACTTTTTATATAACGACTAAAAACGAAGCCGAAGCCTTGGAAATCGCGGAAGCTTTGGTAAAAGAACGCCTGGTCGCCTGTGCCAATATGATTCCGGGCATGAAATCCATCTATCATTGGCACGGAAGATTGGAGGTGAATCAGGAGACAGTTTTACTTCTGAAAACAAGAGCGGAACTTTCGGAAAAAGTGATCGCTAGAGTCGGAGAGCTTCATAGTTATACGATTCCTTGCATTGTTTCCTGGGAAATCCGGGAAGGAAACAAAAAGTATTTACAATGGATCGATTCGGAGACGGGAAAATAATCCTTTCCATCCAATCAAACAAATTCTACATTCGGATATTTTTATCGGAATTCGAGATTCAATACTCGGTTTCCGAAAAACAGAGGCGGATGAATGGAAGAAAAAGCGGAAAAGTTTTGGAGCTGGTTCTCTCAGAATAGTAAATATTATACCAAGCTGGATGATATGGAGGATCGAGAGCGGGATCGTATTCTCGACGACCTAATGGATCGACTCCAGGACGTGAATTCCGAATTTTATTTCGAAATCGGAGGGGGAGAAGGCGGCCCCCAGGAGCTGACGGTTATTACCGCCGGCGACGAGGACCTTTACGCAGAGGCGGAAAGATTTGTGGATCTCGCCCCGGAGATTCCGGGCTGGGAGGTCTTCTCAGTAGACCAATATCAGGAAAAAGGAACCGTCATTTTTTACGAAGGTTTGGAATTGGATTCCGAAGAAATCTGGTTCTTACCTTTGGAGAATTCCGGACCTAATAACGGCTTCGGAGTTCGCATTTGCTTCCCGGATTATCCCAATGTAGAATCCAATCCCCATGTCAAGAAAGCCGTAGGCCTAATGTTGGAAGCGGTCTTAGGGGAGGAAACCTTCGCGCAAGAGATCGGATATTATGAAATCGGAATATTGCCCGACGATCCGGAAGAAGAAGGTTATATCGAACTCGTGGAACTTCCCGATTATATCCAATGGAGAAAGGAAAGAGAGGCGTAAAAAAAACGGGCCCGAAAGCCCGCTTCAACAAGGGATGGAAATCTTACGAGACGATTGTTATTCCGCTTGGATCGTCAAAGTAGACTGCGGATTCGAGCTGTGCTTCACATCCAGTCCGTAGACCAGAACCGTAGGCACCGCATACTGAGAATCGAAAGTATCCAAAGCGATCGCTATCGTATTTCCCGCAGGAACATCGTAGGCGATAGCGTTCAGATCGACGGATAGATTTCTAGTCTCGATAGGAGCGGCGTCGAAGATCGTTGTGGTTCCGTGAGTGATCAAAGTCGCAGTTCCGTTTTTATCCACATCGTAGAAATACACGTTCACATTGGCCTTTCCCAGAGTGGAAGATACCCTTCCGTTCCAGAAAATCTTTCCGCGTATTTTTATAGCCGAGCCTAGTTTTGCGGATTGGTAAACGATTCCGTTGATCCTGCTGATCAGCCCCAGGTTGGTCTGAATAGGCAGTTCTGCGTGAGCCGAAAGAAGATCCGACAGAATCGGGAACCCTGTGGTAGCGAAAGTATCCGCTCCGGAAAGGATTCCCGTATTGCTCGAGCTGGTGTTTTGCGAGGAGGAGATTTCTCCGTTAGAGAATAGACCTCTGGGTTTCAGATAAAACTTCTTTTCGGAAACCGTAGGAGAAGGCCAAGAAGGTAGAGTCACTCTAGGACCGGAGAATTTCTTCTGGAATGTGACCTGGGGCTTGGCCATGATTCCGTTATCGATTCCTTTCAACCAGTAATCGAACCAATCGTAAGCGTTATCCCATACGAAGTTCGAAAGACCTAATATTCCGGGGATTTCGGCGCTTGCATGAATTCCTTCGTTTAGGATCAGCTTTTTCGGAATCGTGATCTGGGCATAATAGTCCAGAACCGCATTCGGATTAAATAGGAAGTCTTCGAAGTTGTTGGAAATGAAGACCGATTTTCCGGATGCGTTTAATTGGTTAACGAATGTCTCCGGAGAACGATCCGCAGCCCAGGAGGTCACAAAATCGATATCCTTGTGTTGGAGCAATTTTCCGAAATTCTCCGCTACGATCGGATCGGGTCTGCCGGTGATGTAGCTGGAGGCCACGAGTAATAGGCCCCAAACCAAACGAGGAGTGTCGTTTCCGTATAGGGAGCGTTTCAAGTTTCCCCAGCCGCTCATTGCTACCGCCGTTTTGATTCTGGGCTCGGTGCTGACGGCTTCCAAGGAGATCCCTGCACCGTAGGAAATTCCGGAAATTCCTATATTGGCGGAATCCACAGGCGCATTCGCGAGTAACCAATCCAGGATTTTACTCAAATCGGAGCGGTCCTTAGGGCCTGCGGTGTCGATCAAACCTCCGGAGAATCCGAATCCTCTCGTACTATAGCAAAGTACGACGTATCCTTTCTTGGCGAGTTTGGCGGCGGGAACAAGATACTCGTATTTGTTCAGCGCCCAACTATTTACGAAAACGACCGCCGGATATTTTGCGCCTGCGGGAGGATTCTTGGGTTGGAATAAATTCGCTTCCAAGGAGACTCCGTCGGCTGCAGTTATACGAATCGTATCGTCAAAGGTGAAACTGCCGTCGCTTTCTTGGGCGAATGCGGTTTGGATCTGTTGGCTGGAATCCGCGAGCGCTTGTGTATTGGCTCCGGAAGCCGCTTGAGCCGCGTTCGGGTCCAAAGAGGCCAGCAAAGCCGCTGTAGATGCGTTTCCGGAAGAAGAGTCGCTTTTACAGAAGGACCCCGCTCCGGCCAAAATTAGTATGCAGAGCTGCATAACTAACGTTCGGTATATTTTTCTCATCACTATTCTCCATAAACTTTTTCAGTCATTCGGTATCGATTTCGCTTAGGCAGAAGAGTATAGAAAGAGAATGAGAAAGGGTCGTCTGAGATTCGGATTTTAGACAAAATAAAAGGTCTTAATTATTTTTTGAGACCAATTTAAAAGTGAACGTTCGTTTGAATTTCGATTTAAGATGTTTTATATAAAACTAATTAGTATATAAGTGGAGTCCGGTGGGAGTTTTAAATGTCGTTCTGATGAGTTACAGATTTGCGAAAGGAATTTTATCCGGAGAATCCCGATTCAGAAACCTTGGCCTTACGTAAGAATTCCCGGGGAGAAAGCCCTTGCACGGATTTAAAGGCCAGATTAAAAGTGGCTTTGGAATTGAAGCCGGATCTATATGCGACGGAAAGAATATTGGCGCCTTCTTCCTTCTCCAGGATACGAACCGCTTCCGCCACCCGGAATCCGTTTACGAATCTAGCAAAATTTGTCTTCTTCTTCTGATTTAAAAATTCGGAAAGTTGATAAGGTTTGATGTCCAATCGAAAAGAGAGCGCGGTCAGAGAAAGATCCTCTTGCAAGTAGACCTTTTCCTCATTCATGATCGAATCCAATTTGGCTTCCAATTCCAGGATATCGATTCCTTCTATTCTGGAATTTCGGTAAGCATCCCGAACGGAAGGGCCTATTTCTTGGAAGACTTCGGGAGAGTAGATCTGGGACAGATAGCCTGCCACTGCGTAGAGAACCGTTGCAAGCACCGTCGCGAACATAAGATGGATGTCTCTTACCAAATAGGACAAAACTAGAACCAAGGTAACGCTTCCGCTTCCCACGATGATAAAGAGTAGAATTCTAGCTCCTCCGTCTTCCCTCAATCTTTCTGGACGGAAAACGCTTCTGGTTTGCCAGACTACGGACAAGTAGAAGGCCAAGTTTGCCACATAGGCTCCCACTAGTAGGATATCCAACCAACTAGTGGTTCCCTGTCGGAAATAATCCACGGGTTTCGGTTCGAAGGCATGCGGTAAGAAGATCGATAGGATGGGGAAAAACAAGAGTAAAGATAAGCCGGGAAGATAGAACTTCCACTCGGAGGCGGTTAACGGATCCTCCCTGACGGTTGCGGAGAATAGGCTGTACATTCCCGGCCCTAGAATCCAAGCGAAAGGAATATGCAGATGGTTTAAAAACGAAGGTTCGAAATAAATTCCCTTAAGTAGGAAGAATACGTAAGCGAATTGTACGGATACGCAAAATGAAAGCAGAGAAAGAAGTTTGAAAGCTAATCTTTTTTCGGGACGAAGCAAAGATGCCACTCCCAGAAGCATGCAAAACACAACTCCGAAGAATACGATTTCCTGGAAGAGGGGGATCACGGAATAATGGATTCGCCTTTCTTTCGGTCTTGTCAAGTTCCTTACGGCGGAACTAAGAATTTCCCCCTTGGGTCCTCTTGGAAGAAAGTCTCTTACCTTGGATCCATATTTTCCCGGGAAACCCTAAGATTTTTGGAATTCCTTCCTAAGTTTTCCTCGGGATCCATCGAAACTAATAGTATGCGTTCCCTCCGAGGGTATATCTTACTCTATCTATTCTTATCTTCCGCGGTTTTTGCAGAGGATCTGGTACTTTTCCGATGGAAGATGCGATCCGGAGACGACCTAGAATTGAACGAATACCATAGAGTCAAGGCGAGACAGGGGGCTCGGATCATTCATAGGGAAGATAAGAATCGGATACTATTAAAAGCCGTCGCCTGTAAGAAGGAAGGCTGCGATTTCTCTGCCGTATTCGATACCTATATTAAATTTCCGGAATTGGACCCTGCCTTTTATAAGGATAAGACTTACAAGAGTCGATTTTACATTTCGGAGACCGGAAGATATTCCGTCCCTCCCGAATATACGATGCCTAATTTGAGATCTCTTCCGAGTTTCGCGGACCGCGCAGTATCCTCAGGAGAAGAATGGACCAATCCGGCTTCCGAAAGTTTCCAGTTTACCGGGGCAAGAATAGAGATCCCGGTACAGGCGAAATATACCTATAAAGGAAAAGGCGC
Organism: Leptospira wolffii serovar Khorat str. Khorat-H2; assembly: GCF_000306115.2. Taxonomy (NCBI): domain Bacteria; kingdom Pseudomonadati; phylum Spirochaetota; class Leptospiria; order Leptospirales; family Leptospiraceae; genus Leptospira; species Leptospira wolffii. Next base: position 819,594 of record NZ_AKWX02000020.1, read on the forward strand.
TTGGGAATACGCCGGGCGAACCGGTAACGCGGATTTGATAGAATATCAATATAATCTAATGAATGAATCCGATCCGGTTTCCCAATCCGTTCCGTATAAGATCTACGGATTCGCGAAGGGAAAAGTATATTTCGATTCGGAGGCGGGAGTTCCCCAATACAAATACGTACAATTGGCCTATACCTTCGTCTTTCCGAATGGGATCGCTCAGGAAATGTCCTTTGAAATCCACGGTTTATACTCCAAGCAAGGAGCCGTAACGGAGTCGGACAAAGACAAGATCGCGGAAGAAATGAGAAGGCTACTCGGTCCTTTTCCGGAGGGATCCAATTATCCCAAGCGCAAACCTAAAAAGAATTCGGGCAATGGGTTGGAATGGCCGGAATGGGAGGGCGATCCTGAAGAAAAAGCGGATCGCGCGCCTGTCGAAGTCCGTAAATCCAACGAAGGCGTGGTTCTTTCTTTGGACAATCTACTTTTCGATTATGATAAGTCCGAACTAAAGCCCGGGGCCAAAAAGGTGATCGAGAGGATCGCGGATGTTCTCCGTAAATATCCGAATCGGGAAATTAGGATCGGAGGGCACACCGATGATAAGGGAAGTCAGGACTATAATATAAAACTCTCCCAGGAAAGGGCGTTATCCGTTCTTCGGGAATTGAGGGACGCTCACGGAATCGAAGAACGTAGGATGTCCTACAAAGGTTACGGAAAGTCCCAGCCTATCGCGGAGAATTCCACGGAAGAGGGACGTGCGAAAAACCGTAGAGTGGACATTACCGTAGTTTTGGATTGATCGAAAAATCGCGGTTCGGTTCTAAAAGTAACCTTCACTATTGCAATCCGAATATTCAGTCTGTTGGTATAGGCATGCCATAAGACTTTCGTTATATGTATCCGTGCCTTCATGTGCAGCTACGGCTTGGCATACCGCGTCTCTCATTACTTTTCTGCGATCCTGGCAACGTTTGACGGGGTCGGAACCGCATGAATATAGAAACGTAAAGGCGCCAAGGCATAATATCAGTTTATAGATTTTCATTTTTCCCCTCTATTCTCTTCTCTGGAGTTTTAATAAATTAAGGAATAGAATGTGAAAATGCAAGGAGGTTTTCGATCGAATGTTCGAAATCTTTGATATAAAATTATTTCCTACTCGTGGATATAACCCCAGCTTTCCAATACCTTTCTAACTTCTTTTCCTAACGCGGCTTCTTGCGACGATTCCGAGTTTCCGGATAAACCCGCATCGTTGTACCAATAAGGAAGAGAAGACGTTCTAAATTCGAAAGGTTGTTTGGAAGAGGAAACCAATTCCGGATAAGAGACATACATCGAGTTTGCGGCTTGGGATAAAATTCCCCATCTTCCCGATTTGAAGTCTTCGCTCTTGCCGTTCTTTTGTATGGAAAGTCGGAACCCGAAGATAGGCTCCACCGATTGAGCGGTTACTATGACTTCTTTTCCCGGATTCTGCCGAACGGAAAAGGAAGCGTTCTTAGCTTCCAATGAATGGAAGCTTATCTCTTCTTCGGAAAAGATCCGATAGATTCCCCCTTGGAGATGGAGATCGACCTTACGAATACACACATCGGAACAAGCGGGAAGTCTGAGCCGGAAGGAATTTTTTTTCAGACTATTCTCCTCTAAGGTTTTTCTTGCCTTTGCCAAGAGAGGAAGTCCGGAATCCAGAGACGCCAGATTCTTGGATTCTTTGGGATCCTTAACCAGATCGTATAATTCTTCGGTCATTCTATGCGGCTGCCCTTCGTAGGTTCTTCTAACGAAATCGTAGCCAGGGTATCTACGGATCAGTTTGAATTCCTTCGTGCGAACCGATTCGGAAAACCGACCCTCCGTATATACCGTCTCTTCTCCCGTAGGACCTTGTCCTCCGAATATTGGGAGGGAGTAATCGTTACCTACGCAAGATTCAGGTTCACAAGGAAAACCTAATGCTCCGACCAAGGTAGGGAATAAGGAAAGAAGGGAAACTTGGTCCGAAAACTTCCATTTTTGGATGGAAGATTTTACTGAAGCCGGAGGATGTAGGATCCAGGGCACTTTGATCTCTTCTTCGTAATGGGATTCCCCATGCGCATGCAGATTTTGAGCTACGAAATGATGGTGGTAATAATGCTCTAGCTCCTGTAATTCTCCATGGTCGGCGACTAAAACGACCCATGAGTTTTCGTATGCGCCGGTTTTCTTGGCTTCGTCCAGGATCTTTCCGATGACTTCGTCCGTATAAAGGATCTCCGCCAGATATTTTTTTACGTAAGGATCGTATTCCTTCCAAACCGCGGGAGGAGTGCTTTTTTCCAGAGCCTCTGTATATTTTCTCTCAGGTAGATAGGGATAATGAGGGGTGTTGATATTGACATGTAGGAAGAATCTTCTATTCTTATTCTTACGGAGAAATTTCAGGGATTCGTCCAATATTAATTCCGTATCCGCCTTGTCTTTTCCCGGTTGAAACAGTTTATGAAAACCTAAATCGACTCCGACTCCCGTGTAATCCAAAAGAAAAACGTTATTCATTAAACTAGCGGTCAGGTATCCTTTCTCCCTCAGGTGATTCGCTATCGTATCCGGTTTCTTGGAGTAAAAGATTTTTCTGTGCAGATTGGTGGAATAGAACCAGGCGTTTCCCATCCCCAGTTCGGAGGCGATTCTGGAAGTGAAAAAGGAAAGCATGCTGGGCTTGGTCCAATTTCCGTTCGCGAAAGCGTTCTCGAATACGATCGATTCTTCCGCGAGTTTGTCCAAATTAGGGCTCGTCTGGACGGGAGAACCTCCGAATCCGAGTCGATCGGGACGCAATGCATCGACTACGAATAGGATTACATTCTCCTTTCTTCCCCATTCCTTGGGCTCTTGGACCGAAGCGAAAAGAATAGGCTCTCCAATAAATAAAAGATCTCCCGCGTTTTTCGGTTTCCATTCGAATTTCCAAGAAGGCGGATTTTCTCCGGATAATAATTCTATAACATTCTCTTGCGGAGCGAACGATACATCTTCCCAAGATTCTCCTCTTCCCGATATTTCCTTTTTAAAGATCGGAATATCGCCTAGTCGGATTTCGAGTTCTCCGGAACTTTGAACCTTTTCTCCTTGGGCAGAAAACGGCACCAAAGAGAATTCGAAAATCGGTTTGCTTCCCGAGGAGATTTTGGATCCAGCTACGGTAAAATCGGAAGGTATGGAACAGGCTCCGCCTTTGAATAATAGAAGGCTGTCCCTAGAATCGTTGAGTAGATTTTCCTTATCCTTTAATACGGTGAGTTGAACATTTCTCCATCTTTCCTTTACGTCTAAACCGGAATATCTTCCCGGGTTCTTTTTATAATGGTAGGATATCCTACGAATCGCCTCTTCCGGATTTCCTTCGCAAGAGCTTCCCGATTTGGATAGAAGCCTAAGTCCGTCCCACACGGGAAAGACGGTCTCTTCATCCGAAATAGAATGAGACGATAATTGTCTGCAACCGTTTCCCAGAAGAAGAAACGAGGAGAGACATAGAACCGAAAGTTTGTATACAAAAGAATTCATCGGGATCAAAGACAGAATTTCGTTCGGGGTTCGAATGACAACCTTTATCGTTTGGGTGAACACTATTCGTTGAACGTGCGTTTTCTCAATCCCTACGTGCCTATTCAAAAATCAATGGACCTCAGGGGTCGGTGTCTAAAAGATAGAGCCGTATCAAGAACCTTGAACGGGTTCGAAGGTTGAACACCAATCCCAAGGAAAAGGATTATGGCAGAAAAAGGCATTTCAAAAGACCTGATCGGCACAAAGCTAGATCTTTACGAGTTCGACGTAGAGAGAGGAAAGATCCGCGAGTTTTGTCAGGCAATAGGCGAAACCAATCCGATTTATTTCGACGTAGAAGCCGCTAAGAAAGCGGGTTATGAGGACGTTCCGGCTCCTCCTACGTTTCCTACCGTAATACAGTTTTGGGGATATCCTAAGATTTGGAAGGATATGGAGAACATGGGAGTGGACACTTCCAGGATTCTTCACCTGAAGGAAAAATACAATTACGTTAAGACACTTTATCCAGGTAGAGTATCCTCTCAAGGAGAATGCGTCAACGTAACTGTCGGTAAAATGGATACCATGACTTTTAAGACCACCATTCGTAATGCGAAAGGTGAAACCGTAATCGAAGCGGAGATGTCCATCTTCATTCGTAAACCGGAACAGTGATAGGAGGAGACAATGAGCAAAATCGAATTCGATAAATACGAAGTAGGACAGGAGCTTCCTCCCCTTAAAGTGGATGCGGTTACTCACGCGCATCTGGTGAGATATGCAGGCGCGAGCGGGGATTTCAATCCCATCCATAACGATCCGGATTTCGCGCGTAAGACCGGATTGGACGGAACGATCGCACACGGTATGTTCGTGATGGCCCAGATCGGACGCCTCTGTACTTCTTGGGCGGACCAGAAACAGATCAAGGAATTCGGAGTGACCTTTAAGGCGATGACCAAACCGGGACAGAAGTTGACTTGTAGCGGTAAGATCAAGCGCAAGAAGGAAGAAAACGGAGAGAAACTTCTCGTAGTCGCGGTCGAAGCCGCCGACGAAGCGGGAGAAGTGAAAGCCTCCGGAGAATTGGTCGTGACCTGCTAAGGAAAATTTTTCCGGCAAGACCAAAAAGCCTCCGAGAGATCGGAGGCTTTTTATTTTTTGGGGTACGATCTTCTTATTATCATCCTATAAAAATCGGTTGTCATCGCCCGAATTTCGGATAAAAAAATCGGCCTATGAACGCTGCAAAAAGTGTGCAATATTTCGGAGTTTTCTTGGTGATCGAAGGAATCCTATTGATTGCGATTCCTGATCTTTTCTTAGGAGTAATTCTACTGAACGCTTTGGATGTTTGGGTCCGAATTTTAGGAGTAGCTCTGGCTATATTAGGATATTTTTATTTCGAGTTGGGTAGGCAAAATGTCCGGTCTTTTTTGAGATTGACCACCCATTCTCGAACCTTCCAATTTTTGACGATTTCGGTTTTCGTCCTTTTAGGATGGATTCACCCTATGATATTCTTACCTAGCGGATTCGAGTTTCTTTGTGGAGTTCTCACTTTCGTTTTGTTAAAGAGAGAATCTTAAACGCCCTTAAGCGGGAGGAATACTTTTGGATTCGATCGCGATGATCGTGATATCGTCGAATCTTTGTTCTTCCCCTCTTGATTTTTCCTCCATGACCACAAGTTCTTCCAGAAGGTTTTGGAGACTTGCATCGTTTAAGGAAGAAGCTTTGGACGCGATCGTATCCACGGTACTCCAACGATTTTCCTTTCTCCTGTTTTCGATGAGCCCGTCCGAGAAAAGAAGCAGGCGACTTCCTACCGGAAAAGGGTAAGTGGAAAACTGGATTTCCAAATCATCGAAGAGCCCTAAGATCGGACCGGTCTTATGCAATAATTCGTATTTGCCTTCAGGAGAAATCAAAACTTGATCGGGATGTCCCGCCGAAGCGTATAGAATTTCCTTTTTCTCTAGATAGATATCGGCGACGAAGCAGGGAAAGATACTTTCCAACGTATCGAATTTTCGTAGGAACCTTCCGTTCAATTCCCTGAGAACGAAAGTAGGACATTCCAATTTCTTTAACTCTTCGTATTCGGTTTTGAGCGCCATAGTCATGAGAGACGCTTGGACTCCGTGGCCTACTGCATCCGCTAAAAGTACACGCACCTGTCCGGGTTTGATTTCGGAAATATCGAGGAAGTCCCCTCCCACTTTTTCCAAAGGTTTATAAACGTAATCGAATCGTATCCCTTGGATTTGTCTTTCAGGAGGAGTAAGTATTTTCCTTTGCACGTTTTGGGCGATTTCCAGCTCCCGATTGATCTGCTGCAAGGTATCGTTCAGGGTTCTGGTCCTATCCTCCACTTTTTGAACGAGCTTTTCCTTCATCTCGAAGAGTTCCAAGTTCATCGTCTGCAAATCTTCCGTGAGAAGTTTGGCTTCCTTGTATTTGGAAGAACGGTCCGAAGCGATCACCAAGGATTGTAGGAATACGAAGAAAACCAAGGCAAGGTGGGATAATTGATGGGAAGAGACTTTTAGCACATAAGTATAATATAGATCGATCGCTACGCCTAAAAACAAGATTCCGGATCCGTAAAGTACGTAGGAGGAATTGTTTTCCCTATCGAAATCTATTTTAAAGATCACGTATAATACGTAGCCGATCGTCGCTCCCATGAATAGATGGAAATAAGCGATCTTATTACTGTTGAATTCCAAGGAGCCCAGAAAGTTGGATAGAATGAATAAGGAAATGATTCCCAGAGAGATCTTGACGTATTCCGCGGAAACGTACAGTGAAAATGTCTCCAAAAAGAATATTAGATAAAGCGCAACCGCCACCATCAGGGAGGTCTGCTCTATAATCTGGATCCCGTTTTGACTGATGCTCGGAAAAAATTCCATCAATAGCCGGGTGTTAGTGACCAGTGTTCTGATCCCGATAGTGATGCTCATGATCCCGAAATAGAGAGGGGCCTTACTGGAGCGCAGATACAGATACAGGGAAATATGATAGATCCCCATGATGATCAAACTGGAAAATGCGAAGATGTCTATGAATATGGATCTAGTCCTGGAAGAGAACATCACTTCGGACGGCCCTAATCTTACGGGAGAAGTGATTCCTCCCTGACGGGCGAAGGAATTGGCTACGAATATTTCCAATTGTATCTGATTGGAACTGGGAACGAAGGAAAAAGAACGAGGTTGGATTCTTGCAAGGCTGGACTCTTGGCTATTGGAAGGGATTCCCGATTCTCCAATGATTTCATTATCCAGATATAATCTGTAGGAACTTAGCACGGTTCCTAGACTTAAGGTCAGAACCTTACCCACCCATATATCCGGGAGAAGAATTTTCAATCTGTAGGTTCCGAATCCCAATCTATCATAGGAAGGATGGAGTTCCGTTTCCCGATTCCAGGATCCGGGTACGGTCATGTTTCCGTGAAAAGCTTCCAGGATTTTATCCGGTTCCTGACTCCAAAAGAATTCCCATTCTCCGGAAAGATCTACCGGGGCAGACGAAGGATTTTGGATTCCTCGGAGGTCTATGACACCTCGGTAGGCCCGCAGATTCTCCTCCTTATGCCAAGGGGTAAGGGAGAGGAGAAAAATAAGGAATCCAATCGGTCCTAATAGAAAGAATAAATACTTCGAAATATGCATTGAGCTGGAAGCTGATGGACCATGCTCCATCGTTTTAGATTCTTAAGTCAATCGTTCTCCGACTAACAAACGTATTCGATCCGAAATATTGGAAAATATTAATTTCCAATATGATTTCGCTTATTGATCGAAAATCCGCCCGGTTCCCGGAATGAAAAGAGGGTCCTATTCTTAAATTCGGGAACTTCAAATAGGATTGGAGGAAAAAAAAGGTCCGAATAAAACGGACCGACCGTGTTTTTCGATAAAATTCACCTCGTTTCACCTGTTCGAAACAAAAGAGTGGAATTTACTGTTTACCGTTCCGCCCCTAGGAATCAGAATGAAATCCGTTTTGGGTAAAATGAAAACCAGTCTAGTATCCCGCGAATACGCAACTTGGGCGATCTTATCTCTTTGCTTTTTTTCCGGTTGCGGCGAGCCGAAAGAACCTACGATCACTGAAATTCGGGATTTGTTGGACTCGACGCATCTTTCGGAAGCGATCCAGAAGGCGACTAAGGAAGCGGAGAAATCGGGTAAGACCGACCAAATCCATTACTTAAGAGGGTGGATTTATTATCTTCGTCACCAGGATGAGGCGGCCGGCAAAGAATATAACCTTTGTCTGAAAGAGAATCCGGCATCGGTGGATTGCATTCGAGGTCTGGCTCGAATCGATCAGCAAAAAATCCAATATCGTAAGGCGGAGACCGGATTCAAGAAAGCCTTGGGACTTGCGGAACTGGCCAAGGACAGGGAAGCGAAGGCCACAATTCTCACCGATTTGGGAAATCTCGCATTGGCGGAGAACAAAAGAAAAGAAGCGATCGATTGGTATACCCAATCCATTCAAACCAAGGAAGAGGGGTCCGCCTATTTCGGATTGGGTTTGGCGTATTTACTGGAAAGGGACAAACCGAACGCCGCGGCCAACCTAAGGAAAGGTTTGGGAGTCGAATATAAGGACTCTATTATGAAGGCTGAAACCTACTACCTTCTCGCCAGGCTCCAATTCGAATGGGAGAAGAATCCCAAGGCTGCGGCCGAATCCGCCAAAAAGGCTTTCGAATTGTTTCCGGCAAGGGAAGAATATGCCAAATCCTGGGAACAATATTCCAAGGCGGCGGGTTCTAATTAAAGCGATCTTATTATGAATTATTTAAGAATGCTAGGTAGGATCATTCATAGACAAGTGATCCTACCTTTCCAAGAATCTCACGCGCCTATCGGAGAGGTTTGTCTGGGTACTTCCATCGGGCTTATCTGGGCCATGACTCCTTTGATAGGAGTGCAAATGTATTTGGGTTTCGCTACCTGGGTCCTTTTTAGATTGATAGGAGTTCGATTCTACCTTCCTATCGCGATCGCGATGATCTGGATTACGAATCCGATTACGTTACCTTTCTTTTATTATCTATTCTATATCGTGGGAAAATACGTACTGATTCTATTCGGGATCGGATTCAACGAAATCGATTTCGACACCTTGCTTTCCATATCGAAACAATCCGAATCCATGGATCTCGTTTCCGGATTGTATCATTGGACGCTTTTCCTTTTGGACAAGATGGGACTTCCTATGTTTGTGGGAGGTTTTGTCGTCGGAATTCCCAGCGCCGTATTAGGATATCCTTTGACCTATAGATTATTAAATTCTTATAGAAAAGGAAAGGCGGAGGCCGAGGGCCTGAGTCTTACGGAATGGGAAGAGAAATATATCCGCAAGGATGTGGGGCTCTTTTCCTGGTGGAAGTCTTCCAAGTCCACGGATACTCCTTCCGTTTCCTAAATCATGAAAGTCCCAATTCTCTGGAAAGAGAATCCGCCGTATAGTTTTTGATCTCGGTCCGATTCTCCGCTTCCGCGATCAAAGACGCGATCTTACGGTTTATAGTAGCCGGATGCCCGAAACGATCCGCTAAGTTCAGGATTTCACCGTTTAAATAATCGATCTCCGTTTTCCTTCCATGGTGTAGGTCCTCCCACATCGAGGATCTAGCCTCCGGATCGATCTTAACCATACTAGAAGCAACGGCGAAGAATAAAAAGTCGGGAAGTTTGAGAACGATCGGCGCCAACTGAGGAATCATTTTCCCCGCCCTAGCCGGATGGATGTCCGCCGCTTTTAAGACTTCCATCCCTTCGGAAATCATTGCAGACAGGATTTTACGATAGCCCCTCTGGGATAATTCCTCGCGCAGAGGAACTCCTGCGAGTGCGTTTAGGCTATTATTCAGATTGATAAGGAGCTTTCCCCAAAGCACTCCGGGCATGTTCCGATGGGAAATCGCCGAAAGCCCGGCTTTCTTTAAGTAGGATAGGACCTTGTCTCCGGCCTCGTTTTTTTCGAGTACGAGTTCTCCGCTGGTCCCCCTATGAAATTTTCCTTTTCCTTGGGACACTACGTTGAAAGGAACCATTCCTGCGAGAACTCTAGCTTGGCAATCGGGCAGAGCGGAGGCGAGTTCTTGTGCGTTTCTGACGCCGTTCTGAAAACTGACGAAGATCGCATTTTTGCGATTCTCTCCCGTGAGAAGTACGGAAAGAGATCGGCTTAGATCGGCAGTATCCTTACTTTTTACGGTGACCAAAAAAATATTACAGTCCTTAACTTCTTCGGTGCTAGTCACATATTCGATGCTACCCGGCGGGAGGGAGAAAGAGTTTCCTTCGAAATCGCTGATTCTTAATCCGAATAACTGAACTTCTTGTTTTAATCTTTCTCTACCGACGAAAACGACCGGGTAGCCGGCTTTTAATAAATGGGCCCCGATATAGGTGCCTATGCTTCCCGCTCCCAGGATCGCGAATTTCGGAGAAAAAGTCATAAGGAAGAGATGCTGTCTCGGAAACGGATAAAATCCAAGAAGAAAATAGAGGAGTCGTATCCCCTTGGTACATAAAAAAAGCCAGGAAACATCCCGGCTTTTTTCGATGGCGAATGAAACCTTATTATTGGTTAGATTTCGCGTTTTGAGCCATTTTCAGGAAGTAACCTTCCACATCGTACCAAGGTTTTCCGGAATTCAGAGTATTGGACGCTTGCAAGTGGTCCACTCCGGTTACGAGAATTCCATAGTCAGGTCCACCGTTGAACGTTCCCCATTTGAGAGAAGTATAAGGTACGAGACCGTCGCAGGTTCCGCCTTGTCCGTTAAACAATCCACCGGCGATACATGCAGGTTGGATGATCCCCATCAATGGGTGTTGGATTAGGTCCGGGATGGTGATGTAAGATCCGTAAGAGTAATACTTAACGGAAGATGCATTTGGAGTGCGATTGTTGAAAGCCGCAGTTCCACTGGTGGTTAAGGAACCGAGAGCGCCGATAGCGTCTTGGTTTCCTCCTCCGTATACCAATTGAACGAAGACTCCAAGGATGCTGCTTACGAAAGGTTTAATCCAGTCGGGAAGAACCGTATTGATGATGTCTGCAACGGGAGATCCTCTATGCGGAGTATTCAAAGTGGTAAGGGTGGAAACCTTGGAAGCCAGTCCTAAATTGGAAATGGCATAGCGGCTATCCAGACCTCCCTGAGAGTGTCCCAGGATATGCACTTTGCTGAAGCCGTTTGCGGCCATATAAACCAAAACTTTGTCTTTAAGTTCCGCGCCACGAGTTTCGTTAGACTGGGCTGCGGTCTTAGTAGGAGCGTATACGGTTGCACCTTGGGATTGCAGGTAGGTGTCCATGCCCCCCCAATAGTTCACGATGCTGATAATGCCGGAAGAATCTTTTCCCCAGCCGAAAAGCCCATGAGAAAGCACGATCGGATAAGATCCTGCTAACGGTTTGGAGGAAGATCCTCCGCCGGATGCGAACAACGAGCCGCCACATATAAACAGGAGTAGAATCGCTAGTCCTAATTTACGCATTTGAGTTACCTCTTCACTATTCTCTTTTGTCTGTATCTTCTCGATATTTGAGATTCGCTTATTTCTTGTTCGCTTTTTCTGTATCACTCAGTACAAACCGAGCTTTTGAAGAATAATTCGAGAAGGAATGCTGTCAAGATAAATCGTTCGAAAAAAGTCATGATAAAATAACGTTTGGTATCAAACAATAGTTTATTCATAACATTTGTTCTAAATATGAATTCGAGCAGAATGCGGTGAATTTCCACTCAGCGTCTTATTCTTCTCTATAGAACTGACCGACCTAAGTTCAGGGCTCCCTTAGGGGCTAAAATTCCAAGAGGTGGCGGAAGCAATAGGACCAGGGCCTCCATTCGATTTTGGATGAGAAGACGGTGGCCAAGACGTCTTGATTCGAATGTATTCAAAAGTTTCGGAATTCTTATCCGGATAAGACTAACTACCCGGTGTCTTCTTCTTCTCTTAGTAGCATAGATGCTTTAATGGAAACGAACTGAATATCCGGTCGGAAACGGATTTGAAAAGGAATCACCCCACCTCGCGATCGTTATTCCAAAATTCCATCTTATAATGAACGATTGTTTATCTATATTCTTAAAATTTGAAAAAGATTGACTCCATGCGAATACCTATTTTTCTTTCGAGGCTTTTAATAATAGAATCGGCGATGGAGAATGGAAGATGACTAAATATGACGTACTCATACGCAACGGGAGAATTTTCGACGGAGAAGGCAATCCGTCCTTTGTCGGAGACGTAGCCGTCTCGGGCGGAAAGATCGTGAAGATCGACAAGGAAATTTTAGATATGGACGCGACCAGGATCTACGATGCAAAAGGTTTATGGGTGACTCCGGGTTTTATAGATTTCCATACTCATTACGACGCAGAAGTGGAAGCTTCTCCCGGATTGAAAGAATCCGTGATGCACGGAGTCACTACCGTTACGATGGGAAGTTGCTCCTTGAGTCTTTGCATAGGCACGGCAGAGGATCTTGCGGATATGTTCAGTAGAGTGGAGGCCATCCCGAGAGAGCAGGTTCTTCCTTTACTCAGAGAAAAAAAAAGCTGGAATACTATGAGAGAATATTCGGATCATTTGGCTTCTCTTCCTCTCGGGCCGAATGTTTCCACGTTTCTGGGACATTCCGCGATTCGAGCCCATGTAATGGGATTGGAGAGATCCTTGACCAAGGGATTGAAACCGACGGAGCAGGAAATGCGACGCATGGAGGAACTCTTAAAGGAAGCGATCGATTGCGGTTATCTCGGTTTTTCCATCAACACTCTCACTTGGGACAAGATGGACGGGAACCGTTTCAGAAGCAGACCTCTTCCTTCCACCTATGCGAAATGGTCCGAGATCAGTCGTTTGAATCGGATCGTTAGAGAAAAGGGACGAGTCTTTCAGGGAGTTCCGAACGTCTCTACGAAATACAACGTATTACTTTTCTTTAAGGAAAGCGTCGGGGTATTTCGGAAGAAGCTGAAGACTACCATCATTTCCCTTATGGATCCTCGCTCCAATAGAGGAATCTATCGTTTAGTAGCGATCCTGACTCGGATTGTGAACACGATCTTAGGAGGAGATGTGCGTCTTCAGGCGGTACCGGCGGTATTCGATTTGTATGCGGACGGAGTGGATGTGGTGGTTTTCGAGGAATTCGGAGCCGGAACCGCCGCTATCCATCTGGCGGATTTGGCGGAGCGCAGAAAACTTCTTCTAGATAAGGGATACCGAAAATGGTTCAGAAGGCAATGGACCAATTGGTTTCTGCCTAGAGTCTTTCACAGGGATTTTAACCAATCCAAGATCGTAGAATGTCCGGATCAGAAATTGATTGGAAAATCGTTCGTAGAATTAGCGAAGGAAAGAAACGAACACGTGGTCGAAACCTTCTTGGATCTATGCGCACAGTACGGCAACGACATACGTTGGTATACTGTCATAGGTAACGATAGAAAAGGACCCTTAAAGTATATAGTAAGCCATCCGGATGTACTCATCGGATTTTCCGACGCAGGTGCCCACCTAAGGGGAATGGCTCATTATAATTTTCCGTTGCGATTTCTTAAATTAGTGAGGGACGCGGAATTGGAGGGTAAGCCTTTTCTTTCCGCCGAAAAAGCAGTATGGAGGGTAACGGGGGAGATTGCCGACTGGTTCGGACTGGATACCGGAAAGCTTAAGATCGGGGCCCAAGCCGACATTGTATTATTGGATCCGAACGCTTTGGATGAGGAGATCGAAAAGATCCGAGAAGTTTCTATGGAGGAATTCGGCGGCATCGTTCGTTTAGTGAGAAGAAATCCGAAAGCGATTCATGCAGTTTTGATTAACGGAAAAGCGGCGGTGGAAAACGGAAACGTTCTGCCCGAGATCGGGAAAGAACACGGTTTCGGAAGATTCATGGCCTATAAGGAAAAGGATTATCTGTACAATTCTTCCCGAAAGGAAAAGACTCCGGTTCTTAGCTGATCTTTCTTCCAAAGGGCGGAGGAGTCATTCTTCCGCTCGATTCTTTTCAGGTTTAAGAAACGCGAACTACGATTTTTCCGAAATGTTTTCCGTCTTTTAGATAATCCAAGGCCTCGCGGAATTCTCCCAGTTCGAAAATCTTGTCCACGACCGGACGTAATTTCCAGGATTCGATCGCTCTGTTCATCTCCAAAAATGCGGCTCGGTGTCCGACCACGATCCCTTGGACTTTGATCTGATTCATTACGATAGGAAGAAGATTCAGATCCTTGATGGATCCCGAAAGAATTCCGATTAGATGAACGGTTCCGAATAATTTCACCGCTTGGAGGGACTGTTCTAACGTTCCTGCCCCTCCCACTTCCACGATATGATCCGCACCCTCTCCTCCGGTTATCTCCCGGATTTTTTTCCCCCAGGCGGGATTTTCCTTATAATTGATTAGAAAGTCCGCACCTAACTCTTTGCCTCTTTCCAGTTTCTCGTCGGAAGAGGAGGTGAGGTATACGGTCGCCCCGACTTGTTTTGCGAATTGCAATGCGAATAAGGAGACGCCCCCGGTGCCCTGTACTACCACCGATTCTCCCTGCTTCAATTTGCTTTCTACGAAGAAGGAAGACCAAGCGGTTAATGCAGCGCAGGGTAGAGTGGCCGCTTCTTCGAAGCTTAAGTGTGTAGGCATCGGCACCACTCCCGTCGCCGGAAGGATCGCATATTCTCTAAGAGTTCCGTCCAAGGGACCGCCCAGAGTGGTTCGCAATTCGTGTTTGGTGGCGGCGCCGTTCAACCAGTAAGGAGCGAAGGTAGCGTTGACCTTATCGCCCGGCTGCCAATCGGAGACTCCTTCTCCTACTTGTACGATTTCTCCGGATCCGTCACTACATGGAACCATGGGTACGGGAAAATTCGGATTGTACTTTCCTTGAACCACTAGGTAGTCTCGGAAATTCAGGGAGGCCGCTCGGAATCGGACAAGCACTTCTCCCGGTCCGGGATTCTTAGGATCGGGTAAATCGGTTAGGGAAAGGTTTTCTTTTCCGAAAGCGGAGAGTCGGATCGCCTTCATATCTTTATTCTAATATATTAATTTTGTTTCGGGAAGGAAAAAAGGTATAAGCCCTCAAACGGGCTTATACCCTGAAACGGTTACTTCTTTCCTAATCCGGGCTTGTCTGCGCCGACGAGGATACTCATGTTTCCGGAAGGATGCTTATTCTCTTTCATGAGTTGGTGAGCCTTTCCGGTTTCGTCGAAAGTAAAGGTATGGGCAAGAACCGGATCGACTTTTTTGTCGATGACCAGTTGGTTCAAACCGATCGAATTTTCGTCGTTCGCGAAGTGGGAACCTTGGAGACGTTTTTGGCGCATCCAAAGATATCTCAAATCCACGGTCGCGTTGTAACCGGTGGTTCCCGCGCAAATGACTACCATTCCTCCGGTTTCGCAAACGAAAACGGAAGTCGGGATGGTGGTTTCTCCCGGGTGTTCGAAAACGATCTTAGGATTATTGCCTTTTCCGGCGATGTCCCAAATTGCCTTACCGAATTCTCTCGCGCTCTTCGTCCATTGCGCGAAGACTTCCGGTTTATTGATGTCGGAGGTTAAAGCTCCCCAATGTTTGAAGTTGTTTCGATTGATGACTCCGGCCGCTCCCAATTTCTTACAGAAATCGATCTTGTCGTCGGAAGAAACCACAGCGATAGGAATTCCGCCCGCAGCTTTTACGATCTGGATAGCCATAGCTCCTAATCCTCCGGCTCCTCCCCAGATCAAAACCACGTCTCCCGGTTTTACATCGTTCGGTTTCCAGTGGTGAAGCATTCTGTAAGCGGTAGCTCCAACCAGCATATATGCGGCAGATTCTTCCCAGGAAAGATGCTTAGGTTTAGGAAGGCATTGGTGATCCTGCACTTTACAGAATTGCGCGAAGGACCCCCAATTCGTTTCGTATCCCCAAATCAATTGGGAAGGTGCGAACATAGGATCGTTACCCGCTTTTACCCAAGGATCGTTTTTATCCCAGATGCCGCAATGTAGGACGACTTCGTCTCCCACTTTAACGTTCTTAACTTCGGAACCTACTTTGTATACGATACCGGAAGCGTCGGAACCGCCGATATGAAACTTTTCGGGCTCGCCTTTTTTATTTCTAGCGGCGATCACATCTACAGGATAACCTAAGCCGGCCCAAACGTTATTATAGTTGATACCGGCAGCCATAACGGCTACGAGGACCTCGTCCGGAGCAATTTCCGGGACATCGATCTCTTCTTTTTGGATGGATTGAATCGGATCTCCGAAACGCTCGGGTCTAATGACCTGCGCGTGCATTTTTTTAGGGACAACTCCAAGAGGAGGAAGCTGTCCGATCGGAATAATTTCAGGTATGCTGCTCATGGGGACCAGAAAACAGAACCGACCAAGGGTTACGACTAAAAAATTTGGCCTGAAAAGCCTAAGATACTAGGCGGAAAGTATATAATCGATCCTTTCCTGTAGCCCATCTACCCGATCTTCGAAGAATCGATCCGACGAGCAGGAAAGAATCAGACTATGTAAAAGATCCACCAATAGAGAAAGCTTCAAGTCGGCGTTTTTTGCGGGCGGATTCCTTTCTACGGCCGCTTCTAATAATTTTCTGTATTGGGCTCCGTAATGGTTGGTATATTCCTGTACTAGGTTTTCCGGAGCGGAATATACCAAACTGAAAGGCAATTTGGCTCTGTCTGGGAATTGACGTGCGATGTTCGCAATCGCCATGAAGACGGAAACCGCTTCTTCTCTTAAGCCCTTGTCCTTAACGATACGACTTCTAATGTCGTTAAGAATCATAAGATGAGTGGCGACTAATGCTTTACGAAAAAGATTTTCTTTGGAGTGAAAATGATGGTATATACTCGGCTGTTCTAAGCCGCATTCTCGACTGATCTCCCTAAGAGATGTACCATGGAAACCTTTTCTGGCGAAGGCAATGGCTGCCCCTTCTAGTATGCGTTCCCTGGAATTTCTAAAATTCCCGTTTGTGGGGTAGACTGGGCTACCGTCCTTTTTTTTCACCGATCCAAACCTCTTCTGCGAGGATACGTCCGAACGAATCTTATTTTTATTTAATAAAAGTCGGGCTTTGTAGAACGTCGGACGGACCTAAGTCCGAGGGACTTTAAGCCTATTTGCGAAGATACAATAAACGCCTGAATTCCGCAATTCATTAAATGCCCGGCTTAAAACCGGGAGAAACCCGTCCAGGATGACAAGTGTCAAATACCTTAGAATTCCTTCTTGAAGACTTCGAAATAATTATTTAACTCACTCGTCCCAGGCAGACGTCCTTCCGCTCCCGGTTGTTTTTTTCCGGGAGAACCGGGTTGGTTGAGATTCTGGTCTTTTTCCTCCCTGCCGAAGGCGGCGGCAGGAGTGTATAACTGACTTCCGAATAGTAGCTCGAAGTGTGCTACGTTAGACTCCGATTCATCCAATTTGAGCTCCACTATGAAATGGTTCTCTCCGTATCTCGCTTCCCACTCGTAAAGAAATACGGGTTCCACGAATCCTGTGAAGAGAGGAGAAAGTTTTCTATCCTCGTTATCCGAAAGAAAGATTTGGACCATGACGCTTTGGTCTTGGATTTCATGTGCAAGACCTAAACCTAACTTACGAACTATTTTTCGATCCCGACCTTCCGGAAATTGAAGCTTGAATAATACGCTGTTTCCTTTGAATACGGACCCCGCGAATTGGGACTTCTTGTCGAAGGAATAACCTCGGTCTTTCAAGGAATGTCTGACCTCATCGACAAGCTTCTTAAGAGTGGGAGGACCTCCCGCAATGGATTCTTTAGGATTTACGGGAGTGCCTGCCGGAGTGGTCTGGGCGAAAGTCTCGGAAAGAATCAGTAAAGAAAGACATATAATAAAGGGAAAGATTCTGCGAGAAAAAGGTTCTAAGGGAATATGGCGCATATTTAACGATCAGACTAACTCGGTTCGCGCTTTACTGCGAGATTTTTTTGTAATCTTGAGGAAAAAGCGGAGAATAAACTTAGGAAAACGGTGAAAAAATCGATAGTACTATAGTACGAAGTTTGTCTTTCGCAAAAATCGCTAGGTGAAACCATGAAAACAAATCGTTCTTATCTTTTTATTTCCATATTACCTTTCCTTTTCTCCTTTTGCGTGTCTCAAGGAAAATACGACGCTCTTCAGGAAGCTTACGATAAGAAGGCGAGAGATCTCGCGCTTCTTGAACAAGACAAGCAGGGTCTGCAAAGATCCATGGATGACATGAAGAAGATCCAGGAAGAAACGCAGAGACGCGTCCTAGAATATAAGAATCTTCTAGCCAGCTTCAAAGACATGATAGACTCCGGAAAACTCAAGATACGTATCGTCGACGGAAGAATGGTGGTCGTTCTTTCCTCCGACGTTCTATTCCCTCCGGGGTCTGCGACTCTTTCCTCAAAGGGAGCGGATGCGGTCAAAGAAGTCACGAGTATTCTCGCTTCTCTTCCCGGGAGAAGATTCCAAGTAGAGGGACATACGGACGATGTTCCTACCGGAATCAAAGGCTATTCCAATTGGGAACTTGCCTCCGCAAGAGCTTTAAACGTTTTACATACTATGGTGAAATCCGGTATGCCGGAAGAAAGAATCAGCGCCGCATCCATGGGGGCGTCTCGTCCCGCCGTTCCGAATACGAACGCGGAGAATCGGACTGCGAATCGAAGAATCGAGATCGTTATCGTTCCGGACCTTTCCAATCTTCCAGGAATCGAAGAATTACGTAAGATGAGCGAATAAAATCGCCGACTCGATCAAGAAAACCTTATAAACTATCCGTATAGAAACTTCGACTCGGAATGCTCCGGGTCGAAGTTTCCGCCTTTGTTTCGCTTGGCAATCGAGTGACCTTTGCCGAACATGGTTATATCCCCTCTTTTAAGCGAATCCCCGCGGTATTATAGGTAGGTTGTATGATCAGCGCTTCTGGCATTTCTCTGAATTTTGGAAAGAAAATCCTCTTTGAGAACGTAACGGTTAAATTCAAAGAAGGCTGCCGATACGGTTTGATCGGAGCTAACGGTTCCGGAAAATCCACCTTTATGAAGATCATGGCCGGTATAGAGCAAGCGGCTGCGGGTACAATGGCGATCGACGTCGGAGTCAAAGTAGGATACTTAAAACAGGACCATTACGAGTACGAAAACGAAACCGTTTTGAACACTGTACTCATGGGAAATAAGGAACTCTGGGAAATCGCCAAGGAAAGGGATGAGATCTATTCCAAACCGGAAATGTCCGACGAAGACGGGATTCGAGTTTCCGAACTCGAGGAATCTTTCGGAGAATTGGGTGGATACGAAGCGGAAAGTATCGCGGGAGAATTATTGGAAGGGCTCGGAATTCCCACCAATATCCATAGCCAGACTCTTTCCTTTTTGACCGGGGGTTTTAAACTTAGGGTGCTACTCGCCCAGGTCCTTTTCCAAAAGCCGGACGTTTTACTCTTGGACGAGCCTACCAACCACTTGGATATTAAGACGATTCACTGGTTGGAATCCTTTCTCATCAATTATAAGGGAGTCGTTGTGGTCATTTCCCACGACCGACATTTCATCAACTCCATAGCCACGCATATTTGCGACTTGGATTATCAGACCATGACCGTGTATCCGGGAAATTACGACGAATACATGGAAGCTTCTCAGGCTGCAAAAGAGAGAGCCCAAGCAGATAATAAGAGAGCTAAAGAGAAGATCGCGGAATTGCAGGAATTCGTAAGTAGATTCAGTGCTAACGCGGCAAAATCCAAGCAGGCCACATCCCGTCAGAAGATGATCGAGAAGATCAAGGACAATATGACGGAGATACGTCCCTCTTCCCGCCAATTCCCTTATATCGTTTTCAAAATGAAACGACCTTTAGGAAAGGACGTGATCATTGCGGAAAGCATTTCCAAAGCGTACGAGGATCGTACGATCTTTAAGGACTTTACGGTTAATATCACTAAAGGCGAAAAGATCGGGATCATCGGAACGAACGGTGTGGGAAAAACCACGCTACTTAAAACCCTGATGAAACAGATCGATCCGGATTCAGGCTCGGTGGCTTTCGGAGATTCCGTAGAGCCTTCGATTTTCCCTCAGGATCATAGGGAAGGGATCGGCCAAGACGCCGATTCTATTATAGAATGGTTATATAGATTCGCTCCTGCCGGAACCGAAATGGAAGAGATCCGCGCTATCCTGGGAAGAATGCTCTTTAGCGGCGATATGGCTAAGAAGCCCACCCAAGTATTATCGGGAGGGGAAAAGTCCCGTATCATATTGGGAAAAATGATTCTCACCCAGGACAATCTTTTAGCTTTGGACGAACCTACAAACCACTTGGATTTGGAATCCATCGAGTCTCTAAACTACGCATTAACGAAATTCGAAGGAACCGTGCTGTTCGTGTCTCATGACCGCGAGTTCGTGAGTTCGATCGCTACCAGAATTCTGGAAGTAACCACGGAAGGGATCCGGGATTTTAAGGGAACCTACGAGGAGTTTTTGGAAAGAGAGGGTCAGGAATTCTACAAACGATTGGCAGGCGGTCCCGTTCTCACGGAATCCTGATCGTTGTTCCGTTATAGGAATTTTTGCAGTAGGCGGTTGACGATCGGGAGAAATACAGTAACTGCGACTGCAGTAGTTAAAATCCACTTAGTTTGATTCGAAATGGTCTCGTGGATTTTATGCAGTTCCTTATAGACCTCTAAGAATTCGTTTTTCATCTCTATTCGTACTTGGGTGATTTCTTGTCGAATTTCCGATTTAATTACTGAGAATTCGGTTCGAGTTTCCGTTTGAAATGAGGACATCTCCGTCTTGAATTCTGACATTTCATTCTTAAATTCGTTTAATTCCTGACGAAGGTCGGAAAGTTCCTCTCTCAATTTGCTTGTTTCGTAGGAGAGCCTTTTCTCGAATCTACGTTCTGATTCTTGTCGTAACATTCTTCCTCCCTCCTCCCAAGTATAATTTACGAAATCGATATACTCGGAACTTCCTTCGGAGCCGAGCATTTCCGATAGTATTCTAGGTAATTTTCCAAATATCGGTCTTTTCACATTCTTCTCCAAACGGGTTTTTGCAATTCATTTTGCGTCCCTTGGAGAGACCGATTCCGGAAAAGCGGTTTCCACTCGCGTTTTTTTAAAGAATATTATGGAATCTTGATTCCGTTCTGTTAGAGTTTACGTAGATAATCCGTTAAAAGATCCAAGGCTTTCTTTCTATGAGAGACCGAATTCTTTCTTTCTTCGGAGATTTGGGAGAATCGGGCCTGGAAGGGGGGATAGAAGAATATGGGATCGTATCCGAAACCGTTTCCGGAAGTATCGTAATCTTCTGCGATGAGTCCGTGGCATTCTCCTTCGAAGTAGAATTCTCCCTGTTTGGAAACGAACGCAATACCGCAGACGTATTTAGCGTTTCTGTTTTCCTTTCCGACCATTTTTTGAAGTAGCAATCTGGTTCGGCCTTCGTCGTCCAAACCTTCTCCTCCGAATCTTGCCGAATAAACTCCGGGTTCTCCGCCGAGAGCTTCTACGCAGATTCCGGAATCGTCGGCTAAGGAAGGAAGTTCAGAGAGTACGAATAATTCCCTGGCTTTTATGAAAGCGTTTTCTCGGAAAGTGGTTCCGGTTTCTTCCGGACCGAAATCCAAACCCAGCTCCTTGGGGGTTTGCAATTGAAAACCCAAGGGCGCTAGGATGGAAAGAATCTCTCGAACTTTATGGGAATTATTGGACGCGATCGCGAGGGATTTCAATTTCCCAGTTTGAATTCGTCAAAGGCGTCTTCGATGGTAGGAAGAACTTTAAAAACTTTATCCAACATGGTGATCTCGAACAATTGAAGAAGATCGTCGTCGTTCACCACGATGATGATATCGCCCTCTGCGGAGTTGAATTTCTTTTTGTAAGAGACTAGGATTCCGAGAGCGGTGGAGCAGATATGACTTACCTCGGTGAGATCGATGATGATCTTCGGAGAGGGCTCGAAATTGTGATCGCTTAAGTTGCGGTCCAATTCCTCGCTATCTGACTGGAGGATGGAGCCTGAAATCTTGATGATGTGGATGTCGCCTTGAACCGTGATTTCCATGTGGGTAACGAACCTTGTTTGCATATTCGATTTTTTAATAGCAAGCAAAAAACGCCTTTTTTCGAGTTTCCTAGGCCTCGGACTTCCGGTAAAAGCCCGAAAAAAACTATATCGAACGATTTATTGCGCATCGCGCAATAAACTTCGATTCTTATGTCCCTCGAATAACAAGTGAATAAAATTCTTTTAGGAAGTCGTTTCCAGTTTTTCCCGAAAGATTTCCGAAGTCACTTTCGCCTTGTATTTACGTATGATCCTATCTTTGAGATAAACGAAAGGTCTCTCGGTGAGAAGATGATAGAAATAAGCGAAGAAGAATACGACCAAACCCACAGGGATGGTGTACAATAGAATTTCATGTTGTTCTAATGTCTTATCCATGAACAGTAACTTTCTGGAAACGGGCACCATCACGACTATATGGATAATGTACGCGCAATAGGATAATTTCGCAAAAGGAGAGAATCCTTTCCAGGAGAGAAATTTTCCGATGGGATCTCCCTGGCGAATGGATAGAATCAGGATCGTGATCCAGAGAAGACTGTATATAGGGAATCGAAACACTTGCCACCAGCCTACCTCGAATTCGTAGACTAGGAGAGAAAATAATATCAAAACGACCCAGACAAAAAAATGCAGAACACTCGCCCCGTTTCCTAACTTCAATATACGATCCAGCCAATGCCTTCTAAAATTGAAAATGTAGGCAAGAATGATTCCGTAGAGAACGGAGTCGATATGACCATGGAAGGGATAATAAAAATTCTTATTGTATAAGTAAACATGCTCGGATGCGGGAGCCTGTAGCATAACCGTTTGCATGAAAATCGCCCTATAAACCAAGGGGAGAAGGGTGAGGAGCGTTAAAAAGGCAAGCTGAAGCTTTTTCGGAACGTAACGGAAGATCAACAAAAGGAAAACAGGAAGAAGCACGTAAAATTGCTCCTCCAAAGAAAGGGACCATCCATGGAACATCGTTCCCTTGAAATAATTGGAGATATAAAAGACGTCGAACCAGATTGTATATTTGGATCCGATCAATTGGGCGGCAGTCTCCGGCGGAGCGGATTTGATCAGAATCGGAAAGAATACGAAATATTGAAGCATTAAGAAAAAATAAAATGGAGGAAAGATCCTCAGAAACCTTTTCACATAAAAGAATTTCCAGTTGATGGTTCCTTTCGAGTCCAGCTCCGCGAGTAAGGGGCTTGCGATCAAAAAACCGCTGAGCGGAAAGAAAAGATCCAAACAAGCGGATCCGTTATCCAAAAAATTGCGTAAGTAAGGATTGATGTCAGGCAAAAGCAATTGGACCGTCCGGAACATATGTCCGTAAATCAGCATGAAGAATCCCAAGGTCCGAACTCCGTTGAACGAGCCTATCTCTCTTTCGTCGGAGCGAAAGATTCCCAAAAAATAATCTTTCATTTAACGATCCTTAATCTAGTGGATTTATATAAAAAGGTTCCTTTTTCGGGAATTTGAAAGGAATCGCTCTCTTCGGAAAGGGTCTCCAGGATTAAATCGGTTGCCGCCTCCTTGTCCTTACACCGGAAGCTTTCTCTTACTAGGAAATGCCATTCTTCGTTTAGGCAGGCATCGTAGCCGTTTCTGACTAATCTTAAAATCAATCCCATGGCTAGATCGCCTTGTTTGAAATCCTTAGGATCCGATTTCCAAAGGACTCGATATTTTTCCCCTTGAGTCGGATGCACCGCCTCCAAGAATTTTTCGGGACGATCGTCGTATTTGAACTCCTGATTCTTTCCGTAAAATGCGAAGCATAAGAACAGGCAGACTGACGAGTAAATTATGAAAGTCTTATTTTCAGGTAAGGATAAATTCGTCGTAAGTATTCTGGCCGACAGATAATATAGAATCGAGGCGAGAATATAGGTAAACCAATATACATGGGAAATCTGTCCCCCTTTCATTTTGAAGGCCCCAAAGAGAGTTAGGAAAAATGCCCAAATCAAAACTTGGAAAAGTTGTTTCTCGAATTCGGTCAACCGATCGCGACCCAAAAGCGGAATCGCGAATAATACCGACACGGTTAGAAACGGAGGTAGATCCTTCAGGAAGGCCAAAGGCGAAACGTAATAGGAAAGAGTATATTGTAAAGAAGGTGCTAACTTATGGAATGTAGAATTCTTGAACGCAAGAGTTAATATTTTCGTAATATTTCCCGGCGAGTTCGAAAATTGTTCTATTAAAGGCGGCAGCCAGCAGGCGAGCGTAAAAAGTAGGGAAAAGGATAGAATGGACCAAGATGTCCTATTTTTAAGTTCGAAAAGTCCTCCTTTTCTGAAAAAGAAAAATCCGGAAAGAGCGAGCATCGGAAAGACGAAGGAGATTCCTACGATTTGATTTTGCACGATTAGATTAGCGGTCACAGTCATCCAGAAGAAATTGGATAAGGATCCTCGAGAGAAATCGGTAACGCTCAACAAAAACAAAAGAGTCGGGAAAAGAATCACTCCCGGGCCCCAAATATTGGATAGGATTCCCGGAAGAAGAGGAGAGATTCCCAAAATCAGGGAGGCAAAAAGCAATATCGGACTTTTCTTATCCTGCGTTCTTTGGAACAGGAGGCGGAGACTTAGAATGACGAAGGCTAAATTGTAAAAAACGATCGAGATCTCATGGGCGCCCTGAGGGGACTTTACGAAAAATAAAACTTTTTCGGTCCATGCTAGATAATAGAAAACGACGGGGCCCGGATGATTTACAAGAAATCTGGAATAGGCACCTAATGTTTCCTGGAATTTCGCCGCTTTCCAAATCTGAAGAGCGTTCGCCGCGTAGTCTCCCAGTTCTTGGTAGTCCTGGACGAAGAAGCTAGCATTCGCAGCCAAATATCCTAGAAAAACGAGTATCGGAAGAAGTAGAATGGGTAACGGCAATCGGGAAGGGTTGGAGTTCTGCATGAAAGGAAGGATGAGAAAGGTGATCGGTTTCCAGTAGAGTTTGCTTCCGATACTTTGGGGTCAAGAAGATTCTTTTTTAGAACATGTTTGGGAATTTTGTGGGAGCTCCCACTATTTCATAGCTAAGATCGCGGGGGGCTTCGCAATCGATTCGAATTGAATCGTCTCTTGTATAATTTCGGCTTGATTCACCGTCTTCTACTCTTCTAAGATTCCGAGATCGTAATTGAGGGCACGGTAAATAACTTTTAGATGGATCCAATTTTCCTAAACTTTTATTCTTTCGGATCGATCCTTATCGTTCTATATTTCTTTTATGCGG
Source organism: Leptospira wolffii serovar Khorat str. Khorat-H2 (assembly GCF_000306115.2). NCBI lineage: Bacteria > Pseudomonadati > Spirochaetota > Leptospiria > Leptospirales > Leptospiraceae > Leptospira > Leptospira wolffii. The sequence continues at coordinate 844,545 of NZ_AKWX02000020.1, forward strand.
CTTATTTCTTTCTGACTATCAAGGAAAGAAGTCAAGCGGCCTTTCACCTTGGGATCTGCTCCTTAACCACCGTATTCTTGAATCTGGGTTATCTTTGGGGTTTCATTTCCTTCGAAGAAAATACGATTTATCATAGGATTGTGGCTATCGCAGGGCCCTTGATGAGTTTTACTCAGCTTGTAGGATTTTTCATTAATTTTCCGGAGCCTCGAAAAAAGGGAATTCTTCCGGGTAGAATTTTGTATTGGTCCTTGTATGCCGGAGTGGCCCTCGTAACAGGCTATTATACTCTAATTTGTTGGAACGCTCCTCGGACGTTTGTCGCTGGGAGTCATTACTGGGATTACGAGGTTCCTCAGTTTTATGTATATCAAGTATATATAATATTATTCTACGAACTTTGCTATCTGGTGGTCGGTGTTTGGCGGGCCGTCATAGAGAAGGGAAAAGAGAGACGGTCGGTAATATATATTCTGCTCAGTTATGTGGTGATTACGGTAGGGCCGGGAATCCTGAACGCAATGAGTAGGATCGGAGCCGTTTCCAGAGCCACTTATCATCAAGTATTCAATTTGGGCTTCGTTACTGGGATGTTCCTGATCATGGTGGTATATGTGAACGCCACTAAGGAGAGGACGACGATTTTAAATCGGATCGTCGGAGTATCTTTGGCGACTTTCTTCGTATGTTATCAATTGGTCGGTTATTCCATCCTGAACGGATACGAAAAATCCTACGACGAACTTAAGATCCGGGACAGTTCGATCGCAGTGACGGAGGGAAAGAATCCGGAAGGGCTCGCTTATATAGTTTCCTACGAGCAGGAGGAGAACGAGTTTCGACAGGAACGAGGCAAAAAAGATCCGCGATTCAAAAAGGAAGACGAATTGGAAGTCAGATTTTTTCGGGAAAAGCGGAGGATCTGTAATTTGGGAAATCTCAGCGCGGAAGCGAGAATGGAAAAAACGGAGCCTATACTCAAATCTGCTCCGAGCGAATTCAAGGCGTACGCGGCCGGGATTCGCGCTTTTCTAAAATCCAAAAAAGGCCAGAGAGTCGATGATTCCGAAATGTCCGACTACTTCGGGGAGATATACGGAAAGCTGAATATAGTACGCAATAAGTATAATAGGCTTCCGGACGGAACGAATTCTAAAGCTATCGGTAATCTTTTGAATTCTACCGTTCCTGGCCTTTCCGAAACCCTTTCCTATGTTCGAAACGAGGCCTTGGATGCGGTGAAATCGGAGAAATCCTCGGAACATATTTCCAAAATCATTCTCAACTCATTGGCCCCCATTCATGAGGTAGGGGAGAGGATCTACAGAGGGACCAGAATCTACGACTCCTCCGACCCTAAACCGGCCTTATACATTTCCTATTACTACGTACCTAACTCCGGGGACAAGATTTACGAGGTAGGTTACGAATATAAGAATTATAGAATGTACCAACATTCTCCTAGTTTCGTTCTGATTGTCACGATGACTCTAACTTTCCTTGTGATCGTCGTAGGATTCAGATTCTTTTTCCAGAATGCGATCGTGGTTCCTGTGGACGAGGTTCTGGTCGGACTAAAAGAAGTGAATTCCGGGAATTTGGACTATAGACTGACTCCTAGGGTGGAGGATGAGATCGGATTTATCGCGAGGTCCTTCAACAAGATGACCCGATCCATCCAGGCTGCGAGAAAAAGATTGCAGCAATACGCCGACGAATTGGAGGAAAAAGTAAGGGAAAGAACCGGAGAATTGGAGAGAACTCTCAATGCGGTTAACGAACTGAAGCAGCAACAGGACGGGGACTATTTTCTAACTTCGTTATTGATTAAACCGTTAGGCGCGAACAAGGCTCATTCGGATAATGTAAGAGTGGATTTTCTTCTGGAGCAAAAGAAGAAATTCAGCTTTCGCAGATTTAACGACGAAATCGGTGGAGATATGAATATCTCCAACCGCATTCTGCTAAGAAACCAGTGGTACACTATATTTCTGAACGCGGATGCGATGGGAAAATCCATGCAAGGTGCCGGCGGTGCCTTGGTCTTAGGAGCCGTCTTCGAATCCATCATCGAGAGAACACGGATAGAGGATTCGATGAAAGAACAGTCGCCCGAGAGATGGTTGAAGAATTCTTTTTTAGAACTTCATAAAGTGTTTGAAAGCTTCGAGGGGTCCATGCTGGTTTCCTCCGTGATAGGTTTGGTGGAAGAGGATTCGGGAAGTCTGTATTACATAAATGCGGAGCATCCGTGGACTTGTCTCTATAGGGACGGCAAGGCCGACTTCTTGGAAAAGGATATGGCTTTTCGTAAACTGGGAACGACCGGTATGGAAGGAAAAATATCCGTTCGAACTTTCCAGTTAGAGCCGGGAGACGTCGTGATTGCAGGATCGGACGGAAGGGACGATATTCTGATCGGAACGGATACGGACGGCTCCAGGATCATCAACGACGACGAGAATCTTTTCTTAAAAATCGTGGAAGAAGGCGGCGGGGAATTGAATCGGATTTACGACTCTATTCTTTCCAGAGGAAGCTTAACCGACGACCTATCTTTGGTTCGAATTTCGTTCAAAGAAGAATCGGTCCCTCATAGAATTCATCAAAGGGAGAAAATTCGGGAATTACTTGGGAAAGCTCGTACAAAGGTAAAGGAAAAGAATTTTTCCGAAGCCCTGGCTTATCTGGAAGAGGCGGATTCCTTGGATTCCAAACTTCCCGAAGTGAAGAAGGCCGTCGTGAAATATTGCATTCGATTAAAGGAATACGCTAAAGCCGCGAAATTCGCGGAAGAATATCTGAATATTAGACCGGTTGATAAAGAAATATTATTCGTGGCTTCTTTCGCGGCAAGAAGGGCCCATCAGTTTCATAAAGCCCAGGATTTCGGAGAAAGACTGCTTATACGCGATCCTTTGCACGTTAGGAATCTGGTAAATCTATCCAGAATATGCATCGCTTTACGAAATTTTGAAAGAGCAAGAATGCTTGTAGGTGAAGCGATTCGCTTGGATCCGGAGAATCGGATTCTTCTGAAAATCAAGGAAGCCTTGGATTCGCAAAAAGAAGAGAAATGAAGCTATTTAATGAGACTTAATTCCCTTAGCCCTAGAGTGTAGAATTCCTAAGAAACGGTTTTGTCCAATTTATGGAAATAAGTTGATAAAATATACCAAAGAAAGTAAAATGCGTGGATTGTAATCGAATGCTCGGGGGGAGATACGCAATCTTCTTTCCCGGCGCTCCTTAGAATTTATGTTTTCTTTCGATACGAAATTACGTTTCGGCTTCTTGGCTGCGGGTTTGCTTACGCTTTCCATCGGACTTTTTTCCTGGATAAGCGGTCGTCAAGTGACCGAGTCCAAAAATTGGGAATCCCACACCTTCGCGGTAATTTCGCGTTTGGAAAAACTCACATCCGTAATAAAGGAATCCGAAATACACTTTCTGAACTTTATAGCCACCGGTCGGCCTGAATACATAGAATATTACGAATCCTCGATGCGGGATTTGGAGTGGAACCTAACTGACCTGGGAAATCTGATTCGAGACAATCAATCCCAGATTCTCGTGACGAAAGAATTGAGCGAGAATTTAAGACAAAGAAACCGGTATATTCGGGAAATCATAAAGAACCGATTCGAAACGGAAAAACAAAAGACCATATTGGCTTCCATAGAAGAGAACGGAAAAAACATCATAGAGGCCCTGGTAAAAAGGGAAAACGAACTTTTATGGGAGAGAACGAGAGAAGCGAACCGAAAATCCGAGATCGCCGAATGGGTGGTCTTTTTATCCGTCCTTTTTAACGTTTTTCTTCTAATCTTATGGTATAAGTTTTTGAGAAAGGAATCGGGGCTTCGTCTTCTGTCGGAAAGTGATTCATATCAGAAAAATAAACTGCTTTCCCTGATTTTGGAGAATATGGCCGACGGTGTCGTAGTCTTCGACAAAAACGAATCCTTGATTTTATCCAACGATAAGTCTAGGAAATTTTTGGAACAGAGTTCCGAGTTTTTGGATCGGTTGCGAAAATTGGATTCCGATCGATCCAAATTAAATCTCAAAAATGGATCATCGGAGGATCGAATTATTTTGGTCAATTCACGGAAATTTTCCGATTTGGACGGTTCATTCTTCGGAAAGGTACTATTATTGAGCGATATCTCCGAAGAAGAAAGTCGCGCATTCGAAAAAGAAAGATATCTGACCGAGATATTGATGATTAAGACGGCTCTGGACTGCGCGTCCAGCAGTATAATGATCGCCGACAACGATCTAAATATAGTATACACGAATAAATCGGTGGTTAATTTATTTCACGCCGTCCAGGAAAATATCCGCGAAAAATATCCTGATTTCACGCCGTCTCGTTTAATGGGAGTTTGTATCGATACATTTCATGCGACTCCGGAAAAGCAAAGGAAGATCCTATCTACGTTTACTTCCGAATACAAATCTTCGATTTCCATCGGAGGAAGAGAATTCGATCTTTGCGCTGCACCTGTGATCGACGAGAGTGGGGAAAGATTGGGAAGCGTAGTCGAATGGTTGGATGTAACGGACAGAAATCGTAAGAGATCCGAAATCAGTAAGTTGAACGAGGAACTGACCGAGAGCGTAGCAAAATTGGAGTATGCCAATCGGGAATTGGAGGCTTTCAGCTATTCCGTTTCCCATGATTTACGCGCTCCGATTAGAGGTATAGACGGATTTGCGAGAATCATGATAGAGGATTACTCCTCTACTTTGGATGCGGAAGGGAATCGTCTCTTGAATATAATCGCTTCGAATTCGAAATTTATGGGACAACTGATCGACGATCTGTTAGCTTTTTACCGCGTTTCCAAGGTGGAGCCTAGAAGGGAAGCGATCAATATGAGGGAAATGGTATTGGACGCCATAGAAATCGTAACTCAGGACTACCCGGACGAGGAAGTCCTGACCCAAGTGGGAGAATTATCCAACGTAAAGGGAGATCCTTCCATGTTGAAGCAGGTATGGCTGAACCTGATATCCAATTCCTTCAAGTATTCCGCCAAGGCCAAGGAGCCTAGAGTGGAAATCGGAGTAATAAATGGAGAAAGAGAGGAAACTTTTTTCGTCAAAGATAACGGAGCCGGTTTCAACGAACAATATTCTCATAAACTTTTCAAGGTTTTTCAAAGGTTACATTCCAACGAAGAATTTCAGGGGACCGGGATAGGACTTGCGATTGTGGATCGTATCGTAGGCCGACACGGAGGAAAAGTTTGGGGCAAGGGAAAAATAGGAGAAGGTGCCACCTTCTATTTTACATTACCGAAAAAGGATTAACAGATGAATCAAGCCGACAACTACGATATCTTATATGCGGAGGATAATCCGAACGATGCGGAGCTTACTTTACGAGGATTCAGAAAACATAATTTAGTAAATCAGGTCTTCCATGTAAAAGACGGCGAAGAAGCTCTCGAATTTCTATTTTGCAAGGGTAGATACAAGGATAGAACGGGTCGGGATAAACCCTTGTTCGTTCTCTTGGATCTGAAGATGCCTAAAGTGGACGGATTGGAAGTCCTGCGCGAAATAAAAGCGGACGATAAATTGAGAACTGTGCCGGTCGTGATGCTCACATCTTCGGCCGAAGAAAAAGACATAGTGGAAAGTTATAAATTAGGCGTTAATAGTTATATTATAAAACCGGTTGAATTTGAAAAGCTGATAACTACTGTAACTGAAATAGGACAATATTGGTGTATTCTTAATAAATCGGTGCATTAAATGAGTACGCTTAAATTTCTTTTTTTAGAGGATTCTTCGACCGATCTGGAACTTATCCAAAGAGAGCTAAAAAAAGCCGGTGTCGAATTTATCCCCGTACATGTTCAGGAGAGAGACGAGTATCTAAAGGCGATAGTGGAGGAAAAACCGGATTTCATATTTTCCGATTTTTCCCTGCCGAATTTCGACGGCCTTTCCGCGCTAACGATCGCCAAGGAGCAATGTCCGAGTACTCCTTTCATCTTCGTATCGGGTACCTATGGGGAAGACGCGGCCATACAAACTCTGACAAGAGGCGCGACCGACTACGTTCTGAAGGATCGTCTGGTAAAATTGGTCCCGGCGCTTCGCAGAGCTATCCGCGAAATGGAGGAGCATAGTGCCCTTCGAAAAGCGGAACAGGATAAGTTCGAGATAGAAGAGCAATTAAGGCAAAGCCAGAAAGTAGAGGCGATGGGATTCCTAGCGGGGGCCATGGCTCATGAAATCAATAACCCGATCATGGCAATTATAGATTATGCGGAGTTGATTGCCAAAGGCGGAATGGAGCCCGAAAAGACTCAGAAATTCGCCGCTAAGATCAAGCAGGAAGGGGAAAGAATTTCGGTAATCGTAAAGGATCTACTACGCTTTGCTCGACAGGAAAAGAAGAGCTTCGAATCGATCGACGCTTACGAGCTCTTGGTCAAGGCCAAAGGAATTTCGGAACAACGCATGAAAATGAATAGGGTTCAGTTTGAATTGGACGTGAACCCGGGGGAATTTTCGGTCTATTGTAAGGAAGGTCAGATACTGCAAGTGCTTCTGAATCTTATGAACAATGCGATCGATGCCTTGAATCAACGTTATCCGGAATATAATGATAACAAAAGGATCTCGGTTTCCGCAAAACCTGAGGAGATAGGAGGAAAAAATTGGGTTCGTATAACCGTGCAGGACTTCGGTTCTGGGATTCCTTCTGAAATCGGTAAATCGATCTTCAATACCTTTTTTACCACTAAGGGAGTGGATAAGGGGACAGGGCTCGGATTATCCGTAAGCTTGGGAATCGTAAAGGAACACGGGGGATATCTTTCCTTCGAAAGTGTTCCGAACGAATATACGAAATTCTTCCTGGATTTGCCTAGAATCTGAAACTTTTTCGCTGAGCTTCCGGATTTTTTGTCAAAAAATTATTCATGACCGGTTATATGAATTAATGGAATCGGACGCTTACAATAACTTACTTTCCGAGAAACCTTTTTCAGAATTGGACCTTCGTATAGGACGAATCGTAGGATTCGAAGTATCGTCGGAGAAGGACGAAAAGGCCTATCGTCTCTTATTGGATTTCGGAGACCAGATAGGAATACGAAAATCCTGCGAACCTCTCTATGCGCTCGGCAAAGAGCAGGACTTATTGGGCAAGCAAGGACTTTGCGTGATGGATTATCCTTCCGCTCATGTCGCCAGGATGCGTGCCCAGGCTCTCTTTCTGGGATTTATGGAAGAAGAGACCGAATTCTCCAAGGCGGATGCGATCAGTTTCGTAGAATTGGCCTGCTAATTCCTTCCACACAAGGGTTTCGAATTCCAAGAATCCCTTGTAGTCTTACCTTTCCTTCTTGACCCGGGAATTCTCTCCTATATATTCTCCGACGATTCGCGTTTAAATCGATCGAGGAATCCTATGCCTTATAAACCTACAGAACCGAGTATGAACCTGAGTAAGTTCGCAGTGAAGTTCGCTAAGGATTCCTCTTTAGGAGTGCTTACCGGCATACGTTCCGCGTTGGTCGGTTCCTTCGAATGGACCGCAAAAAGCTTATCCGAAATTTCGGAAATACCTTCGGTAAAGGGAACGGGCCTGGGAGACTTCTTAAAAGAAACCGGGGATTCGCTTCGAGATGCGGGTGATAAGACGGACCAAGGAATGTCTAAAGCGGTAGAGGCGACTGCAAAAGCGATGCATACCGCCTTACTCGCGTTAGACGATGCGGATTCTGTCGTTAAAAAGAAACTCTTCGAGAATATTCCGATATCTAGTATCGTCGGAGAATCCTTTGCGGGGTTAGTAACTACTTCCGAAATCCAGGCCTCGTTTCGATTGAACGGTAAGGACGTTTCTCACGAAGACGTCCTTACCGACTGGAAGAGTTCCGGACTTGCAAAGATCATGATTTGCGTTCCAGGTCTATTCTGCGACGAAAGTCTATGGACTAAAAACGGAGAAACGCCTCTCTCCGATATAATGAGGAACATCGGATATTATCCTGTATTCTTAAGATTCAATCCTGGTGCACATATCTCTGATAACGGTTCTCGTTTATTAAGATTACTGCATGCGTTCTTGAATCTGCCGGAGCTTTCCGGCGAGCAGGTCGATATCGTTTCCTATAGCCAGGGCGGCTTGGTATTCAGGAGCGCTCTGTACCAGGCGAGACAGGGAGAATTCGATCTATCTTCCAGAATTAGAAAAGCCATGTTTATCAGTTCTCCCGACGGAGGATCCTATATCGAAAAAGCGGGTTTCTGGCTAGGGTTGGGTGCGGAAGTCATGCCGGTATTTCCGCTCCAGGTGATCGGATTCATAGGCAATCAAAGAAGCGACGCCATGAAGGATCTTTCTCACGGAATCATTCGAGAAGAGGATTGGAAGAATGGCTCGCATCTATCCCGTTATGCAAAGGATCTTTACTTCGGAGAATTGGACGCTATGGACGCGTATCAGGCATACAGTCTGATCGCGGAAGAAGAAGGGGACTGGTCTTCCTGGATCGGCGACGGGATCGTGGAAAAACCCAGCTTAACCTTATTAAGCGAGATCGTATATAGAAAGAAAAAAGATCCGGAAAAGAGGGTCCGTCTTTTAACCGGAATGTCTCATTATCAGATCATTCCTTCCCCCGAGCTTAGGGATTATTTTCTGGAAGTCTTCGGCTCCTAATCCACCCAATCCTTTTTTTTAAATTCTTGGTAACCGAGTTCCAATGCGGATCGGATTTGGGAGAATAAGATCGGATCCTTCTTTTTGATATGAAAGCAGCTCTTTCCTTTTAGGCAACCTAGAAGTTCCGGCTGGAAGATCCGTTTCATTTCCGGTTCCGCATATACCGGCATGAAATAAAAACCGACATATCCTTTTTGAACGAGTGCGCTTGCAAAATAGACTTCCGGCTTTTTCTTGCCGTTCACGAAGATTTCCTTCTCGCTTACTAGATTGATTTGTCCTCCGGCTTCTCCTCGGATGCGGATGCTTCCCTTTGCATAAGACAGAAGTAGTCTTTTGATCTCCTCGAAAATTGGAACTAGTTCGGGTTGCCCGGGAGATTTGTCGGTATACTTGATGGCCTTCGGTTCCTTACCCTTGGAGGCGGCTTTGCGCGGGGTCGTTTTCTTTCTAGGAGTGGGCATGCAATTTCATCCTTTTCGAAGGAATTTCAAGAAGGAGTAGAGAATCGATAGCAGAAATTTTCCGAACCCAGAAAAGCGAGTCGCTACTCGCCGAAAGATTCCCGATCGTATCCATTTTATAACAAACCATTTGGGATCAAATGAATCCAAAGAGTATATTATTTTATTTTAATATTTTGAATAGAATAAAGCGAACTCCGTTTGTTTAAAAGGGTAATAATTTCGATCTATAAATATAACGCACGATATAAATAAAAAATTCCGCAAATAAGCCGAATATAAGAAGAAGTTCGTTCCTAGTTAAGGGCTACAGAATAAGATGCGCATAGTTAAAAAATAAAGGTGAATATGATGAAGAGAAAATTAAGTATCCTTTCCTTCTTGCTGGCTTGCTTTGCCGCAACCAACGTTTACGCAAGTAGGGGGGCGGTCGTGGAAAGCCCGATCGATATATTCGAAAAATCTTCGGAAGCCAAATCGTTGGGCGTTCAAAGACAGGTTCAGGTAGCGGCAAATTTGCCCGCTCATAAAGCCTTGTTTTACGGAACCCATAACTCTTATAATAGTAAGGCTTATGCCGGTCCTTTCTTTTCCTATGCGTTTCCGAACCAACAATACTCCATCGGAGATCAATTACGCCTGGGAGCGCGGTTTATCGAGCTGGATATCCATTACACGCTGGGAGCGAACTTTAAGAACGAGTTCCTACTTTGCCACGGTCAATCCAACGATTTAGGTTGTAACGTATTCGATCGTCCTGCGGGCAAAGGATTAGCTGAGATCCAGAATTGGATTTCCCAGCCTCAGAATAGAAACGAAGTCCTTATCCTATACACCGAGGATTATCTGGACGGAAGAGCGGACGAGTTTCTAGGAATCGTAAGAAGCTATCTGGATCCGTATCTTTACAGATATACCGGATCTTGTGGAGATATTCCTAACGCGGCCAATATGCCTAAGTTAAAGGATATGGTGGCTTCTAATCGCAGGATCCTACTCATGAGCAACGGATGTTACGACGGAGCTTGGAACCAATTCTATAAGAGAACATTCTTCGGAAGCAATACCATTAGTCCAAAGGACTTCAAAGGTTATCCGGATTGTAACTGGAGCAGAGGCGTTTACGATTCCACTCAAACTAGAGTGTTCAACGATAGCACCAATTACTTCGGAATTTACGACGGAGTGAAAGAAAGCGGAACCTTCACGAACGACAATATCTCTCAAATGCTGTCCTGCGGAATCAGCGTATTCGGAATCGATCAATTCGATCCGGATTTTGCGAAACAAGGTCTTTGGTCTTGGAATAACTCCGAGCCGAACGACGCCGGAGGAAACGAAGATTGCCTCCAGATCGTAGGTAACGGACGTTGGAACGATAATAGCTGCTCTAAGAGCTATCGTTACGCTTGTAAAGACGGCTCCGGAAATTGGGCGATCACCGACGCAAGCGGAAACTGGGCAAACGGAAAGAGCGCGTGCTCTGCTAAGGGTTGGAACTTCTCCGCACCCGTAACGCCTTATGAGAATAAAAAACTCCAAGAGACGAAAAACGCGAAGGGCGTATCCGAAGTCTGGGCTAACCTGACCGACCAATATGCGGAAGGTTATTGGGAGAGCGGACGATAAGATTCCCTTAATATATACCTATACCGCTTTTACAAAAGCGGAGATCGGAAAAGCGAAGGGCCGGATTCGGTTCTTCGCTTTTTTATTTATCTTTTCTATAACTTGCCATATCCGGCACACCCCGTCCGAGGGGAAAGGGAAATATTCCCCCCGAACTGGACCGTTCCCGACATCCTTCAGGGAGGGTCGAAAACTCGAGTAATCTCTCCCGGTGGTCTTTTTCTGCCGGATTCACGAAACGACTTCATTACCGGGCAGAATTTTATCGTCGACGGGCGGCATGACTAAGAAGATGATTTACGAGGAATAGCCCGCAGAGGTTCGTACCGAACGGCGCCGCCAACGGGGAAATTTTCGGATTTATGATACAATCGTTTATTAAGGTTTTATTTGCCGAAGACAATGAGAGTTCTGCGGAGCTCTTGATTCATTTCTTGGAAAGATATAATTTCGAAGTGGACCATGTAGTGGATGGAATGGCCGCCGAGCTCAAGCTGAGAAAAATAAAATACGATTTCATTATCCTCGATAACCTAATGCCGGTTCTTTCCGGGATTCGTCTTGTAAATAAGATTCCCGATCTGAATAAGAATACTCCGGTAGTCCTTCTCACCGCAAGTAACGAAAAGGAAGACGTAATAAGCGCCGCCCATAGTAAGCAATTGGTGGGCTATATATTAAAGCCTTTCGATTCGGACAAACTTTTGCAAAAAATAATGTCTTCACTTAAATTGAAGCCAGAGTCTCTTTTTGACAAAAAGAATTTTCCTTTCTCTATTGAAAGAGTCCAGAGGGTTTCCTACGGAGTGGGAGTAAAGCTGAACGGTTGTCCATTCCAGAAAAATGCCGAAAAAATCGCCCAAGAAATCGCCTTTATACTGAAAGAATTACCGGAACCCAGAAAATTCTTCATCGAGGTCGGTGAGGAATTCTACTATACCAAAAAGGCGAACGAGATCCTTTCCTCCCTTCTAACCCGTCTAGCCTCCAAGTACGAGATTAAGGAAGAGGATATATTGGTCCTAAGCCCCTAAATTTTTTGGAACCGGTTTTTTAGGTCTCGGTCCCAGGTGCATACAGAGGAGAGACAAAATGTTTCGCAAAATCTCAAAATTTACCGCAATCTTGTTGGTGCTAGGAACCGCAACCGTTCTAACCCAAGGTTGTCATCATAAGTGGATGTCGCCTGAGAAAAGGGCGAATTATATCGTCAAAAAACTTAAGTCCGAACTGGACCTAACGGAAACTCAAGCGGCTACCCTGGACAAGATCAAAGCCGATGTCCTGGAAAAGCGCAAAGAGCTGAAAATGGTGGGACCTTTCCTTCCTAAGGAAGCTGTAGAAGAACTTCGCGCAGATAAATTCAACGCCGAAAAGTTGAATAAACTGGGAGAGGAAAGAGAGAAGAAAATGGCGGCTTTCCGCGTATTCTTCACTAAGAAGGCGGGAGAATTCCACGCCGTACTTACCCCCGAACAAAGAGGTAAGCTCGCGGATCTAATCTTAAAGTTCCAAAGTAAATTCGATAGGGACGAGGATTAATTTCCGCGATTCTCGGAGGAAAAATGGGAGAGGAAGAATTTTCCCGCTTCGTAGAAGAAACCAGGGAGATCGTCTTAGCGGCGATCTCCCGCTACTTGTACGAACGCTTTGCATATGCAATCGACGATGTCGCACAGGAAACCTACCTTCGCGCATATAAGGCATTACAAAAGGGTCAATTTCGGGGAGATTCGAAATTGACCACTTGGTTGTACACGATCGCTCGAAACGAATCCATTCGTATGAACGAAAATCTCGGTAGAGAAGAAACCAAGGCGGAGAAGGCGGGAAAACGTTCCCGTGAAGAACGACCGCTGGTTCTAGAAGCCGAAGCGGAGGAAGCCGCCGAACTTCCGAGTTGGGAAAAGGCCAAGGGTTGGATTTCCAAATTGCCCGAAGCTTACCAAAGTGTGATCCAATACTACCTTTCCGGATATTCGGAAAAGGAGATAGCGGAGGCTTTGGGAGTTCCCGCAGGAACCGTTAAGTCAAGAGCGGCTCGTGGAAAAGAGATGTTGAGACGAATGCATCATTCTGAGCGAAGAGAAGGAGGCGATGTATGGGCAAATCAGTGAACCAAAGCCTAAGCATGAAAGAAGAAATCGGATTGAGAAAATCGGATCCGAATTGGTCCAAGAATATCGCATCTTGCGTCGTTCGTCGCCATAAAGAGGAATCCGAAACCAAGGGAAAGGTCATTTCCTTCCCGATGAGAAACGTATTAGCGGCCGCTGCCGTTCTCCTCGTAAGCGTTTCCATCGGATGGTTTGCAATTACCAATGTGCTTCCCCAGGAAGACGAGGTAATGCATGGGATTTCCTTCCTATTCGAAGGGGATTCTTATCTCTCCAGTTTGGAAGAATAGTTCTTTCTCCCGCCTCCTTTCGGGGGCGGGTCTTCGGAATTAGAATTCCGCAAAAAATCCAAAAAAAATCACGCAAGGTTCCATTCTGCTGAACCGGTAACTCCAAACCCCTTTGGAGGAACAAAGATGAAAAATATCTCAGTAACCGTGTTGGACGGTTATCTAACCAACGATCCCGAGCTCAAGAAGACCCAGACAGGCAAGTCCGTTGCGAAATTCACTCTGGCGGTGAACCACCAGTTCAAAAGACAAGAGGGCGAAGAAGGAGAGGTTTCTTACCTGGACATAGAAGTATGGGAAAGAAACGCGGAGAACTGCACCGAGTTTTTGAGAAAAGGGAAGAAGGTTACGGTCGTGGGTCAGCTACGCCAGGATAGATGGAAAAACCAAGAAGGCCAATCCAGGTCCAAAGTGAAAGTCGTGGCGGACGAGGTCCGATTCGATAGCTTCGGAGAGCGTAAGGAGAGGGAGGCCGCCTAAAATTTCCGTGGGTGGAGTCCGAGAGGATCGAATTCTCGGATTCCACCTTTCTTGACAGCCACGGACTCAGTCCAAGGTAATGTAGGAATAATATGCTTACCATTATCTGGGCAAACGCCCAGCCGGGAAAAATCTCCAGATTAGAAAGAATGAGCCCCGAGGCCTGGGAGGAACGCAGTAAAACTCTCCCTTCTTCTGCGAGAATCCAAATCGATTGCGACCAGGATACGATACTCGTCTTGGATCCTAGTTTTTCTCCCTTAACCTTGGAAGAATGGAACGAGGATCGGGAATTGAAATTTGTGAACGGTTTAATTCCCGTGGTTACCGTGGACCCGAAAGGATTCTTTTTGATGCAAGCCTTCTCGAATGAGGAAACCGTACGATTGACCGCTAAGGAATCCATGGGGATCTATTTCAGTCGTTCCCGGAATTCGATTTGGAGAAAGGGAGACACTTCCGGTCATATCCAAAAATTGCACAGGATTTTAGTATCTCCTTCCGGAGATTTTCTGATCTATGAAGTGGAGCAGGAAGGTGCTGCCTGCCATGAGGGCTATTACTCCTGCTTTTTCAGAGAAGCGGGAAATCGGGGAGATTGGAAGATTCTAGACATTCCTTTTTTAGGAAAGTAAAAGGATTCTTGATCTAAGAGTGAAATCCGACGGGTCTTTTCCGAAAAAGCTTCCCTTAAAATCGGGGCCCGATATAGCGTAAAAAAGAATTTTGTCCGATAGAAGAATAGGAACCGGAGTCGTTATGATTTTTAAAAATAAACTCGTTTTAAGGTTGGGGGCGGTCTTAGGCGTCCTGGCCGTTTTAGGGGTTTTAGCCTTCTTTGTCGTGGACGAGATCAAGGGCGGAGCGGTGGGCTCCGGCCAGGTAAAAGTGGATATCACCGTCGAGCCGGGAGATTCTCCCGCGGAAGTGACCGAAGCGCTCTCTAAGAGCGGCCTTCTGAAATCCTCCACATATTTTCTTTTTCTAATCAAGGCGACCCGATCCGCCGGAAAGATCAAAGCGGGACTCTACGAAATCAACGACGGCATGGACGCCCGTAAGATTCTTCAAGTGATTACGGAAGGGAAGGTGAAACTGATCACCTTCACCGTTCCGGAAGGTTATAATAACCGCCAGATCGGAGATCTACTGGTTAAGAAAAATTTAATTAAGACCCGTGCCGATTTTCTGAATGCGGCCTCCCGCACCGAATTACTCCGAGAGTTCAAGATTCCGGCCAATAATGCGGAAGGTTATCTTTTCCCGGAAACGTACAGCGTTCCTGTGAATTTTCCCGTGGATAAGATCGCAAGAATGATGATCAAAAGATTCTTCGCAAAGATCGAAAAGATTCCCAACGCTAAGGAATTGGATCCGAAAAAATTGCATGAGATCGTGGTTCTCGCATCGGTAGTGGAGAGGGAGGCCAAGAAAAACGAGGAAAGACCTCTTATGGCAGGAGTCTTTTTGAATCGTTTGAAGCAGGACATTCCTCTCGAATCTTGCGCGACGATTCAGTATTTATTCGATAAGCCTCATCCTAGGATTTTCGAAAAGGATCTCAAGATCGTTTCTCCGTACAATACGTATATGAATAAGGGGTATCCGCCGGGACCTATTTCCAATCCGGGGCAACCGGCGCTGGAGGCAGCATTGATGCCGACTCAAACGGATTATCTTTTCTTCCTATTGAAGCCGGACGGATTCCATTACTTCTCTAAGAGTTTTAAGGAACACGCCGAAGCTAAGAAAAAATACATAGACGTCCTTTACGAGTGAGGAGAGAAGAATGAATTCTCCAGTAGACGAAATCGCTTCCGTTACGGAACAATTGAGTCAGGTCCAAAAGGCTCTCGATCTTTTTAAGGAAAAGCAACAGCGCAGGGAGTCGGTAAGCGAAGCTGCGGTGGAATTCGTGGAGAAGGCGGTTCTGGTTCTGGATCGGGCAGAAAGAAAGGAAATCGTTCTCACGGAAGACCAAAAGAGAAGGATCCGGAGCAATCTATTGAAGATCCGGGCCTCTCTCATTAAGAACCAAGAAGGCTAATTCTTCTTTCTATCCGATCTTGGATTTGCGGAGTATTCTTCTAGTTACAATCCATTTTTGCCTTCTGTCGCATTGCTATAGGATAAACTCCCATCCAAAAACTTACATGACAGGCCGAAACGACCCCAGGTTATAGTCTTTTGAGAGCCCGACTCTAGGGTTTGGCTCTTGCAGCCCGGTTCCGAACGCTTCCTTTCGACGAACTTCGGGGCGGACATAGCAATAATTCGTAAAAAATCGGCAGGATAAAAAGATGATCGCAACGAAAGCGCCTACGGATTCCACGTCGGCAAAACAGGCCTTAAGCAAGTCTGCAGGGGTAATCGAGCAAGTCACCAAGGCTCTGGCGGCAAAGACTAGTTCCAACGGAAAAGTTTCCGTTTCCAAAATGGACCAGAATCAATTGGTTCAATACCAAATCGCATGGCTTACATCCGAGCAGAGAATCGCGGAAAACTTTATCGACTATGCTTGGAACGAATCTTTTGGAACGGGTGAGTTGGAAAGAACCATGGCCTACGCTTTTGCTGCGGAAGTCGTTTCTCATGTCCGTTCCGAATTCAGTGCTCGCTCCGGCGAATACGGAATCTCCACACAAGATCTGGTGTCCAAATTATTCGACGAGGCTACGAACCAATTCATCGAGACTGCTGGAGCCATCGAAAATTATAATCATATCGCGGATCTAATCGTTTCTCTCGGTCATTTCGGAGCATACGGACTCAGCGAGGATCACGAGATGTTCCGCCAAACCTTCAAGCAATTCGCGGAAGAAGTCGTCGCTCCTAAAGCAGAGCATGTGCACCGTCACGACGATATCGTACCCGAGGAAATCATCCAAGGTCTCAGAGACATGGGTTGCTTCGGTCTTTGTATTCCGGAAAGTTACGGCGGGCTCCAGCCTAACGATAAGCCCGACAATATCTCCATGCTTGTCGTAACCGAGGAATTATCCAGAGGATCTTTGGGAATCGCAGGATCTCTTATCACACGTCCTGAGATTCTTTCCAAAGCATTGCTAAAAGGCGGAACCGACGCTCAAAAAGAGAAATGGTTACCTTTGATCGCTTCCGGAGAGAAGATGGGTGGAATCATGGTGACCGAGCCGAATTACGGATCGGACGTCGCAGGAGTTTCCGTAACCGCTAAAAAAGTGGACGGAGGTTGGCTCATCAACGGAGTTAAGACCTGGTGTACTTTTGCAGGTTACGCAAATCTTCTTTTGATTCTTACCAGAACCGAATCCGATCCTGAATTAAAGCACAAAGGACTTTCTATTCTCCTCGCTGAGAAGCCCAGCTTTAACGGTCACGAATTCGATTATAAGCAGGACGGCGGCGGTCGTATCAGTGGAAAAGCGATCGGAACCATCGGATATCGCGGTATGCACTCTTTCGAAGTTTCCTTCGAAGATTATTTCGTTCCCGAAGAAAACCTGATCGGTGGCGAGGCAGGAAGAGGAAAAGGATTCTATTTCCAAATGGAAGGTTTTGCAGGAGGAAGGATCCAAACTGCGGCTCGTGCGAACGGAGTCATGCAGGCTGCGTTGGAAGCGGGCCTTCGTTATGCTCAAGAAAGACAGGTCTTCCAAAAGCCTATCTTCGATTATAATCTGACCAAATACAAAATCGCACGTATGGCGATGATCGTTCAGGCTTCCCGCCAATATACGAACACGGTAGCCAAACTTCTGGATAATCACCAAGGCCAGATGGAAGCTACTCTGATCAAATTCTACGCTTCTAAGGTTGCGGAATGGGTAAGCCGTGAAGCTATGCAAATCCACGGTGGTATGGGATACGCGGAAGAATATGCGGTCTCCCGTTACTTCGTGGACGCAAGGGTATTCTCTATCTTCGAAGGAGCCGAGGAAGTAATGGCTCTTAGAGTGATTGCAAAATCCTTAATGGACCAATACGCAGGTTAATCCTTTTCGTATTTGCCATAAAGTATGGGAAACGGGGTCCGATTCGGGCTCCGTTTTTTTATGTACGAAGCCGAAATGTCTAAATATTGCGATAATGGAAGAATTTTTTGCGCTCCATAGTCTTGACAGATAAAAATATATATTTTAGTATATATATATGAATCGTGCTAAGATATTCAAAAACGGAGATAGCCAAGCCGTTCGGCTTCCCAAAGAATACAGATTTAAAGGAAAAGAAATCTATATTCGTAAGGAAGGGATAAACGTGATTTTAACCCCGGTCGAGGACGCCTTAGACGGACTCTGGAATACTTTGAGCGAATTCTCCGAAGATTTTAAAATGGGGAGAGACCAGCCGACCGAATATGACGGGCGCGATTCCATATGAGCAAGTATCTGCTGGATACGAACGTCTGTATCTATATCATAAACCAAAGGCCTGAATCCGTTTATAAAAAGTTTAAGAAAATAGAATTAGAAAATATTTATATATCCTCTATCACCGAATTCGAACTATATTTCGGAGTCCAAAAGAGTATTCAAAGAGAAAGGAACAAAAAGGTTCTATCGGATTTTATAGGCTATTTGAATGTATTGCCTTACGATAGCGACTCGGCGGAAATCGCCGCGAAAATTCGCTTCGATTTGGAAAAATCGGGTAAACCTATTGGGCCATTCGATCTTTTGATTGCTTCGCAAGCAGTCTCTAAGGGGTATACTCTGATAACTAATAACGAAAGAGAATTCAAACGAATCAAAGAACTAAAGCTAGATAATTGGATTTAACTGGCTAATTGGTCCAGCATGGAGAGCAAATTAGTATGATCCGTTTCCAAATATTCCAGAGTTCTTTCGACGGTATCGTCTAAGAAATAATTCGGATTGCGGTAATTCTCCAAAAAGGCTCGGACCTGTTCCTTCTTTTCTTCGGGAAGTCGGTTTTCCAGAACGATTTGCGCTAGTGCATAAACTCCGAACGCAGATTTAAAAGAGTCCGGTAGCGCTGCTATATTCAGAATTTCCTCTACATCTACTTCTGCGAATACCGGAATTAAATCACTGATAAGTTCTAAGGCTCCGATCGGAATAGTACGGTCCAAAGATTTCACATAATTTACGAGGAGCCGATAGGATTGGGAATCGCCGATTCTGGATAGAATGTGAAAGATCCCAGAGAGCAATTTTTTATGAAATCCCCAGGAAAGTCTTCCTGAGTCCGCTTCTCGTATGGCTTGGTAGAGAAAACTCCAAACCAATTTGTCTCCCGAGCTTGCTCTTTCCGCTAATTGATCCAGCCAGGAATCGAAACTAGGATGATCCGAGTCCTTTCTCAAAAAATCCAATAGTTCGCCGGGGGAAGAAAATGCAGGAAGAGCGGAAGCTTTTTTCGACATGGAGACACGATACTTGCTTTTCGGGCCTGTTTCCAGCCTTTTTCTGGAGCGTGAATTTTTCCTTTCCCTACTCCAGGAATAGTCGGTGGAATCGCGAATTATCCGTGCTCTACTTGACTCACGTCGCGGACGGCTCCGGTATGTGCCGAAGTCGTCATGGCGGCATAGGCCCTTAGAGCGGGCGAAACGGTTCTTTTGCGGGATTTGGGTTTCCAGGCCTCTTTGCCTTTGGCATCCATTGCATCTCTGCGATTTGCAAGTTCCGCATCCGTGATTTTCAGATGGATGGATCTATCGGGTATATCGATTTCTATGATGTCCCCTTCTTCTACCAGACCGATGGCTCCACCGGCTGCCGCTTCCGGAGAAACATGTCCGATGGAAAGTCCCGAAGTTCCGCCGGAGAATCTTCCGTCGGTAAGAAGAGCGCAGGCTTTTCCGAGCCCTTTGGATTTCAGATAGGAAGTCGGATACAGCATTTCCTGCATTCCGGGGCCGCCTTTGGGTCCTTCGTAACGGATGACTACGATGTCTCCTTCGACAATTTCGTTGCCTAGGATTTTAGCCACCGCTTCTTCTTGGCTTTCCATGACTCTGGCTCTTCCGGTGAATTTCCAAATGGATTCGTCCACCCCTGCCGTTTTTACGATACAACCTTCGGGTGCGATATTTCCGTATAGTACTGCGAGCCCGCCGTCTTGCGTATAAGCGTGCTCCACATCCCGGATGCAACCGTTAGTCCTGTCCAGATCCAATTCGGGCCAACGTCTTTCTTGCGAGAAGGCTTCGGTGGTAGGAATTCCTCCGGGGGCTGCGGAGAATAATGCGAACGCCTTTGAGCCCGTTTTTTGACGCACGATATCCCATTCTTCTAAAGCTTTTCCTAATGTACTTGAATGAACCGTGGGAACGTCTCTGTGAATCAGCCCGACTCTATCGAGTTCCGCTAGGATTCCGACCACTCCTCCCGCTCTATGCACGTCTTCCATATGGTACTTTTGAGTTGCAGGAGCGACTTTACAAATACAAGGAACTCTTCTGGATATCAAATCGATATCGTGCATCTTGAAATTGATTCCCGCTTCGTTCGCGGCCGCGAGAATATGAAGAACCGTATTCGTGGACCCTCCCATCGCGACATCCAAGCTCATCGCATTTTGGAAGGCCTCATAAGTGGCGATATTGCGCGGTAATACGGATTCGTCTTCCTGCTCGTAGTATCTTTTCGCTAGATCCACGACTAGTTTTCCGGCATTCAAGAAGAGTTGTCTTCTGTCGGCGTGAGTAGCGAGAGTGGATCCGTTACCCGGAAGAGAAAGCCCTAAAGCTTCCGTGAGGCAATTCATGGAATTCGCAGTGAACATACCGGAGCAGGAACCGCAAGTAGGACAAGCGGAGCGCTCTAAGGTTGCGACTTCCTCGTCGGAGACGTTAGGGTTCGCCGCTTCTATCATTGCGTCGATCAAATCCAATTTGCGTTCGTCTCCATGCCAATTGACTTTTCCGGCTTCCATCGGACCTCCGGAAACGAAGACTGTAGGAATATTCAAGCGGAGAGCGGCCATGAGCATTCCAGGAGTGATTTTATCGCAGTTAGAAATACAGAGTAACGCATCCGCGGTATGAGCGTTTACCATGTATTCCACCGAATCCGCAATTAGGTCCCTGCTAGGGAGAGAATATAACATTCCGCTATGTCCCATAGCGATCCCGTCGTCCACAGCGATGGTGTTGAATTCTTTGGCGACCCCTCCGGCTTTTTCGATCTCTCGAGCCACCATCTGGCCGAGATCTTTTAAGTGTACGTGTCCGGGAACGAATTGGGTAAATGAGTTCGCTATCGCGATGATGGGTTTACCAAAATCGCCGTCTTTCATACCGGTGGCTCGCCAAAGGGCTCTTGCTCCGGCCATATTTCTTCCGTGAGTCGAAGTGCGGGATCTATACTTGGGCATAATGAATGCTCCCTGGTACATTCTTAGACGTCGAGTTTTTTACTCTGTCAGTATAGAAGTTTGATCGACCAATCTCCACTCATAAATTGGGGATCTTTCCAATCCCAAGAACGTTCTTTTTCGTTTCCGACTTGATTCCAATACATGGGTCCGGGATCCACAGATGCTCGGATATGGATGATCGCGCTAAAAATGCATGCGATGACCCATGCGTTTCGGAGAAGCCTATCCTTCCATCCCCGGTCCGAAAGAGAAAGAAATCCTTGGATGGAAAACCAAAGGAAAAAGGGACTTAGTTCCGCCAATAGCCTAGGCCCGATAGAATGGCCTCCCCACCAAGTATGAAAACTCGCAATTACAAAGATATGCGTGATGATACAGTAGAGAAAAAGAATAGAGAGATTTTTTTCCCGATCTTGGCGAATTCGCAGTATTCCCAAGATTCCGAATAGAAAAAAGGGGGACCAAACGAAGATTCCCCTTCCTGGACTAAAGAGAATTCCTGCGAGTCCTTCCCCGAATCCGGAGAATTGGAAGATCTTTCGTATATGAGAATTGAAGTAAGAAGGGGTAAAGGTTCCGAAAAGAGTTAGATTATAAAGTATGTAAAGTCCTAAGGAGAATATCGCCGGAAGGATTACCCAAACGATTCCTTTTCGTAAGAGGAAAATCAAATATAGAAAAATGGGTCCGCTTACCACCACAGTGCTGGGTCGGACCCAAACCGAGAATCCCAATAAGAAACCTAGGAGAATGAGTTCATATTTTTTGAATGTATTTTTAGTAAGGAAAAATATAAAAACGCAGTTCAGTAGTAGACTTGCGCTTTGTTGCCACATTGCGCGACTTCCTGAGGAAAGAGCGGGGGTTGCGAATGAAAAAAGTAATGCCGCTAAGATTGCAGCCGAGTCTCCGAATTTTCTTCGAAATCCGAAAAAGATCAATAGTGCCGAGATTGCCATCCAACTGGATGCCACTAATTTACTCGCTTCGGAAGAATGACGAATTACCTCCTTAGTTCCGTTGATTTGGAGAAGTAGAAAAACTTGCGGCAAAGCGAGAAATGCTCCCCCTACCGGAAAATAATCGTAAGAATGCTCGCCTACCTTCAGGGTCATTTCAGGAAAGAATTGTCGGGTCTCGGGAAGCTGCATGTATTCGTCAAGATTCGTATTTCCTTCTCGAACGATACTGACTGCGGTAGGTAAAGCCCAGTTCGCATCGGCCTTAGGCATGACCGGAAATATTATGTGCGAGAAGAAAACGATGCAAAATAAAAGAAAACCCGTTCGTTTATGGTTTTCAAAAATGGAATTAAGGATCACAAAAGCTCGCTCTCAATTTTAGAAATCGTATTCGGTTCTAAGTAAAATCCGATTTTGATCCTTCTCGTCAAGAAATCTATATTGTAGGCCTTGCTGAAAAACGGGACGGATCCAGAAGAAAGGAATCGAATTTTAAAAGAATACGATTTTGAAATCATCCTACTTCGAGGCACGATACTTGCAAATCTCTAAGAGAATGGAACAGAAAGAAGAATTTAACAAGACTTTGGGCCCGTGGCTACTTTGGGGCCTAGGAGTGGGATACGTAATCTCAGGCATGTATTTCGGCTGGAATTTAGGACTTCCTGTGGGAGGAACTCTAGGGTTAGGACTTGCCACGATAGTAATCATTCTGCTGTATGTTTGCTTCTCTTTTAGTTACACCGAACTGGCCTGTATGATCCCGAAAGCGGGCGGTGCGTTCGATTACGGAAAAGAGGCCTTGGGAAATAAGTGGGCCTATCTCGTAGGAACGGCTCAGTTGATCGAATTCTTATTCGCACCTCCCGCTATTGCAGCCGCCATAGGAGCGTATTTTTCTCTTTTCATTCCGGCTTTGGATCCCTTATGGATCGCGATCTTTGCCTATTGCATCTTTACGATCTTGAATATTCTCGGAGTCAAATCCGCCGCCACTTTCGAGTTAGCGATCACCGTACTAGCCGTTTTCGAATTATTACTTTTTGCCGGATTGACTTTGCCTCATTTTTCTTGGGAAAAATTCTCCCACAATCCTTTACCTCAAGGATGGGTTGGAGCTTTGGGAGCTCTTCCCTTTGCGGTCTGGTTCTTTCTTGCTATCGAAGGAGTCGCGAATGTGGCGGAAGAAACTAGGAACCCTCAGAGAAATATTCTGATCGGATTCGGCTCTGCGCTGATCACGTTGGTTCTTCTTTGCGGGCTCGTATTTTTCTCTGCGATAGGAGTAGGCGGCTGGGAAATGATCGTATACCCGTCCGTTGGAGCTCCTGCATCGGACTATCCGCTCCCTCTTGCATTACGTAAGATTTACGGGGAAAGCGGTTGGGCATTTCATCTTTTGATTACGATAGGACTCTTTGGCTTGGTCGCTTCCTTTCATGGAATCATTCTCGCAGGCGGACGGGCGACCTTTGAATTCGGAAGAGCAGGATTCCTTCCTGAAATTTTGGGAAGAATCCAACCTAAGTTTAAAACACCGGCCAACGCGCTTTTCGCAAATACGATCTTCGGAATCGGGGCGCTTCTTACCGGGAAAACCGGAGAATTAATCACTCTATCCGCATTGGGAGCCTTGGTTTTGTATTTTTGTTCGATGATCAGCTTCTTTGTATTAAGGGTGCGAGAACCGGACCGGGAGCGTCCTTTTTCGACTCCGGGAGGTTTTTGGATGCCTTCCATAGCGATGATTTTATCCGCAATCGTGCTTGTCGTTACGGCTTGGCAGCATCCCCGAATGTTTCTCGTTTTTCTGCTGCTGATTTCGAGCGGACTTCTTTGGGCAAGGAAGATCTTCTTTTCTCGGTAAAGCCCGCTTTTCCAATCGATCGATTCGACAAAATTCTTGATCGGTTCGCTTTGGAACATATATTAAGGATGAGTTCGGGACTATCCCCGGGTTTGGTAGTGTCGGTTGGCATGATTACATTAGGAATATATAATGGGATATAGGACGATTCTTGGATCCAAAACTTATACGTTTTCGGATTTGAAAACATTGATGGCTAAGGCAAGTCCCTTGCGTTCCGGGGATGAGCTAGCTGGAATCGCAGCTTCCACGCAGGAGGAGAGAATCGCGGCCCAGATGGCACTTGCCGATTTACCGTTACGAGAATTCCTAAAGATAGAACTCGTTCCTGCGGAAACGGACGAGGTGAGTCGTTTGATTTTCGATTCGCATGAGGAAGAGAGTTTTTCCTCTATTTCCTCTCAAACCGTGGGGGAATTTAGGGATTTTCTTCTAAATGAAAACACGGACACTTCCGTGATCAATAGCATTCGAGACGGTATTACTCCCGAAATGGCTGCCGCTGTCTCCAAACTCATGTCCAACCAAGACCTTGTCTTAGTCGCAAAAAAGTCCCCTATAATATCCAAATTTCGTAATACGATCGGATTGCCTGGAAGACTTTCCACTCGGCTTCAACCGAATCATCCTACGGATGATCCGAAAGGAATCGCAGCTAGTATCTTGGACGGTTTGTATTTGGGAAGCGGGGACGCCGTGATAGGAATTAATCCGGCGACCGATAATGTTCCTACGGTAATTGCGCTTTTGGAGATGTTGGATTCGATCATTCAAAAGTATTCTATTCCCACTCAATCCTGCATTCTGAGTCATGTGACTACTTCGATAAAGGTAATGGAACAGGGCGCCCCGTTGGATCTGGTATTCCAATCCATAGGAGGCACCGAGGCATTAAATAGGAGTTTCGGTGTGGATCTATCCGTCTTAGCAGAATCCAGGCAGATGGCCTTGGAGCTCGGTAGAGGGACGGTAGGAAATAATGTTATGTATTTCGAAACCGGTCAGGGGAGCGCGCTTTCCGCGGGGGCTCACCACGGAGTGGATCAGCAGACTCTGGAAGCTCGGGCGTATGCGGTCGCAAAGAAGTTCGATCCTCTTCTTGTGAACACCGTCGTCGGTTTTATAGGACCGGAATATCTATATAATGGAAAACAAATATTGAGGGCCGGGTTGGAGGATCATTTCTGCGGTAAGCTATTGGGGCTTCCTATGGGAGTGGATATCTGCTATACCAATCATGCGGACGCGGACCAGGATGATATGGACGTTCTTTTAACGTTGCTTGGGGCCGCAGGCTGTAATTATATCATGGGAGTTCCGGGAGCCGACGATGTGATGCTTTCTTATCAGAGTACTTCTTTTCACGACGCATTGTATCTTAGGCAATTATTCGGCCTCAGGCCTTCTCCGGAATTCGAAGAATGGTTACTTTCAAAAGGAATCTTCAGCGAGGCTCGAGGGTTCTTACCGAACGAAGGAAAATCCTCTTTCCTATTGGAAGGTATCTTAGGAGAAAATTTTCGATGAAGTCCTGGGATTCTTGGAAGAAGTCGACTGCGGCTCGAATCGGTTTGGACCGATCCGGCGGTTCCGTATCCACCAAGGAAATACTCCGATTTCGTTTGGATCATGCGAGGGCAAGGGACGCGGTATTATTGGAGCCGAATTATGAAAGCTTAATGGTCGGATTGAACATATTTGCGGATAAGTCGAGCGACGGACCGATTCTTCTGGAAAGTTTGGCGAGAAATCGGGAAGAATATTTGCTTCGCCCCGATTTGGGTCGTCGCCTTTCCGGGCCTTCCCTAACGAAGCTCCGTTCTTATGCGAAAGAATTCGATTTGGCCTTGGTTGCGGTAGACGGTTTGTCCGCCAAGGCTCTCGACTCCAATCTATTGCCTTTTTTAGAAGTTCTTTTTCCTGCTCTGATCGGCGCGGGTTTGAAGTTGTCTCCTCCCATATTGGTAAAATTGGGAAGGGTCGCGATCGGAGATGAAATCGGAGAAATTCTAAAAAGCAAGGCTACAGTTCTACTTATAGGGGAGAGGCCGGGGCTCACTTCGGCGGATAGTTTGGGGATGTATCTGACCTTCGACCCAAGGCTGGGAAAGACAGACGAGTCCCGTAATTGCATTTCGAATATCAGGCCGGATGGGATGGATTTTAAAAGTGCGACGGAGAAGATCTTGTATCTGGTGAAAGAGTCTTTGCACAGAAAAATTTCCGGTGTTGATTTGAAAGACGAGATGCAGCCGTCCTTTTTGGAGAATCGAGTCGAAAAGAGGATAGAATGATATTGAACCCGTATTCTTCCCGTTCATTTTATAGCAAACAAACGGATGCCTAGCAGGAAACGAAAAGCCTGTTTCAAAAAAAGGATCTTTCCTTATTATTTTACTAAAATGGAGTTGAATCTTCTCTATAAATTTATTACTTTAGGAACATATAAAAAGCGTCCTTAGGGAAATGCGAAAACTGGAGATAGAATATGTACAAGTCCAATATAGAATTCATCATCAATTCTACGAACAAGGACGAGCCGATTTATGGGATCCTGGCTTTAGTCGGGGATACTTTGGAATCTATGAAAGCCGATGTCGCCTCTCATCGGATTGATGAGGAGCAGAGGAGAGCTTTTCGTTCCGCGATGAAGGATATGGTTTCCGGTTTGATTAAGTTGGATGGCCTTGTGGATCAGATTACTTCGAAGGTAAGATGAACTAAAATATTAGTATCAATTGCAATCATTCCCATCTCCAAAAAGAAAATCGTCGATTTCTTTCATACGATGGAAGTCGAAACCTTTTTGGAGTCCGTTGCCGCCCACGGATCGGTCTTTGAGTTTAAAAGTAGAATATTGCGTTTTTCGAAATTGCTTAGGATCACGTGGAACAGTTTGGGGCTTATCCGGAATTGCTATTTCCGTTTTCTTAATCTTTTCCTAAGAAAAGTCGGATGCCTTTAGCAATGGTTTGGAGTGTCCTTGCCATCAAACCTTCCAACTTGGTTTGTAAAAACAGTTCCATAATCAATTTTCGAAGCGCTAAATCGAAGGGAAGATTGAATTCGTTCCAATCCACTCCGAAGCGGAACGGATAAGTCTCCGAATCCGTTTCTTCTTCCGGATTGGTATGAACGAGTGTTCCTTCGAAATCGGTATGGTAGTCGTCGATATGGCGAAACTCTACGGTTAAATGCACTTGTTTCTTGAATAAGGGAAGGGGTATAATCTCTAATCCGGCTAATTCTCCCCAAGTGATTCCAGTAAGAGTCAAATAGCCTCTGTCTCCGGACTTCAAGGTTCCGGTGCGAAGTAAACCTTCTCTTCCTAAGCGACAGGAACCTAAACGACTTCTGAAAAGAATTTCCAAAGGGGATCCTGCGTCCAGAACGGACTGCTCCAGTCGAATATCACGTATTTGGATATTAAATACCGGAGTTAAGGTTCGATCTTCGATGTCTATGCTCGAATGCCCTACCTTATCCAATCGGAATTGGATTCTTCCTCGTTTGGGAAGAAACTCGATTTTCTTTCTAGATTCCACCCGATTGGTATAATCCATATGAAAGGACCGAATATTTACGTTTTTAAATATTAATCTTCCTTTGAATAGTTTAGAAAAAGAGATCCGAAAGTGGATGAAATTTCCTCTCGCGTGGACGATATCCGTTCCCAATTCTCCCGGAAAATGTAGGATGAAATGCTTGGTCCATACCCAGAGTCCGGGCAGAAGTATTCCGGGGGTAAGCCATCTGAATTTGAATAATCGGTAGGAAAATACGTTAACGATCAGTTGGATTGCAGGCCCGGAGAGTAAAAGCTGCAGGCCCAAATAGGCTATAAAGAAGAATACGATGAAAGAAGGCATGATTGGCCCGACGACCGAAGAGGTTTATTCCTCGGCGTCGGTATACTTATTATCTATATTCTTTTTATCCATCGGGGAGATATCCAATTCTCCCGCTAGGTCGTTCAAAAATTCCTTCTCTTTGTCCGTAAACCTTCCGTCGCTAGTGACGATACACACCGCGTCTTCGTAAAAGTTTACCGCAAGAACCGGATTACCTTCCGCAAAGTCGCTGATCATTTTGATGGGTAAGGGAGATTCGAAGACTTCGGAAAGTTCCTCGATGATTTCGGCCTTCCGATCTTGGTGGTGATCGAAGATGCAATCCGTATCGAACATGGCTTTTACCATTTGTCCGACCAAATTCCCTTCTTTCCGATGAAAAACACCGTCTGCATGACAAGAATAAGACCAAAGGCTTACGAGAACTTTGGCGTAGTTCATCTTGAGTTGGAAAATCTCGGTCTCCCTATCCAAACTCTTTTGGAACTTTTCGTAGAATTCGTGCCCAGGCAAAACCTTACTCGCCAAGGATGAAACCCTTTCCATTTTCTATGCCTTCCTTTCGTTCTCGTTCCGATTTTTCCGTTGTATTTTAACCCGACCTATCGTTTTGCAATGAAAATCCATGTTGCTTTTGCGGGAATTTTTCTCAATCTGACTCTGTGAGAAAAGAAACGAAACGTAGGATTCTCGTTACTTCGGCTTTGCCGTACGCGAATGGTCCCATCCATCTGGGACACGTTCTGGAAGCCATCCAAACGGATATTTATGTTCGTTACCAAAAATCCATCGGTAACGAATGCTATTTCTTTTGTGCCGACGATACTCACGGCACTCCCATTATGCTTGCCGCCAGAAAAGAAGGGATCAGTCCCGAGCAGCTAATCGATCGGGTAAGAACCGAACATTATAGGGACCTGTCCGGCTTTCTTGTCGAATACGATAATTATTATACTACTAATTCCGAGGAAAATCGAGTTCTTTCCGAGGAAATCTATCTTTCCTTAAAGGGAAAAGGACACATCGCAGAAAGGGAAATCGAACAGGCTTATTGCGATACCGATAAGATGTTCCTTCCCGATCGTTTTATTAAGGGAACCTGTCCTAATTGCGGCACTCCCGATCAGTACGGAGATAGCTGTGAAAATTGCGGCGCTACATATTCTCCCAAAGATCTGAAGGATTCCCATTGCGCATTATGTGGCACACCTCCCGTTAGTCGAAATTCAAAGCATATCTTCTTTAAACTGGGAGACTTCGAAAAATATCTTTCAGGCTGGGTGGAGTCCGACGGTCATGTGGCCGAAGGAGTCAAGAAGAAGCTGAAAGAATGGTTCCAATCCGGACTACAGGACTGGGACATATCCCGAGACGGGCCTTATTTCGGATTCAAGATCCCCGGAGAAGTCGAGAAATATTTCTATGTATGGTTGGACGCACCTATCGGATACATGGCTTCCAGTTTGAATTTCTTCCGAGGAGATCGGAAAAAATTCGATTCTTTCTGGAAGGATCCTTCTGCGGAGATTTCGCATTTTATCGGAAAGGATATCTTATATTTCCATACTCTATTCTGGCCTGCGACGCTGGAAGGAAGCGGGTATAGGTCTCCTTCCCAGGTACATGTCCACGGTTTCATTACCGTCAACGGGGAGAAGATGTCCAAGTCCCGAGGCACATTCATACGGGCCGAAGGCTATCTCAAGCATCTAGATCCGGAACATCTGCGCTTCTATCTATCCGGAAAACTAGGGGCCGGCATGGACGATCTGGATCTTTCCTTCGACGATTATACCGCCAAAGTGAACTCCGATCTGGTCGGAAATTTCGTGAATCTGGTTTCTAGAGTCTCCACTTCCATCCTGGACAAATTGGATCGTAAATTAGGAAAATTGAATCCGGAAGGAAAGAAGATTTTAGACGAATTGAGATCCGCCGAGCCTAAAATACGAGAATGGTACGAGGCGCGAAATTATACCCGCGTGATGAAGGAATGTTCCCGTTTAGGGGATATTGCCAATAAGTACGTAAACGATTTGGCTCCTTGGATCCAAATCAAGACGGACGCGGAGGCGGCTAGAGAAACCGTAACCGTCGCATTGAATGCGGCAAGGATTCTTGCCATTTATCTTTCTCCTGTGGTTCCCAAGGCCGCGGAAAAAATTTATCATCTATTAGGA
Organism: Leptospira wolffii serovar Khorat str. Khorat-H2; assembly: GCF_000306115.2. Classification (NCBI taxonomy): domain Bacteria; kingdom Pseudomonadati; phylum Spirochaetota; class Leptospiria; order Leptospirales; family Leptospiraceae; genus Leptospira; species Leptospira wolffii. The sequence continues at coordinate 874,406 of NZ_AKWX02000020.1, forward strand.
AAGAAGAATAAACCTTCCTTCGAGGATCTAAGCGAGGATCTGGAGTCTATCTCCGTTTCTCCTTATGAAATGATCACCAAGCGAGTGGAAGAAAAGGCGATTCAAACCATGTTGGAAGAAAACGTAACGCAAGAAACCAAGCCCTCCGCTCCTCCGGCGACCAAGACCGAAGGTGTGGCCAATATATCCGAAATTTCCATCGAGGATCTCTCTAAGGTGGATCTGAGAGTAGGTAAAATCCTAGAGGCCGGCCCGGTCGAAGGTGCGGACAAGTTGGTTCAGGTAAAATTGGATCTGGGAGCTTTAGGAACCAAAAACGTATTCGCCGGCATAAAAGCAGCGTACAAACCCGAGGATTTGACCGGTCTAAAAATCGTAGCAGTAGCGAACCTGAAACCTAGAAAAATGAAGTTCGGACTTTCCGAGGCCATGCTGTTGGCTTCCGGTGAAGGAGACACTCTCAGCTTATTTGTTCCTCATCGCAATGCGGAGCCGGGGGATAAGCTGAAATAAGACAGGACCTCTTGTCGGATCGGACAGAATAGATTATGCCTCTAGAATTAGACATATCTTATAGCTTCCAAAGGCTTTTGGAAAAAAGCAGGTCCGTCTCCGGCAGATTGGTATCCAGACAACTTACGTTCATTGTGGATTCTTTTCTGAGAAGCCGATTCGAAAAGGCTTCCGGGATTTTAAAAAAAGGGGAAGAAGTGGCGCTCATCGCTCTCGGCGGCTATGGGCGGATGGAAATGGCTCCCCATTCCGACGTAGATATATTATATCTACATAATGGTGTTCCCGACGCCAAGCTTTCTCAGATTATCTCCTCGATAAACACCTACTTATACGACTCCGGGAAAGAAGTAGGCCATACTTGCCGAACGATCAAGGAGTCTTTCCGCTATCTGGACGATATGTCCAGTTATCACGCGATCCTGGATAGCAGGTTCCTGACAGGATCCAAAGAGCTTTTTCACAAATACCGGATCGAATTCTTGGAGAAGCTTCCGGTTAAATTTTCCGCCAGATACAACGAGGCCAAAGAAATCCAATTGTCCCAAAGATTCTTACGGGAAGATCGTCCGATTCTACTTTCCGAGCCGAATCTCAAAACGGATTTATGCGGCTTGAGGGATATCCAACATTTATATTGGAGAGAGAAATCCCTGAATCCCATTCTTTCTCTGAGCGGTCTCGCCTTATTGCCAGTATTTCAGAGAGGAGAGATCCAATTATTAGAAGAAGCTTACGATTTCCTTCTTAGAGTTCGGATCGCCTTGCATGTTTTGAGCGGGAGAAAAAACGATCGCTTGGATCTGAATCTACAACCGGAAGTTGCGGAGTATCTGGGCTTCGGAAGTAAGGATGAGCTCCAGACCGTGGAGAAGTTCATGAACATCCTCTACAGTCACCAAAAAAACGTTTTCTTTATCATTCGATTGTACCTGGATTCCGTATTGGAACGAGCCAAGTCAGGAGAGGCGCTGAGTTTTTCCTACGAAGGGCTGCCTTTTATGCGCGTAGGAAATTCGGTATTTCCTCCTGAAGAAGGGAATCTATTCGCGAATCCTCATACATTATATAAGGATATTTTACTCACTTTCCGGATGATACAGGAGACCGGGTTTCTGATCTCCGGAACTTTGCTCGGGGAGATTCGTTTCGCATCCCATTTCTTGGACGACGATTTCAGATACTCGGCAGAAGTGAACGGAGAGTTCCTGAATATTCTTAGAAACCCCAAGGATAGGGGAAGAATATTAAAAATAATGCATGAATGCCAGGTTTTGGGCGCATTGGTTCCGGAGTTCGGGGCCTGTACGAACTTTCCCCTATTCAGTTATCACCACGAATTTACGGTGGACGAGCATACTCTTCTCATTTTGCACGAGCTCGATCGTTTGGACCAAGGAGAATTCGAAGACAGGGAGATACTGGAAGTCTACCGAGAATGTTCCAAGACGGAGATACTCGCTTTGGCGATTCTTTTGCATGACGCGGGAAAAGTGAAAGAAGGCGATCATTCCGAGTACGGAGCGGAACTGGCAGTGTCCGTAGGAGATCGTCTCGGACTATCCGAGGAAGATACGGATCTATTCCGGTTTCTCGTGGAGAAGCATATTCTGATGTCGGAACTTTCCTCTAAGAGGGATATTTCGGATAAGATACTTATCCGAAATTTTGCAAGGACGGTCGCTTCTCCCGAGAGATTGAAGTTGCTTTATATTCTTACCGTAATCGATACCAAGTCCGTGGGAAGCAACGTTCTTACAAATTGGAAGAAGGCGATATTAAACGTTCTTTATAAGAATACGATAGATTTTTTCCGGAGCAAGCCGATAGAGGAATCGATAACGGTAGAAGAAGAGAGAATCGCCCTTTCCAAGGATCTGGTTTCTTATTTGACGGAAAAAGAAGGACAGGATCCTAAGATGGCCAAGACAATCGCGGCTTTCGCTTATTCCGCTATTCCGCAGAGTTTTCTTAAATCCGTCTCCAATCGAAAGATATTAAAATACTTTAAAGCTATTGCTTCTCTTAGTCAGAACGAATCCGAGGACCTCTTCTTCGATACTGAGCAGGATCCTGCGTTCTTTACTGTGGAGGCGGTAAGTAGGAACCTTCCCGAAATCCTATTGGATCTTTGTTGCTCCGTTTCTTCCGAGGGTTTGAATCTTGTGGGTATGCAAAGTTACGGATACGGAGATTTCCAAATTCATATACTCCAAGTGACTGATTCCCAAGGGAGCGGTAATATCTCTCCGGATAAACTTTCTCGAATGGAAGGTAAGTTGAGGCTGATGGCCAAAGGGAGATTGCAAAGGGATAGTATCGCCTTCGAAAGAACCGAATGGAATCCACGTAAGACGATACCCGAGAGCATCGTCAATCGCTCCGTAAAATTCACCAACGAGGACGGTCCGGATACTACGATTATGGAGGTCCGGATGCCGGATATGGTCGGGCTCGTTTATCGTATTTTAAGGAAAGTTTTCGAATACGGTTTAAAAGTTTCTTATTTAAAAGTTTCCACTTCGGCGGATTACGCCTATGATTCATTTTATTTACAGACTAAAGACGGAGAACAGGTCAAGGATCCCGAATTATTACGTAATTTAGAGACCAGGATCTTGGAAATCCAAGCCATGGAAAGGATGACAGGGGAACTCGTCTTTTAAAAATGGTCCAGGTATGGATTCAGATACCCGTTCCGTCGCCGTTTCCAGCCGGAAAAAAGATCTAAAATCTTCGGCGAGACCGATTCAGAAGCCAAGTCCAACCCGACGTACGAAAAAAATCGAGGCGGACTGGTGGAAAAACGCAGTCGTTTATCAGATTTATCCCAGAAGCTTTAGGGATGCCAACGGGGACGGGATCGGAGATCTGGAAGGAATCATCCAGAAGCTGGATTATCTGAACGACGGGACTCAGAATTCCCTGGGGATAGACGCGATTTGGTTATCTCCCATCTATCCTTCTCCGATGTTCGATTTCGGATACGATATTTCCGATTACGAGGATATCGATCCGGTATTCGGAAACATCGAAACTTTCAAACGTTTATTAAAAGAAGCTCATAAAAGAAAGATCCGTATCATTATGGATCTGGTAGCGAATCATACTTCCCATCTGCATCCTTGGTTCGTGGAGTCCCGGTCCTCCAAAGACAATCCTAAACGGGACTGGTATATCTGGAAGGATCCGGTTAACGGAGGTCCGCCCAATAATTGGATGGGTACTTTCGGGGGAAGAGCCTGGACCTACGATAAGGAAACCGAGCAATATTATTATCATTCCTTTCTTTCCGAACAGCCGGACCTGAATTGGAGAAATCCCGAGGTCAAGAAGGCTATTTTCCAAATGGTCAAGAATTGGCTGGATATGGGTGTGGACGGTTTCCGTTTGGACGTGGTAAATCTATTCGTTAAGGACGGAGAATTTAGAAGCAATCCTAGAAAGAGATGGTTGGCTCGTCCTTTCGACCGCCAGAATCACATCTACGATCGTAATCGTCCCGAACTTCATGATATTCTAAAGGACTTGAGAAAGCTTTTGGATTCCTACGGCGATCGAATGTCAGTGGGAGAAGTCATGATGGAACCTCCCGGCACGAGCGCGCTCCCTGCATCCTATTATGGTGCGAAAGGAGACGAACTGCATCTCGCTTTCAATTTCGCATTTTTCTATACTCCTTGGAGAGCGGAAAAATTCCGGGATGTTGTGAAAGAATGGGAGAAATGCCTGAGAGATAAGGGCTGGCCCAATTACACATTAAGCAATCACGATTTTCAAAGACATATCACCCGTTATTCTAAAGGTAGAGAAACGATCCATCGAGCGAAGATCGCCGCGATGATGCTCTTAACCCTGAGAGGAACTCCTTTCCTTTATTATGGAGAGGAAATCGGTATGATGGACGAAAGAGTCCCTAAGAATCGGATCCAGGATCCCGTCGGGAAACGTTATTGGCCCGTGTATCCTAGCCGAGATAATTGTAGACTTCCTATGTGCTGGTCGGCTCAGGCCAACGGCGGCTTTAGCTCTGCGGATCCTTGGTTGCCCGTATTTTCCCGTTTCGAGAATATCAACGTGGAAAGCGAATCCCGTTCCATAGATAGTCTTCTCAATTTTTATAAAAAGTTAATATGGATCCGAAAGGGAAACGACGTACTCAAGAAGGGAACCTTGGCTCTAGATTACGATTCTCCTCCGGGAGTGTTGCAATACACCCGCGAGTACGAGAAGAAGAAATGTCTGATTATTCTCAATTTCGAGAACGAACCTAAGAAGATTGTAGCGAATGCGAATCGTACCGCCCAGGTCCTGATTTCCACACATAGAAAGCCTGAAAAGATGGAAATCCCCGTAGTGTTCGAAATCGCTCCTTACGAGGGAATGGTTCTCGAATACTGATTCGGGACGATTCCTATTATCGAGCTTCGTTCGGTTCCTTGGGAAGCAAAACAAACGTCGTTCGATTCGAACGACTCCGTTCTTCGATCGGAAAAAATAGTCGCAGTTCGAATCCTTCGGCTTAATATAGTTTCATAAGAAGTATTCTTCTTTTAGGAACTGATATGAATCATCCATTACGATTGGCCGAGAATCCCGGTCTGGCCTCATACGACGTAAGCGATTATAAAGGGAATCGCGGTAAGAATTTCTACGATGAAGATAGAATCCTGCAGAGAATCGTGGATCGATACTCTGCGGATTACGATCCTTCCCATAAAAAAGCCATGGTCGAGCACCTTCAAGGCTACGGGCATCTAGTGGGAGGTACCTTGGACGAGTTGACCGAGGCCTGCCATAAGGAAGGCAAATACGGGGAAGTCGTAAAATACGACCGGACCGGAAATCGGATAGACGAGATCGTTTATTCCACCGAACAGAAACTCTCCAGAAAGATTTCCTACGATTACGGAATCGTAAATTTAGATTTTCATGATGAATGGAAGCATCCTTTTACCGATCTGCACAGACAGGCCTTGACTTATCTTGCCAACCAAAACGGAGAGGGCGGCGTTACCTGTCCTTTGGCGATGACCGAAGGAATGATCCGGGTTTTACAAGGAATCGGGACGGAAGAACAGAAGAAAAAATATCTCCCTCTCGTAGCAGGTAAGGGTTCCCATTCGCATTTTATGGCGGGCCAATATGTGACGGAAAGAGTGGGCGGAAGTAACGTTGGTGCCAATCGAACCGTAGCAAGAAAAGGCGAGGACGGGAAATGGATCCTAAACGGAGAAAAATGGTTTTGCTCCAATCCGGGGGATCTTTGGGTCACTACCGCTAAGGTGGAGGATACGGAGACCATAGGACTCTTTTTGGTTCCTAGAATCAAGGACGACGGTACTCTGAACGGCCATCATATATTAAGAAAAAAAGATATTATCGGTTCTAAGGGAAAACTTACCGTGGAAATCGTCTATGAGGACTTGGAAGCGGAGGCCTTGGGCAGACCCGCTCACGGGATCGCCAATTTGATTCGTTATGTGATCCGAACTTCTAGGGTTCACGTGGGACTAGCTGCAGCGGGTATGTCTCGCAGGGCCTTTATGGAAGCCAGGGAATATTCCCGGTTTAGAACCGCTTACGGAAAGAAGATCCAGGATTTTGCCGCTTACTCCAGAGAATTGGCCGAGATGCGGATCCTATACGCAGCTGTGGTCATGCCGATTTTCAGAGGCATCCATTGGGCGGAAAAGGGGATTCTTGCGGAACAGATTTCCACTCCTCTAATGAAGTATAAATCTTCCTCACTTTCTTCCCAGATCACTCATAGGGCGATCATGGCGTTAGGAGGTTCGGGAATCATCGGAGATTATACCTGCCTTCCTAGACTCCATAACGATTGTATCATCAATGAAACCTGGGAAGGAACCCATTTGATCATAACCGATCATGCCTTGGGCGCCATGAACCGTGCCAAGATTCGCGACTCTTATGTGAGCGAGTTGGGAAGAATTTTCCAAGCCGCATCGGAATACCGGGAACTCAAGGATTCCGCGAAATTAGGGGCGGATCTTCTCGCAGAATGGAATCGGAACATAGAAGAAAAGCCTAGGGAGTGGAAGGAAACTTACCGCGTGGATCTATCCGATCAGGCTTACGGCGCTTTGGCCCTTGCGGAATTTTTGGAGCAGTCCGTTCACGATCGTAAAGCCGGGAAGAAAAGATCCAAATTCGATTCCTTCGCCAAGGGTCTGGGAGCTTTTCTATTCCGTTCTTTGCCGAATGCTAAAGGGGATTACGAAGCCTTCCGTCTTTCTCAGGAAGAAGTGGACGAGATAGTAAATTGGTAAATCGATTTATAGGAATCGGATTCTAGGATTCGATTCCTATTTCCGCAATCGCGGCAGCGATATGTAGGGTGCGAAGCAGTCGGAACGACCGAAGCGTGAGCGGAGCCCGTAGTAGCGCGACCCGAGAGAATCTCGGGGGCCGCCCGAAAGAAAAAATTTCCGATAAAGAATATTTTCAAGTCCGGGATTCAGGATCCCGGACCGGAAGCTTTTTGGTTTAAGCTAATTTAGGAGCAAACACCTTTTCCATCTGAGCTTGCGGAATTGCGCCTACGACTTTCTCGGCGATCTGTCCGCCCTTGAAAAGCACAAGTGTAGGAATCGATTGGACTCCGTATTGTTGCGCCAATTCGGGTTTCTCGTCGATATTGACTTTTACGACGGTGACTTCGCCCTTATGAGCCTGTGCGAATTTTTCCAGCTCCGGGGCTACCATTTTGCAGGGACCGCACCATTCGGCCCAGAAATCCACTAGGATGGGTTTGTCATGAGTTTTGAGTAGGTCGTTAAAAGAACCAGGCATTGTGTTTTCCATACGAAGATTAGACTCGTTCTAAATCGACATGGACAATTCGTTTTCGATTTCAGTCCCTTTTTTTTGCCCCAATCCGAGGTGTTTTTGGCAGGAAATCGGATCAAGAATACGGGCGTTAGGAATCGGGCCCTTCGTAGGGTTAAAGTAATATATTCTTAATTTTGAATATACTTGCGATTATTACACGAAATGAGAAACCTGCGCCAACCATGGTATATAAAAAACTTATTTTCAGAGTTTGTCGATATTTAGGAATCCTACCGATCTTACTTTTGTCTGGACTTTCCGCCCAGGGACTTTCTCCAGACGCGACCGGGGTTTCCTCGGATCGGGACAGGACCCAAAACGCACCGATCCAAGAAGAGAAGAAGAAGTGGCCTTTCCACTCTTCGAACGATTCCTCGGGCTCAAAGAAGCCGGAGTATTTTTCCATTTATCCGGGAGTGAACGCGGAATTGGTTACCGTGGATATCACAGGTAACGGACATAACGCGACGATGACCAGAAAGGATCCGGCTAACGTTTCTTGGATGCTGGACCTTAAGTCCAAGGAGATCCAGCTCTCCCAATGGATGGGGATTCATTTTCTCATTCATAATTCCGAATTTTATCTGAACAATCAATTCGTCGAACCTCCTGTACAGTCCCAGAGCGGTTCCTCGGAAGGATCCGATTCCGGAAATAGCGGTGCATCCAAGCAGGACGTGGGAACCAGAATGAGGGGACAATATTCTATGTTTATTCCGATCCTATATTTCGGGAAGGATGAACCGGATTCTTTTCGCTTGGGAATCGGAGCGGGGCCTGCAAACGTAAGATTGACCGGGTCGGTGGATTTCATGGATCCTGGGCTAAGTCTTGCCTCCGTCGCCACCATGAGAACGGCTTCTAGGGCGGAATTTTTGGATAATATCTCGGCAATCCAATTCTTGAACGGAAACGTAAACTTCTCGAACGGGGATCCGATCATAAATTACCTTCTCGCGAATCTGAGCCAGGGAAACAATTTGGAACTCCTGGGGGCCTACTACGCCTACAAAGGATTATTGAGTGCGGATCCGTTATATTTATTGCTGGGAAATCAGGCCCAATACACTCCTTTAGAGCTTGCCACCATTAGCAGCCTGGCCCGGTCTCAGGTCAATGTCAGCGTTAAGAATGCGTTTTCGTTCATGATTTACTTCGAGACGGGTAAGATCGGACCTATGAAATTCCGATTGGCCTTCGGCGGGCCTTTGTTTAAGGAAAACGGATATACCTACGAATTTAGAACGTTTCAGTTATCCGCTTTTATGCCGATCGAATTTTAAAGAATTCGAATATTATCCCAAAAGGTTCTTTAAGGCAGTTTCCAGATTCGGGTAGCGAAATTTATAACCCATTTCCAGAAGTCTCTTGGGAACGACCCTTTGCCCGTGAGTGGCCACCATAGCTCCTTCTCCGAAGGCCAAGGAAAGAGCGAAGGAGGGAATTCTGGTGAATGCGGGACGGCCCAATACCTTGCCTAAAACTTTGCTGAATTGATCGTTGGATAACGGTTCGGGAGAAACTATATTATACGCTCCTCTAGACTCTTCTCTTTTGAGTAGGAAGAGTATGGAGGAAAGTTGGTCCTCAATATGCACCCAGGAGAGTATTTGGTTTCCGGAACCGATCGGTCCTCCCGCAAAAAGTCGAAACGCCGGAAGCATCGCCGCTAAGGCCCCGCCTTCCGTAGTCAGGACCACTCCGGTTCTGAGTAGAACGGTTCTGATCCCGGCTTTTTCGGCTTCGAGAGCTTCCTCTTCCCAGGATCTACAAAGTTCGCCTAACTCGTCTTCGGCGGCAGGGCTATCCTCGTCGAAGGGAGGAGTCGCAGTTTCGAAAGATCCGTAGATTCCGATTGCGGATGCGTTAAAAAGAGCCTTGGGACCGAATTCTCCCAGGGAGGAAAGTCTTCCTACAAGATCCCGGGTAAAATCGACCCTAGAACTTCTGATCCTTTGTTTGTATTCGGGAGTCCATCGCACTCCTGCAATGGGCTCTCCCGCTAGATTGATAAGAACGTCCACATTTTCGAGGTCGGCTCGGGTGGGTAGGGATCCGATACGCACATCCCATTCCGATATTCTTTGGAGTCTTTGAGGCAATTTTCCGCTACGACTGAAAAGTCTGACTTTATATCCTTCCGCTTTTAAACGAATGGCCAACATGGATCCTATGAGCCCGGTTCCGCCTGTGATTCCGATGAGCATTTATACTCGCTCCTTGCCGGTTGTTCCGAAAAGAATTAAAAACTTTTTGCCTAAGTCTCTTAGGGATCATGATCCAAGATCGGTTTCCATTCGACAAGAAGAAAGGAAATCAGAGTTGATTCTTCGCAAGGAAATCGGGACATTGAGTGGAGTGGAAATCCAAAAGTCTAACGCAGTTCCTAAAATTCTGGCCGTAATCTTCGTCGCCGGACTGATTCTTTCCAATTATTACCTAATCGTTACTTCGGATTCCAAATTGGAATTCTATCGATCCGAGCCTCCATTTTTACGTTTCGATTTCACGGACTCCTATCTGGAGGACAGATCCTCCCAGGCTCCTTATATCGCCGACGGAAACCTTTCCACGGAATGGAAAAAATTAAGACCGTCGTCGAGAGAATGGGATTTCGATGCCGAATTGAGACTTTCTCATCGATTGAAAGAGGGGGTTTATCAACCGACTCCTTGGAAAAGGATTCGAGTGATCGCATGCTCCCAATCCGCGCCTCCTTTATCTTTGCGAGTATTGGAGAGAGAAGCCATCAACGTGGATAAGGAGTCCCGCTTACCCGACGATACGGAATACCGAAGCGCCGTTCTGGATTTTTCCCGATCCGGCGAGGCGGAGATTCTTTTGCAGAAACAATTCTCACAGGTTCCTAAGTCGGAATATCCGAAAGGGATCGTGATTTGGGCGGTCCAAGGCAGTTTTTCCAAGATCGGAAAGGAATCCTGTATTAAGGATATAGAAATTTCGGAAGAATAAACTATTTGGAAAGAATATAAGAAATGGAATTTAAAGCAGAGAATCGAAAAGATCTCCCCGAGTATTCCTCCGGAAAATTGGAAAGCGTACTAATCCTAGTTTCCGTTTTCGTACTTTGTTTATCCGTACTGCCTTTTACTATTTCCCGTTTTCTTGCACCTACGATTCTATTCCCTTTCGTTTTTTTGGGGCTTTTCCTAAGATTTAAGGCCTTGCTTTATCTTACATTTCCTCTTCTGGTTCTGACTCTCTTATCCAGTTTTCCTTATGCGCAAAGATTATGGCCTTTAGGGGCCGGAGTCGCTTTAATCTTCTATTTTCTATCTTGGAAGTCCGTGAGAAAATCCGGATTGGCTAGATGGTTTCGACGAGGAAAGGTTTCCAAGTTCGAATGGCTTTCCGGATTCGGATTCATATTATCCGCATCCGTCGCGTTGCTTTTATGGTTCTATTTTTGGAACGATGATTTGGAGGATCTAAGAAGAAGATTTCCAGCAGGCGATTTATGGGTACTGCTGGGAGCGGCAATCGGCTTCTCCGTCATCAATGCGATCGTGGAAGAATTCCTGTTTCGAGGAATCATAATGGAAAGTCTGGAAACGATCTGGAAGAACGGGGCCTGGCCTCTTTGTATCCAAGCCATTGCGTTCGGCGCCATGCATCTAAACGGATTCCCTAGAGGTTGGTCCGGAATGGGATTGGCCGCAATCTACGGTCTCATGACGGGCCTCCTTAGGATTCGGACCGGAGGGATTTTATTTCCCGTATCCGTTCATTTCTTCGCCGATTTAACCATAGCGATGATCCTTCTTTTCTCGGTGCGTTAAATTTCTTCAGTCCCAAACGAATAGGAGTCGGATCCCTTTTCCTATCGCCCAGAAAACATATCCTAAGGGACCTAAGGTCTTTTTCTTTTCGATGCGGACTTGGACGGTCGAATATTTGGCCAAATGACTAAGACTTTCTATTTTACCCTTATAACTTTCGATTTCAGTATTCAATCTTTCTAATTCTCTTTCGACCTTCAATGTCGCTTCCACGTTCTCCGCTTTCTTTAAAAGCTCCAGATACCTGTCTCGCGCTTTGGTCTTGTTTTCCAAACGGATCTTGGTATCGGTGAATTCTTCGGTTACGTCCTTGCCGGATACTTCCTTGTCCGTTACTTCTCCCAGGGTTTCGATATCGGATATCGCCTTTTGGAAATACTTAGATAATACCCTGATTTTGGTATATCGATTGCCGGAAACCACCGTATAGCCTTCGTATTTTCCAGCTAAATCCGCGATCGCTTTGGACACCGTTTCCGGATCTTTGGTTTCCAATTCCAATCTGGCATCGTAGACGATGATTCTAGGTTCCGAATTTTTCCCGTCGTCGGTCGTCGACGCTTCTTTGAAAGAAGCGGCTCTATCATAGTTTGCCGTGGACGCGCAACCTAAGAAGAATAGGATAAATAAGGTAGAAATACGGAAATGCATATCGGAAAGAATTCTCTGTTTTCCGAATTTGTGCAAGAAATTTCAGGCTTCGCCCTGGGAAGAGGTATTGATTCGGAGCGGATAAGCGAGATCGAAATTCGTTTAGCTTTTCGTCGGAGGCAAAATATATGAGAACAATCATGCTGCTTTTTCTATTTCTTGTTAGGTTCCCGGATCTATTGCGTATACAATGCGTCCGAATATAGGACGGGAATATGACCAAATACGAAGATCTAGGCAAAGAAACCGTGCGAGAGTTGTTGAACGCGAATTGGATGACACATGACGCATTATGGTTCGCCAATTGCATTCAGGAATTCGGTATCGAGAAAGCGAATCTAGTCAATAAAGCGTCCGTTCGCATGATGGCGAAGGCGGAAGCGAAGCGTCTTCGTAGGGCGTTGCAAGTGCGTAAGGTACGGACATTCCAAGAATTGGAGGAATTTATCGATACAGGGTTTCGAGTCATTCGCGGGAATTTCATGGATTTCGAAATTCTCTTTGAACGTCCGTCCACGATAATATGGAAAGTTCCCAGATGCTTTGCCTACGAAGGAGTGAAAAGGCTCGGATATATCGAAAGCTATCACTGCGGTATTGTGGATCGCATGGCCGGTTGGCTAGACGAGTTAGGTATTTCCTATGAAATTGATCCCGTTTTCGGCGGGTGTTTGAAGCATACGGTAGGGCGTTGCGAGATGAGATTTTCTGTGAAATTTCCAAATGGTTAAAAAGTGGAAAAGTGGGGTGAACGACGGGGCTCGCCGTTACGCAGTCTCACTTCGTGTTCGACTGAGCTCCACGGCGTCTTTTGCACTCGCTTCGCCATCCTTGGCTCGCGGCGCATTTGCGACGCTCCCTATGGGTCGCTGCAAATGCTTACGTGCAAAAGCTTCGAGCCCCTCTGCTTTGTCGGGTTATTTGAATTGTTTTGTGATTTAAAGTGGAAAAGTGGGGTGAACGACGGGGCTCGAACCCGCGACAGCCAGAACCACAATCTGGAGCTCTACCAACTGAGCTACGCTCACCATGTTTGGTGACCCGAGAGGGATTCGAACCCCCGACCCACTGCTTAGAAGGCAGTTGCTCTATCCAACTGAGCTACCGAGTCTTTGAGAAAGAGGGATTCGGGATGACTGGATTTGAACCAGCGACCCTCTGTACCCAAAACAGATGCGCTACCACTGCGCTACATCCCGGATCGAAGTCCATAATTTCGCAGAAGGGCGAGGTGTCAAGTCGCTTGTGGATTGCTCGGAGAGAGATTTTTTAGGTGCTCTAAGATAATGTCCTCGGACGGGGCTTTCAGGAGAGCTTTTTCGAAGGCTTTTCTCGCTTCTTCTTTCTTGCCCAATTTGGATAAAAGGACTCCGAAAGAGTCCAGATAGGCGGCATTTTCCGGTTCCAATTGTAAGGCCAGCTTCAGGTTCTCCATTGCCGTCTTTAATTCTTCCGGTCCTGGCTCCTTGCCCTCCAGTAGAAGGTAAGCGACCGAATTTAGGCTGTTTTTATGCTCCGGACGAAGTCTCAGAATTCTCAAATGAGTTTCGATAGCTCCCTTTGTGTCCCCGGATTTTTCCAGAGCCGAGGCCTTGAGGGAAAGAAGCACTATATCGTCCAACGATAGCTTTAATCTTTCGTCCGCTTTTTGAATCGCTTCCTTGTGATTTCCGGTTTTAATCATGGAATAGATCATCATCCGAAACACATTATCTCTCTCCGAGAATTTTGGGAAGGTCTCCAGTAATTCCTGTAGTATGGAAACGCATTTTTTATGATTCCCGGTCCGGGAGCAGCATATCGCAAAATTATAAAGTAGCTCCGGATCCTTTCCCTTTTCGGTCATTTCCCTATCGATCAATGTGAGCGCGAAGGTATAATTTTCCTTTAGGATCTCGGTGAATATTCTTCTCTTTGGGGGAACTGTTCGGGAGGTCTTCTTATCCATTCTTATACTCTGATTTCGAGCGGATTTTTTTTCGGAAATTCTCCAATTCTGGCTCGTAAGTCTGGTTTAATCCCAAAGGAGTGAGCGCTACTTTTCCTCGGAAAAACGTATCGAAGTCCGTTCCGGGCTCTTCTACATGTCCTAATTCCGATCCTCCCAGATAGAAATCGGAGATCCCGCCTATGATCGGATTGGAATGATAGGTGTCGACATAGGTCCTTTTACCTAGGCTTACCGTTTCGATGGAAGATAGATCTCTTTCGAATCGAAGAGGAATATTTATATTATAAACGGTTCCCGACTGAAAATGGTCCGACCAGGCATCCAATATTTCGGATACGAGTTCGGCCTCGGAAAGAAAATCATAGGTCTTATCCACGTTGCCGGAACTGATCGCCAAACTGATCCTATTATGAATCGCTCCGTGTCTTGCGGCTCCTACAGTTCCGGAATAATGGACATCATGTCCCATATTGACTCCCCGATTGATTCCCGAAAGCACCACGTCTATTTTAGGAAAGATATTTCCGTGGAGACCTATGTTCACGCAATCCACAGGATACCCGTCTACGATATAATGGTTCTCGTTTACCTTCTCCACTCGGAGAGAATCGTAGATGCTCAATGCCATCGATGTGGCGGATCTTTCCTTCAAAGGTGCGATCAAGAACGTATTATGTTTTTTGCCTAAAACTTTTTCTAGAGCCAGGATTCCGTTCGAAGTGATTCCGTCGTCGTTGGTGATGAGTATGTTCATGCGAAGAAAGTCCGATTCTTCTCCTTATTGGGAACTTGCGGCGAAGGAAATTCCCAGGGTAAAATACATCGCAGGAGGAAAGAAGAAAGTGATCACGAAAGTGGTGATATTGAAGGATAAGGCGTCTCTGAATTTTAAATCGTAGAGATACATCGTCGCTCGTATTACGATTATGAAGAATAATCCGTAGTGGATCAGATATAAGAGTAAAACGCCGACCTTTCCGCCTAAGCCCAGTAAGGAAAGAAAAATCGCCCAAGCCCCGTAAGTGATGAATACGGAAATACCTATCCGGACCGTATGGAAAAGCGATTTAGCGTTCGCTTTTCTGTCCTTTTTCTGAGCGAGTCCGTCGATGATATATGCCAATGGATATGGTAGAAGAGAGAAGAACCCCAAGAATAGAATGAAGCTGGAGATGAGAAGTCCGATGCTGCGACTACTGAAAGGAGGGGAAATCAGAATATTTCCCGCCGCTACGCTCAGAGATGCCAATAGCAATACAAATATCTTAGCGATCTTTAGAGGAGAATCTCCCCAGGACGCGAACGTACTCTCCAAACGGAACGGCTCGAATAATACCGCGTCCAAAAGATCGATGAGTCGAAAGAATAAGTCCTTTAACACGGTACTCACCAAGCCATCGCGTGCGGATAAAGGACGAGAACCGGAGATCTCTTCAATTCTTGTAGGAGAATTTTTTCCCCTCCGAAGAAGGCTCCCGTTTTAGCCTGCAATAATTGTAAGAAGCGATCGAACGGATCCGTTTCTTCTTCATAAAGAGGAAGGATACCGTCGTAATTGCAAAGCTTGGATAATTCCGCGAGAGCTTCTCTTCTTCCCCCGATATCGTCCACTAACTTGTTACGAAACGCTTCTTGTCCGGAATACACTCTACCTTCCGCTAGGGACTGTACGAATTTAACGGTTTGGTTTCTGCCCTTGGCAACATCCTCGATGAATTCCTCGTAAGTATCCGAGAGCATTTTTTGTATCATCGCATCCTCTTCGGGAGTATTGTCCCGGAAAAGGGAAAGGGAATCCTTGTATTTGCCTTCCTTAAACGTGCGAACCTTGATCCCGTAACGATCCAGGAGTCCTTTGATATTCGGAGCGATTGCGATCACTCCTATGGAACCGGTCAAGGTTCCGCCTAATGCGAAGATCTTATCCGCTCCGGCGGCGATATAATAACCTCCCGAGGCGGCAATATCCTTCATGGAGACTACTACTTTCTTGTTCTTCTCTTTTCGGAGATACATGATCTCCTGGTAGATTTCCTGCGAAGCTCCGACGGAACCTCCCGGCGAATTGATCTCGATAAGAATTCCGACGATATTGGAATCGTCTTCCAAGGCGCGAAGTTGTTTGAGGATCGTATTTGCACCCGCCGTTTCGAAGCTGGAATTTCCCGAGTGGATTTCCCCTTCGATTTTGATGAGTGCCGCCCCTAATCTTTCGGTTCCGAAACCGCCGCCGCCTTCCACTTTGGCGAGTTTCGAAGGGGAAATAGTGGAGGCCAAATTGATAAGGCCTATGAATAGGGAGAGAATAGTTACTACAAATGTGACTGCTAAGGCGATGCGATTTCGATCCACAGATAGATGGGAACTCGGTACGGATCCGTTGTCAATGAAATAGCGGGCTTTCGCATTTTAATGCCATCTAAACTAGAGCCCTAGGTTTGTTGGTTGGAAGAATTTTCTCCGGTCCAAAAGCAATTTCTTGCATCGGAATATATTTCCCGAGAAATTTTGGCTCCATGAAAATCGATAGGTTTTGGAGAATCGGCGGTTTGGCCTTCGGTTCATTCTTCTTGTTTCTTGTTTGTAAACCCGGAGAACCGCTTCGCAGCAATCGAATCAAGGAGGATAAATTATATCTCTCTCCCCAGGAGTTAGGAGCCATGCTCGGGATCCAGGTCTCCGGAAACGGACTCTATTACGGATATCGTCATATTCTTTGGAAAGACGAGAAGGAGATGAAGGACGGGGTATTCGAATTCTATCTGGAACAACGAAAAATAAAAAAGACTGAAATAACGGGGGAACACTATCGTTATGCGGGAACGTTTCGATACGATCGTTTGCAAGGAGATCTACTGATCGAATTTTTTCGGAACATAGAACTACAGGATTTCGAAAATTACTCGATCCGATTGCATTATCGGAACGGCGCCTGCGTCGGTGCGGGCTTTGCCGGAAGAATCGGCAAAAAGATGACATCCGATTACAAATTGGAAACGGACGATACCGGCCTTTGCAATCCAAAACGTCTCGCGGAATATGCCTATAGGAAATGGGATCGGGAAAGAGTGGGGCGAGAGCCTTAGGTTTTCGAAATCGATGTATCTACGGAAAACTCATCCATTTTGCGAATGTCAAGGGAAAATCGTTAAGATCCGGGATTGATTTTTGCCCATCCTATCCGCATAACCCAATTGAGATATGCGGATTCGAAAAAGGTCTTTGCCGAGTTCCGTTGCCTTTCTTTTAAATAGGGTGCATTGAATCGTTTTACGTTGACGCATACATATGTCTTTTTTAATGTTCTAAATGTGTAAAGTACATCAGGAGTATTTCGGTGCTAAAAAAATCATTTTATTGGCTCGTTGTTTTGGGAATTATTGCTAACTGTTCCGGTCTGGGGGAAATTAAGATTTCCCATGATAGCTTTAGGAATGCGCATATCGTGACGGTCAAGCTGGGAAACCGGTCTCAGGAAAAAGTTGCGACTTCCTTTCAGGTCGCAAGTTTCCTTCTTCCTACCTACAACGGAACTTTCGAGTTTTCTAGAGAAATCAAAGCGGGAAAACCCAATGCTTCGGAAATACAATTGTCCATTATCGCTTCAAATGATAATCCTTTGCTGACTGCAAAAGGCGCGGTTCGTATCGGAGAGAAATCCTTCGACCTTGCGGTAACCGACATTTCCGGAGAAACGGTTACGAACATGAAGGCTGAAGCGAAGGAAAACTCGATAACCGGAAAAACCAGCGTTTCCACGAGCACACAAAGCTATAAGGTCTTACGCGGTAAGATAGTTCTAAACAAAGAAATAGAGGATTTGATACTGAAATCGAATGATTTTACTTTAAGACTCTATTCCGGAAATTATCCGATCACTTTCGTTATCGTAGGTGACGATTTCCTGAAATTAAAGGAATTCCTGACTACAAAACCCGACCCGAATCAGATCTGATTCGTTTAACAGAGGACTCGAAATCTCGGGTCCTCCACCTCTTACGAGGGAGTTCCTACCTTTGTCAGGAGTGGACCAACCCGATTGGTTTAGGGAGTTGATGCAAAACTATTGGGAATGAATTTATTTTACAAATGGAAAGAAGGACAGTTCGCATCCATTTTTAATTCCTATAGGAACGAGAAGAATCCGAAGAGGAAACAACCGGAAAACGAATTATATCAATACGTATATTAATTGACTCCCTCCGTTTCCGGCTTATATCTTTTGCCATGAAAGCTATCAATCGGGAAGAATTTTTAAAATTAGCCCTTTCCTCCGGTCTTATACTCACCGTTCCTGAATTGTTATGGGCCTCCTCCGATTCGGATCGGGAACCTTATGAAAGAGAGGATGCCCTCGGCGAGAAAGCGTTATCCGAATCCTTGGCTCCTATTTTGAAAGCGATTCGGATAGGTATCAGTGCTCCGAACCCTCATAATACCCAAGCCTGGAAGTTTAAAATCTTAAACGACACTTCCGCACTTCTATATGTGGATGCGAGTCGATTACTAAAGGATACGGATCCTCCTGCACGACAAATTCATATTGGGCAGGGAACCTTTCTGGAAACGCTTTCTATCGGAACTTCCCGTCTCGGGCATACAGCGGCGATTTCTCTTTTTCCGGAAGGCAAATATTCCGCTGCCGACTTCGGTAAGAAGCCGGTTGCCAAAATAATATTACAAAAATCAAATTCTACGACATTGGATCCGCTTGCTGATTTCATTTCCGAAAGGAGGACGGTTCGCTCCCTCTATTCCGGCGATGACCTTAGCCAGGAGGATTTTCATAAGATAGTAACGGACGCAGGAGCCCGTTACTCGGAATTTAAATTCTTACCTAAAGAAGGATCCGAAAAATTAAGAAAGCAATTGGTATCCGCAATGGCTGTGGAGACTTACGCATATAAACAATACGAAGAAAGCCGGATCTGGTTTCGTTATAGCGACAAGGAAATCGCAGAATTCAAAGACGGAATTTCCATGAGAGGATTCGGGCTATCCGGCATCAAATACTGGTTCGCAAGTAAATTTATTTTAACTCCAGGCAAGGAAGTTTGGCATTCCGAAGAAAATCAGAAATCGGGACTGGATATCTTTGCCGATCAGATCGAAAGTTCCAAGGGATTTATCTATCTCAAAACTAAGAAGAATGAGATCATAGACTGGATCCAAGCGGGACGGGATTATGCGCGTTTGCATTTGGCGGCGGTCAAGAACGGATTCGCTCTGCATCCTCTGAGCCAAATTCTACAGGAATTTCCTGAGATGGATTCGTTGAGAAAGGAATTGGATGCGGACCAAAAAGTTCTCCCCGGCGAGAAAATCCAAATGTTGGTTCGTTTGGGCCGTAGCGATTATCGTTATTTCAGTCCGAGAAGAAACCTGGATCGATTTATCTTAGCGGATAAAAAGTGAAGATCTCGACCAAAAGGGTTTATGATCCTCCCGATTCCCAGGATGGAAAAAGGATCTTGGTGGATAGACTTTGGCCAAGGGGAATCAGTAAGGAAGCGGGCAAGATCGATCTTTGGCTAAAGGAGATTTCCCCTAGCGATTCTCTTCGTAAATGGTACAATCACGATATCGAGCATTGGGAAGAATTTAAGACTCGGTATTTTCGGGAGTTGGACTCTAATCCGGACGGCGTCGCCAAATTGAAATCGGCCTTGGATCGGGCAAAGATCACTTTCCTCTATTCTTCCAAGAATACGACTCATAATAATGCGGTCGCTCTTTTGGAATATCTTTCTGTCTGAAAATCCTATTTTGGGAATATCTAACAGAGAATCCGGAAAATGTATCGTATCTTGAAATTCGTTCTACTCCTCGGCATTATCGTGAGCTGTTCTCCTAAAAAGGAGCCTCCGGCATATAATATTCCCACTTCTTTCGCCGTTTCCGGAGACAAGGTCCGTTTGAGAAAAATCCCTTCGGATAAAGGAGAAGTGATCGCTTTATTGCGTAAAGGCGAGCCTTTAGAAATATTAGAATATGATAATTCGTATCCAGTTACGGTGCCCGGCACGAACGGCAGCTACGCGTACGGAATCTGGGTAAAGGTTCGGGTGGAAGGAAAATCGGAAGGATATATTTTCAGTCCGTATATCGGAACCAATATGGGAAAGGAAAATTCTCCGTCTTACATAGCGGTTTCTTCCGGAGGAGCGCAGGATAATTTTGCCTTAATGGGAGTTTCTTCCGCGGGAGTATTGGAAAACCATTCCGCCTATTATAACGGTATCGCAACCTTTTCGGATTCCGACTTAAAAAAGGATCTTACTCTTTTCGATTCTACCGGAACGGAGATCGGAGCCTTAAAGAATCCTAGAAAAGCTAAAAATCAGGATGATTGCTGTTTTGAGATCCGCTTAGAGGGAACCTATATTCCGAAATCTCCTGAATTTTCAAAGTCGAAAGCGGTGATCGGAAGAACGGTAGGATCTTATTCTCCTTCCATACCTATCGTCATAGAAGAGGATGTCCCGGAATCTATTCGAAAGGAAATTTGGGAAGATACGAATCGTCGTATCAAGTCCAGCTCTTTCGATATCCCCCTCAATTTTAAAATCGCGACTTGCCAGACTGATTGCAAATACCGTAGATTTCGAACCGGAAGCGGATTCGAATATTTGATTACCGAAAAAGTCGGCAATTTAGGGTATCACCCCGAGCCGGATACTGTGGAACCTTCTCCCCATGTATATAGGATAGATAGGATCGAATCCGGCAAATTGATTCACTTGAGTTTAATGTTCCAGTTTTCTTACCAAGGCGATACCGGAAAAACTTTTGCGGTTACGGATCTAAACGGGGACGGTTTACCCGAAATTTGGACGTATTGGAGCGGATACGAGTGGTGGTATTATACGATCACGGTTTTGAAAAAAGATTGGGTGATCCGGACTTATTTTGGAGGAGGCGGAGGGGTATGATTCGGTTTTATCCGATTTTCCTTTTGGTTTTTCTTCCTTTCTTCGGGAACGCTTTCGGAGAAGAGAAAGATATGCGTAAAACATTCTACTCGAAGGCGTTCGAGGTTTTGGCGGATGGATTTGCGGACGATTCCAACTCGAATCTTCAGTTTGCCGGGATTCGATTCGAAACCCAAGAAAAAGAGACCAAGCGTTTAGGAGAATATACGTATTCTTTTTCCTATTTTAGGACCGCTTTCATCCATGCGATTTCCAAGATCGGCGGTCGGAACATCCCTAGTCTGGGCAAATGTGGGAATAATTTTTGTTATATTTATAACTCCCTGCATCTGGATCGCGAAGATATGAAGGTAATGGACTCCATTATTAAAGAGAAGTTTCAGATCGCTTTTATTCGGAAATTCGAAAAGACAAAGATGGATAATTCGTTTTTCACATATTACAACGTAGCAGGAATCCGATATTTATTCGATCGATTATATATCGGTCCGAAAGCGGAAATACTGGGATTCTCCGCAAAGGATTTATATCGCTTCTCTTTTCGAACTTATTTGAGAAACCGATTGGAGATACTACAAACGATGCTATCGGATCCGAAACGTTTGGACTCCTGGACAAAGGATTATAAGCTCCGGTCAAATTCGGATCCCATGTTTACCGGAACTCTATATACTCAAGACGTAGCGGTTTCCGTTTGCGGTTCGAAAAACTATTGCGATCATCGTTTTGTGGGAATGATCCTTCGTAGGAATATGGACGGGACCTTGCCTACGGTCAGAAATATATTAAGAAAAATTACTCTAGATTACGATCCGGAATTATTCGAGCAATTTTCGGGAGCTCTTTGATGCGTTTCTCGATATCGCTCATTATTTTCTTCCGAGTCTATTGATCCTTCTTTTCTCTTGCGATCTAGTTGCGGAAAGAAAAATGGATCTTTCCCGTTTGGAAACAGTTCTGGAAAATTAGGAAAAGGTTATCCGAATCGGAGCAGGAAAAATATTCTGGATCCAGACCGAATGTTATGAATATTCTAAAAAAAATCCTATTCTGGTTCGGAGCTTTTGTCTCCCTTTTGATTCCTATATCCATGATTCTCGCTGAATCAGGGACTTGCACCCAAGGGGATGATTCCGTCTTCTTTCTTTTTACCCAAGTCGCCTTCGCTGTTTCCCTTTTTTGTCTGGTATTGAGCTGGTACGGCGTTCCGTCGGGAGGTTCGGTAGGACTCGTTTTGATCAGTCTTCCTTTCTTTTTATCCCTATATTTTTATATCGCATTCGTCCCAGTGTACTTCGTATATTCCACGATTCATGGTCTCGAGCTCTGCGACGTAGTTCAGTTCGATTTGGTGATCGGTAGTCCGATTCCCCGAGACGACGGATACGGGCCTGGAACTTTCTTTGCGAGATCCTACGC
This sequence comes from Leptospira wolffii serovar Khorat str. Khorat-H2, assembly GCF_000306115.2. NCBI lineage: Bacteria > Pseudomonadati > Spirochaetota > Leptospiria > Leptospirales > Leptospiraceae > Leptospira > Leptospira wolffii. The sequence goes on from NZ_AKWX02000020.1 coordinate 896,527, forward strand.
GATTGCGTCTCTCATACCCGTGATAGCCACCTTCTACCCTGTATATCGGGTTTGGAAGAATAGCTCCTTCTCCAGGAGAAATAAGTCCTAAGGAATATTGCTTATTCTTGTCAAAATCCGCGTATTTTCGCGTAAAAATAGCGGCGGATTTCGGGATTTTTCTTCGTCAAACAACAATAATACTAATCCTCTATCGGAGAATAGAATGAATCGAATTCCCTTTTGGGTTCCGCTAGCGAGTCTGCTAGTCTCCAGCGCTATTTTAGCACAAACGCCGACTTCCACTCCGCCTAAAAGCGGTACGACCCAACCAAAGGCGGAGACCGCCAAGACCCAGCCTAGTGAAAGAGAAACGACTAGCGATAAACCGGATCTTTACATCAACTCTCAGTCCTCTTTCGAGTTCAATTCCAAGGACGAAGGTTCTAGTGTGGATTATATCGAATACAAGATAGGCTCCGGCGATTATACCAAATATGTTTCTTCCATCACTCTCGTAAAAGAGGGCCTGACTAAGATCACTTACCGCGCCGTGGATAAAGCGGGTAATAAGGAACCCGAAAAGCATCTCTCGGTACTCGTGGACAATACTCCTCCTACGACTAAGATCGCTCCGAATTCTCCTCTTGTGGTGAATGATAATACGAATTACGGAACCAAGGGAGTTACTTATTCCATTACCGCTCAGGATAACCTTGCGGGAATCCAAGAGATCCGAGTCTCCATCAACGGAGCGGAAGCGAAGGTATACGACGGAAAACCGATCCAATTGGAGAAGGCCGGAGTGAATACCATCAAATTTTCCGCCACCGACAAATCCGGAAACACTTCCACCGATTCCGTTCTCGCGGTAACCGTGGATCAGGAAAAACCGACTGTGGAACTTTTCGGCTCCGCTCTAGTTACCGTAAAAGATAAGATTTACGTAAAGAACGGAAACTCATTCACGATCAAGGCAGCGGACACTCTTTCCGGAGTGAAACAAATCCTTTATAAATTGGATGGGGCCGATTGGAAGAATTACTCCGAACCGGTTCCCGTAGAGGCGCAAGGAAATCATACCATAGAGGCTAAATCGATCGACTCGGTCGGAAACGAAAGCGAGATCAAGAAAATCGCATTTATCGTGGATACCACTCCTCCCGAAACCAAGATACAGAAAGTGGATAATAAGCCGGCTTCTCCTAGTAAGCCTACAGCTTCTCCCTCTCCCGCAGCTTCCGCGGAGAATTAAAAATCTATTAAGTTACGAACTTTAACCTGAGAGGGATCCGATCGGATCCCTTTTTTATTTTCCTTGGAGTTCGGATCCCGTTTTTTTCCAATCAGGTTTTAAGGCTGTGACCTTCAGCTTATATTCCGCACGGTTACCGACCAAATCCGAAACGGATACTGTCATGGTATGCGATCCGTTCGGAAATCCGACGGGGCCTGTGTAGGAACTTGCAGGTCCCGATCCGATTTTATATTGCAAGGAAGCGACTCCGGTTCCTGTGACAGGGTCTTCGCAGCGAATGGATATCTGTCCGTTTTCGCTCAGATAATAAATTCCGTCTTCTCTCAGCTTTCCTTCCGTAGGGGCGAACACACATTGAGGCGCTCTTGCATCCATTAGAATGGGGATTTCGGAGACGATCGTATTACCCGCCTTGTCGCTAGCTTCCCAGCGAAGTACGGAAAGACCGTCTATTCCTTCGGAAGAGATGCGTATCGGCTTCTTGGCTTCGTCTCCGATTTTGACTATGCTAGTTTCCTGTCCGCTTCCGTCCTTGGCGGTAAGATATACGGAGATTTCTTCCATGCCGGAGCCTTCTTCCGTTATTTCCAAGGTGAGTTCCTTGCCGGACTTGATTTCCAAGAGTCCGGACGGGCCCTTCTTCTCTCCGATCAAACGAACTTGGGGAGGAGTGGTGTCCTTTAGATAGCGGGTTTTTTTGGGAGTTTCCTTATTTCCTAATATATCTTCCGAGTAGAATTCCACCTCGTTCCAACCTTCGTTGATGAGAGAAATGGATCCTTCGTATTTCTGCCATTCTCCTCCGTTGACACGATAAAAGGTGGAAACGGGAACCTGTTTGCCTGTGGCGATTCCGGAAGATCCGGAAGAAGAGGCCGCCTTCGGATCGCCTAAGGAAATTCTCAATTCTTCGGAGGCCGCTACGACCGTGGACGGTCTTTCTGCCGCGACCTTGGGAGCAGCAGCGAATTTTTCCGCTAAGGAAAGAACGGGAGAGGATACTCCCCGAATTCCTTCCGCGGTGATTCCGACTACTCTAATGAAGAATTTGGAGTCCTGGGAGCCGAATTCGTAGCGGAAATTTTTGGTTTTGTAGAAATGATGCACGTGACTGAACTCTCTTTCTTCCGAGAGTTCTATCAGATATTCGGCGGCACCCGTGCTAGGTTTCCAACGGACGCTGACTCTTTGTTGAACGGACCAAAGGATGTTCGAACAGACAAAGAGAAGAATAAGCGGTAAAACGGTTTTGTATTTTCTAATATAAGAACGGCTAAGCGTCACTCTAACTCCACCTTTTCGGGTAGTTTTTCCGGTTTACTAGGGGCCTGGCCTTTCACAACCGTAGTTCCGAATCCTGCGGGAACGGCAACGGTCTTTCCTTGTGCGGAGACTTCCAATTCTCCTTTATAGCAACCTACGGAAGTATTTTCCTCGTCTGCCGAATTCACGTATAACTCGGTACCTCTGACTCCTACCACGGCTACAGGAGTCACGACCAGAAATTTACGGGTTTCGTCTCCGGCTTTCTTGGGAGGAACCTTGGCATCCAGGTATCCGGATTTCAATTCGATCACTCCGGAGTCCTTATTGATCTTATAATCGGAAAACGTTTCCAGATCCGCTTTACGGATTTTGGCTAAGGTCTTTTCCCTCAATTCCAAGATTGTTCCACTCTTTGCGAAAGTGATTTTTACGTAAGAATTGGCATCCGTTTTTACCCAGTCTTCCGCACTGAGCAACTGATCTTTCGCAAGTTTGGACCAGGACGCAGGCAGGCCGTTTGCGGCGAAGTCTTTGGAGAATTGTGTCTGTCCTTTTTGGAAATCAGTGATCGCTATGGGACCCGAGGCAGGTTCTATTCTTTCTCCGGTGGCGGAGATCGTATCTTTTCTGAGGAAGCCTGGGATGAGTAGGGTAGTACCTTCTCGGATCAGGGAGGGGTTCGGGATCTCATTATATTTTAATAATTCTTTCCAGTTTCTAGGGTCTTGTAGGAACTCTTTCGCGATTTTGGAGAGAGTATCGTTCTTCTTTACTTTGTATTCGAAAACGTCCTCTTTGACTCCCTTTTTAGGCTCGGCTCCCAAGTGGAAGGCCAGAAATCCCGCCAATAAGATCAGAAGAATCGAACTACGAAAACGAGAAAATACGGAATTCTGAGAATGCATGGAAAACCCCGGTCCTAACAAAATAGGAGTACCTACTATAAGATGAAATTTTCAAGGAAATTCCAACAGGAAAATGGAAAGGCGACTCGAATACGGAAATTAGGTGGAAAAGCGGAAAGAAATTCCTTCTATTAGAAGGAGGTCTATTCGAAAACGATTGCCTAATTTCGGCGATAGGCAAGAATTTGAGCCTCTTTTTGGATAGGGTATGCCGGGTAATCTTCCACCATTTGTCCCTTTGGTTTTCGGCTCTACGATCTTCGCGATCCTCGGGTATTTTTTCTCACTGATCATAAGCACACGCAAAAGCTGGACGAGTTCTCTGATCATCTTCCTTTTTTTGGCGGCTTGGTTGGTCTTCCAGGCTTTCTTGAGTGTAAACGGTTTTTATTTGATAACGGATTCGATTCCTCCTCGCTTCTTGGCGATGATTCTTCCTCCTTTACTTCTGATTCTTTTCCTATTCTTATCGCCAAGAGGGAGAAACTGGTTGGACCGAATTCCTTTGGAAGGATTGACCTATCTGCATTTGGTTCGGATCCCGATCGAATTGGTCCTCTATTGGCTTGCAATGTACGGATGGATTCCCGTGGGCATGACTTTTGCCGGATGGAATTTCGACATATTGGCCGGAATGACTTCCCCGATCGCCGCATATTTTCTGCTACGCAATTCCGGATCCGCCGATCTTAGGGTATTTGTCTGGAATTTACTGGGTTTGGCGCTTCTTCTGAATATCGTGACGATCGGATTTCTTTCCGCCCCCGGGCCGTTCCAAATTCTATCCTTCGAGAGACCGAATTTAGGAATATTCCAGTTTCCTTATGTTTGGTTGGTTTCGATCGCGGTACCTTCCGTTTTGTTCGCACATCTCGTATCCGTTCGCAGATACCTCGTCTCCCGGTGAAATTTTCGAATCTTATCCGAAAGATCCCTCTGATCATTCTCGCGATCTGCATCTGGAATTGCTTTCCGGACATGGAGCGCAGGAAGAAATTGGAAAACGATTGGTTCAAGATAGAAGAGTCCCGATATGAAGCGAAATCGAAACGTTTACGTTTCAATATGAAAGGTCTGGTCCGAAATCCGGATCTGAAAGAGATCCGAATATTCGAATCCGAAGAAGAAGGTTCCGAAAATCGAATTCTGGAAAAGAAAGGACCGTTTCCGGCCGGGAAATTTTTCGCCTGGGAAGATCGGGACCCTAAGAAGGATATAGGATGGATTCGTAAGATAGGCGTTTCGAAAAGATGGATTCGCATCGAACTTGTGAATCTGTCCGGTGCGGAAACCGAGCTAAGATCCGAGATGCTCGTTTCCGAAAACGAAAAGAAAATCCTTAGAAAAGAATTCTCTATCGAAGCGGAAGGCGAAATCATACGCTTGGACGGAAGAGAATGGAAGGTCTTCTCCGAATTGAATACCAAGGAGCAGGCCCTTCTACAGTATATTCCTAAAGAGGAGTTTCCTCTTTTCTGGACCGAGATGGTTTCGATTCATGTATACAAACTGAAAAATTCCCAACCGGATCGAATTTACTCCTTATTGGAATCCACGAAAAAGAAGGACTGCCCCTCGGTCGTTTGGACGAAAGAGTCCAAAGACGGAGATGCGATCCTGCGATATTATTGGGAACATTCCGGTTGTGGTAGGCAACCCGCCATGGGAGAAGTGGCCCGACTCTTCCAGGGAGAATATGGAATTTATAATATACGATACGATAAGAAGGGTAAGATATCCGAATCGGAACGAAGAGGTTGGACTTCGCTTTTGGAAAAGATTCCGGGGAATTGAACCCTATGTATCTTATCCGTTTTAGAAAAAAGATCCTGATCGATTTTTTTCTGTCTTAGTTGGATCGTTTTCGTGATTCTATACAATAAATTAATTCATTCTAGGGGTATTACATGCTCGGAAATCTTGGGTATGCGGAATTACTGATGTTATTCATCGTCGTTTGCCTTTTTTTCGGTTTTTATTTCTTACCAACCATCATCGGGTATTTTAGGGAAAAGAAGCTCTTACCTATATTTTTGATCAATTTATTTACGGGTTGGATCTGTATAGGTTGGTTTTTGGCGCTTTGGCTAGTTTTGCGCAAAGAATCCTAAGAAAGGGCGGGGTTTGCAATGAACTCATATACGCATTTGGAATCGATTTTTATTCGGTAAATCATTTCCACATAAATTTTCCGATATCTATACCATCTTTTTAGGCACCTCGGCGGGATGGTGTTTCGGAAAAGAAGCGATTATGAAAGGGATTTAGGATAAGGGTTTTTTATCTTTGTCGAAGAACTTCTTATGGATCAGGTCTTGGATCAGATCCTTATCTTCGTCCGAAAGATTGAGAAAGATGACGTTCGCCTTTTTACCGGAAACACGGATGACTTCGGATTCCAGATCCATATTCTTTCCGTTGATCGTTCCGAAAAGATGGATCCTATCCCCTTCGAAGACGGAAGTTCTGGTTTCTAGTCCCGCTCCGCCGGTCCCTATATCCACGATGAAGACCGGAAATCTCTGGGTCTTACCTTTGACAGCGAACTCTCCGTCGATCGTGATTTTGACGCGAGCATTCTTCCTCTTCTGTTGAGAAGGGTCCCGGTATTCGTATTTATCGTCGAAAAGGGAATTCGTGCCCGCCATAAGGCAATTATGCAGAAGTTCGAAATTCAGTCAAAGTGAAATTGTATTCTTCCTCCGGTCCCTCTTCACATGGTTGGGAATTCTTGTAGGAGAATCGAACTTTCTCTCCTTCCAATGAAATTACCGTCCTAGACACTGTGTGCGCGTCTCTACGGTGCATGCAAGCGGAGAGAGCGCCTTTTTCCGGTATATGAGAAGATAGAAAATTTTTGGCGATCGAGACGAATCCGTCCGAGTCCGGTAATTCCTTAGGAAGAAATTCGGCTTCGAAGACTTCTCTTCTTACTACCTGAGCTTTCGGGCCCTGAGTGAAGGAGCTTCCAAAGACGGTAAAGGTTTCCTGATTCTCTTCGATCTCGTAGGACTTACCATCCCATATGAAGGCACGAGTGGATTCCAAGGTAACATGAAAGAGTTTGAACGGATAATAATGCTCTAATTCGGATGCGGAATAGGATTCCGGCGTTCTTTCTCCTAGAAGAATGGAACGTACTAGTAGTCCTCGACTGACCGGGTTCCGTAACAATTTCAAAGTCGCCTCGTAATAATTTACTAGACAGAATATCTCTCCCGTTCCGGTGATCCCGATCCAGGTTCCTCCCGCGTCCGCATCCACGGGGGCTATGGCCTTTCCGGTGGGAGATTCTAGGAGTCTGGGAAGGAGCGCGGGTTTTCTCTTAACGGACTCGTCCCGATTGAATCCCACACCCAGAATTTTTCTCGTAGGGTTCCTGTAAAAAATCGCCGTACACATGTTATTTGCCTGAAGTAAAGAGGAAGTCGATTCTCTGGTTCCGATCCGCTTCGTAAGGACCGTTTCCTGGAATCAGAGGTTGGGTTTCTCCGTAGCCTCTGAATTTATATCTTCCGAATTCGTAATCCTTTCCGAATAAGGATTGGAAGATTTTACGGGACTTCTCTTCGGAGGAACGTAGATTGAATTCGTCGTCTCCTAAATGAGAGGTATGATACTGCAATTCTATCTTGTACCCAGGAAATTTGGATAAAACGGATTTGATAAGAGAAGGCAGTGTCCACCATCTATCCTCGTAAAGACGATTGGGAACGGAGAATCGAAAGCCTTCCTTTTCTCGGACTATCAGAGTTCCTGTTTTGATATCCCCAAGTTCCAGCTCCGCTTCTCCGTTGAACACATCCTTGTAGTAGAGTACGGCGCGTATCGGAGCCAAAGAGCCGATTCTTCTTCCCTGGTCGTCCAGACCGTACCAAAGCAATCTTTCCGGAACGTTTCCCAGTCCCGACCAACTTCGGATGATTCGTTCTTCGGCGGTTTCTCCGTCTCCGTAAGATTCCAATAGATTGATTTTCCAGGATGCCGTGGATAGGCCTTTGGATTTCAGTCGAATTTCCAAAACGTCTTTTTGCCAATCCCCGTCGGGAGTGAAACCGTTCGGGGAAACGTCGTAGGAGAATTTAGGACGATCTCCTGTCAGGGAGAATTTCTTGGCTAGACTCGTAAATTTATCGTACCGACTATGAATCGTTAGGCGATAGAAATACGTTCCGGTTCCTAAAGGCTTTCCTTCCTTGTTCTTAGGCTCCCAGGTCCATTCCGCCGTCGGTTCTCCCAATCCTTTTTGGGAATATACCAGATTGTCGTCTTTGACTTCTCCTTTGAAGATCTCCCATTCGTAGGAATCCGATTTGAGTTTCGAGGAAGTGAAGGAAAGGAATTTGATTCGATTCAAAGGATTGGAAGGGTCGACAGGAAAGTATTCTCCGTCCGTATTTAAATCCGCACCGACCGATTCGTTTCGTACGGAAATATTTTCGATCGTATCCGTTGCCTCGTTGTTTGCCGGGTCGCGTCCGGTCAATTTATACTTATACAATCCGGGGGCCACGGGTTTTCCGTTGGAGTCGGTTCCGTCCCAAACGAGTTGGAAAGGCAGATCTCTGGTTCTCCATGTATAAGCCTTGAGAGATCTTCCTTCTGAATCCAGGAATTCTCCCGTGAAAAGATCGGCGGATTCTCCCGAAACTTTTTGTTGGATGATTACCTTGGCGAGATTGCGGTCCTCGGTAAGAAGCAGTTTGGTTTTACAATTCGCTTCCACTTTGGGAGGTCTCGAATCCAAATAGAAGGTCGCTTCTTCGGATAGAATCTTTTCCTTGTTCACCGTAAGAAGAAGTAATTGGTAAGTATAATATCCGTCTCCGACCAGATCTCCGTTTTCGTTCTCTCCGTCCCATTCCAAAGTCGAAGGTAGATAGATCTCTTCGGGAGCGAATTCGTTCTCGTCCGAAAAGAGCGTGAATCCTTTTTTACGGAGTTTCCCCGCCTCGAATTTTCGGACGGTTTCTCCGGAAGCGCTTCGGATAGTAAGTTCCCAATCCTGGAGTTTGGGGAGAGAGGAAGTCTGGATATTGAATTTTAAATAATCCGAATTACCGTCCCAATTGGGAGAGAAGGTGGATGAGTCCGTGGTGATGAGGGAGTTTCCGAATAAGGAACCGGAGAGGAAGATTCCTAAAACGGGAAGGGCATAGCGGATTTTGCCGATCATGCTCCCAGAAAAAACGGGAGTGCAAAAAATGCACGGCATTTTCGGTTTTAGGATTTATCTTCCAGTTTTCTGGTCCGTATGGATCCTAGATGGATTCCAGTGTCCGGTATGTCCGCTTTTTCGGTGTACCTTTTCAAAGCGAATGTGACCGAAGCGAAAGCGATCTCGTCCCAGGGAATTTCATGCGGGTGAAAAAGTTTGACCTCTTCGGATTCCGGACTTGTAGAGAATGTTCCGTCGATCAGATTCGCAAGAAAGAACATATAGATCTGGCTGATATGAGGGATGCTATACACCGAATGCAGTCGCAGTATATCGATCTTAGCGTTCGCTTCCTCTTCCGTTTCTCTCGCCGCTCCTTCTTCTACAGTTTCCTTGTTTTCCAAAAACCCTGCCGGTAGAGTCCAATATCCCTTTCTGGGTTCTATGGCTCTCTTGCATAATAGGATCTTTCCTTCCCAAACAGGAATCGTTCCAACGATGACTTTAGGATTTTGGTAGTGAATCGTCCCGCAACTATCGCATACGTATCTGGGTAAACTGTCCCCTTCGGGGATTTTCAAAGATACGGAAGAGCCGCAGATGCTGCAGAATTTCATGATTTCGAAAACCTTCTCCAAGCCAATACCGCTTCCATTAATAACCAAACGGTGAGAATAATCAGGAAGCCTCCGACTCCGGCTAACAGATAGCTGGGCGAAGGAGAGAATAGGAAGTCGTAGAAGTTCACCACCATAGCCCAAAGGGTCGCCGACAAAACGAAGACCATGGGGATAAAGCTAATCCAGGTTTTCTTTTTAGAATATAAGAGATAAACGGTCACTACGAGTAAGGCAAGACCGGCTAGCAATTGGTTGGTCGTTCCGAATAATTTCCATAATGCAAGACCTGCGGTGGTCTTTTTACCTCCTTGGTCGATTTGCAAGAAGGCGAAGAATCCGATCGCCACGCAGGCGAGTATACTGGAAACGTATCTGTCTCCCATAACCTTTCGGATCCATTCGGATCGGAAGCTCTCCGCAATTTCTTCTATATTATATCTTAATAATCTGGTTGCGGAATCGAGGGAAGTGAGCGCAAAACTAACGACGATTAAGGCGATGAATCCTTGCGCGAAGGATTCGCCGAATCCTAGTTGGGAGATGAATCTTCCCGTTCCGTATATATAGGCGCCGACCGAGGGCGCGAGTCCCTGGATTCCCGCCCAGGATTTATAGAAGGCGGCCCATTCTCCTGCGGATGCGAATCCTATCGTACACGCCACCACGGAAGTGAGTCCTAGTAAGGATTCTCCGATCATTCCTCCGTAGCCTATCGCTCTTGCATCCACTTCTCTGTCCAATTGCTTGGCGGTGGTGCCCGAGCTGACTAACGCATGGAAACCCGAGACCGCTCCGCAGGCGATCGTGATGAACACGAAAGGAATGATGTCCATTCCGACACTTTCCGAACGGATAGCCTCTGCGTTGAAACTGGAAAATTCTCCGAAGATGCTTCCCTTGAAGAAACCCAGATAGATTGCGATGATTCCTATATACAATAAGAAAGAATTAATATAATCCCGGCTTTGTAATAGTAACCAAACAGGCGTAACGGAAGCTATGAAGGCGTAAGCTAAGAGTAGAATTTTCCATACGGGAATGCTAGGAGATCGGTTCGGATCGTTCAAACCGGTCCAAGTCAGAATCGAATCATCCATTCCCAGAACCATGACGACCAGCGTCAAAGCGACGGAGACGAAAGTCAGAGGTCCTAGGCTTGCTCCCTTTTTATAATGCAACCAACCTACGATCACTGCGAATAACATGATCCCGACTGTAGGAATCACAGCCTCCGGAAAATTACTTCTGAGTTTAATGGGAGAAGAAGGGGTTTCCACCCGGACTTCCGTTGGATGAGTATGATCTTTTAAATTCGGTGCGGATTCCTGAACCTGAGCGACGGGGGCGGTCGGAGCGGGTTTTGCCTTGGGAGCGGAAAACATATCCGCGAGAACGATCACAAATACTCCCATAGCAAGAGCCACTAAGAAGAATATGATCGCATGGAATAGACTTCTGGCCCTAGGTCCGAGTAGATCCTGCGCGACCTGTCCTATGGACTTTCCTTGGTTTCTTACGGAAACTACCAGGGCTCCGAAATCGTGAACGCAACCCACGAAGATTCCGCCCAAGACCACCCATGCCATTGCGGGTAGCCAACCCCAGATAACTGCGACCGCCGGTCCTAGAATGGGAGCGAGTCCCGCGATCGATGCATAATGGTGGCCGAAGAGAACCGCGGGTTTTGTAGGAAGATAATCGACTCCGTCGTTGAGTTTATGAGCCGGAGTATCCCCGCTCGTATTTTTTAATTCGAAGACCGATTTTGCTAAAAATCCGGAATAGAATTTATAACCTAGAAAATAGAGTAAGAAGCAAACAAGAACGGCGAGAAGGGGTAACATGGGGGAAAAGTCCTGTTTTAGCCGGTCCCGATCAAATCTTTTTTATCGGGAAAAGGAATGGACAAACTCGATCTAAGCGGGAGGGTCTAAAGAAAGGATCCACCTTTGAACGCTCGCAGTTACGACCAAGTCAGATCTTCTATCGAAGACGTAATTTTCGAAATACAATCCTCAAGTACGGATTGCGAGTGGTTTATCTCCGCGGAAAAGCTTATCGAAATTTTGCAGCTCCGAAGGGAGGATTATTTCAAGATTCTGTATTCTCTAAGAGGGGAAGCGGAATATAGTTCCAAGGGTTCCCACGGTTTCAGCCAAGACAGGGGTGATAAGCTCATCCTACTTTTGGAGAAAATCTTCAAAATCGAAGGAATAGAAGCGGAATTTGCGAGAGCGGGAGTTTATTTCGACGATATCTATCTGGACGAGTTACGTATTTTCTTACGAGAAATCATTCTCTCCAAGCTGGAAAAGCACGAGCTGGACAAGGATCTATTATTACTTCTCATTTCCTCCACGAAAAAATTCGAGGACGCGTTCGATTCCTATTTCGACGATAAATTCGATATCGCAAGACTGGCAGATAACGGTATCGCGGAATATCTGGAGTTAAAGTCCTTTTCTCCCGATTTCGGTGCGGACGTTTTCCTAAGAAACTATTTCTTCCAGATTCTGAATACGAAGCTTTTTCCTTTGCGGCAGATCACTTCCGAATACAGGGATCGGGCTTACTACGAGATTTTCGGAAAATTCCGCCAAGAAGAGAGGGAGAAATCGAAACGCAAGAAGGCCGGATTCGCCGGTAAGAAATTTCGATCCGGTGCGGTTTACTTCGAGGACCAGGAGACCAGGGAGCATCGGGAATTTCTGGGATTGTCGGAAGATTATAGCAAAGCTGACTTGAGGAACAAATACAAAGAACTTATCAAGAAATACCATCCCGACGTAAACAAGGAAGGCTTGGAGATGACCCAACGAATCATCGCTTCCTATAATTTTCTGGTCATGAAAGACGCTCGTTAAGACCTCTCGATCGGTCTATTCTTCTCAAGAAAAACTAACGCTGTATTTTGGGAAGATTCTTCCATTGTGCGTCCGCCTTGGAGATATTTCCCGGGATATCCCTTTCCCAAAAACCGTTTACTTTTTCGTTATAGTTTAGATAGAGTTTTCCGTTCACGATTTTCCAAGCCTTTGGATCGATTTCGTACGTTTCTCCGTCTCTCATCGCGTATGCGCAGTACCCTCCGTACTGCGGGGCAAATCCTTCGGGGTTCTTACGGAAAGCTTCCAGATTTTTCTTCGAGGAGAATTTCCAGTCCGCTCCTTTCCAATGCAGTTTGAAATCCTCTTTACCGGCTTTCGGCGCCGAATCCAAAAAATACGCCACCGGATCGTATCCTCGGATGGCGGTTCTACCGTCGTCTTTAAATACCGGATCCGCTAATTGTCGTCCGGAGCAATCGATTACGAATAAAACGAAAAGAAAGAAGAAAAAATACGACTTGTTCATGTATCCAAATTCGTATTCCATCGAAATTAGTTACAGGTTCGGGAAACGGAAATACATTGTCTAAGATCGGGATCGGACTACGAAGAGAACATTACGCCTATTTGAGAGAAGGCGGAAAAGTGCGCGCAGGCTGGTTCGAGGCGATCACCGAAAATTATATGGATAGCAAGGGAAAGCCTTTGGAGATGCTCGAATTTATTCGAGCCGACCATCCGATCGCATTGCACGGAGTTTCCCTTTCCGTATTGGGAGAAAAATTTCCCGACGACAAATACCTTAAAAACTGGAAAGAATTGATCGAAAGGATCCAGCCGTTTCTAGTTTCCGATCATCTGTGTTGGACGGAAAGCGGAGATGCGCATTTGCACGATCTACTCCCTTTTCCTTTTACCCGGGAATTTTTGGATTTTGCCTCGGATCGCGTAGACAGGATACAGAATATCCTGGGGCGACAGATACTATTGGAGAACGTATCCACATATTTGAGATTCAAGAACGATAGCATGTCAGAATGGGACTTTCTGGGAGAATTGTCCCGTAGGAGCGGATGCGGAATTCTATTAGATATAAATAATATATATGTAAATTCGGTAAATCACGGATTCCCTGCGGAAGTATATCTGGATTCCGTTCCTTGGGAAAACGTAAAACAGATCCATGTCGCAGGTTATACGGATACCGGAGATTTTTTATTCGATACTCACTCTCGTCCTGTTTCCGAGGGAGTCTGGAAATTGGCTGCACGCTTTTCTTCGAAACTACGGGATCTACCGATCCTTCTTGAGTGGGACGACGAGATTCCTAGTTTCAGAGAGGTAGAAGAGGAAGCGTTCAAGATGAATAAAATCCTTAATGCGGAAAATCGGTTATGAATCCGAACGAATTCCGCAAAGAATTTTCGGAATCGATTCGAGGAGATTCCTTCTCGCCGATCTTGGAATCTTTGATCCTGCCGGGAGGATCCCTGAATACGCTCCAAGCATTAAAAGTTTATAAAGAAGGTTATTTGGCTCGCCTCATCCAAGCTTTAGGAGAAAAATTTGAAACGGTGTGGAGAATTTTAGGAGACGATGGATTTTTCGAGGTATGCTCCGAATATATTCTAAGATTTCCTTCTCGAACCTATAATTTATCCGATTACGGCGAGCGTTTTCCTTTCTTTCTAAAAGAGAGATTCGAGGAGCATGCTTTTATATCGGAGATAGCGGATTTGGAACTCAAGCTCTCTGAAATCTTTCATTTGAGCAAGAATGAAAGATTCGAATTGCAAAACGCGTTCCATGAAGCTAACCCTGAAGATTTGCGCTTAGAGTTCCATGAGTCCTTGCAGTTTTTGAAGTATGCACATAAGATTCTTCCTCTCTGGAAAAACAGAAAGTCGGAAGAAAGCGGGGGACTTCCGGTTTACGAAACTCAATTTGTTCTGATCGGAAAAGAAGGGAACGATTTACTGGTCCGGGAAATAGGAGAATGGGATTGGAAATTCGGAAGGGAATTATCGAAAGGAAGTTCAGTTTTGGAAGCGGTCGAATCGTCCGGAAATCCTCCGAATGGAATACAATCCGTTTCCGAATTCCTTTCCGGACTGACTCGGGCTTCTCTTATAAGAGGGATTAAGATTTCTTAAAATTCCCTTTCTTAGAATCGCAGTCTTTTTTGGTCATCGAAATCCATCCTTGGCCCTTGCAGGAATTTTTTCCCGCGCAAGAATGGCCTTTTCCACCGCAGTCTCCGGTTCCTTTGCAGGAGTTAATGCCGTGACATTCTCCTTTGGAGGAGTCTTCGGATGGAGCGGTCTTGTTTTCGGCAATAGCTCCCGTTGCGAAAAGGCCCGTTAAAGCGGCTCCGATGATTAGGTTTTTGGTAACTTCGTTCATTGCGTCCCTCAAAATTCGTATCGATCCGGAAAGGATCCGAAACGAATTCGATAAACCTAAATCTAGGTTACGCTGGAAACAAACATTTTTTGGAAGATAAGATAAGTAAAATGGAAAAGCGAGCCCGAGGCCGAAAGACCTCGGGGTTTGAGAGAAGGGATTACTTCGCCGGAGCTGCGGGAACCGCTTGTCCTTCGATTTGGATCGTAACTTCTTCTCCTACTAGAACTCCGCCGGTTTCGAGGGTTTTGTTCCAGGTAAGTCCGAAATCGGTTCTTTTGATTTTGGTTTCTGCTTCGAAAGCTAGTTTTTGATTTCCCCACGGGTCTTTAGCGGATCCGAGGAATTTTACGTTAAGAACTACGGGCTTGGTCACGCCTTTGATCGTTAGGTCGCCTTTGACTTTGGAAACTCCGCCTTTCTTAATGTCCGCATTGGCCACTTTGAAAGTCAGTTCGGGGTATTTATCCACGTCGAAGAAGTCGCCTTTTTTCAAGTGAGCGTCTCTGTCGGAGTCGTTGGTATTGATGGAAGATGCTTTAATGGTCACATCCAGTCCGGTCAATGCGTTCGTTTTTTCGTCAAAGCCGAATTTACCGCTGAATTCTTTGAAATTTCCGTTCACATTCGCGATCGCCAAATGCTTTACTTTAAATCCAACGCCGGTGTGGGAAGAGTCGATTTTGTAATCTCCTGCTTGAAGACTTCCTAGAGCGAATAGCACTAGAAGGCCTGAAACGAGTAGGGTTTTATTTTTCACTGGGAAATTGCTCCTAAGTTATTATTCTTTTAGACAAGATTCCGGGTGTAATGTTAGTAATTACAAGTAAATTAACGGAAAAAATCGCAAAACCTCTCGGGTTCTTTCCGTTTGATTTTCCAGTAGGGCAATGGATTATGACAAGGCAAATCACCGAACGGATTTTAAAATGGATCCGATTCTCGCATTCGGAAGGCAGGAATGAAAATTTCGAAAAATCTGCGTAATCTATTCGGATGGATCGGAATTTTATTCTGCTTAATATTAGTTTTTATCCTAACGCGTCCTAAATATTCCACCTTCGAAGACGCCCAATTAAAATCCCTGCAGGCGTACGGTTTGCTTTCCTCCGCTCTCTCTTCGGAAGCTCTTCCTTATCCCGGAGAAAGTCTGGATCCGAAACTGGATTTCTTTCCTCTAGAAAATCATATTTTTATTCAAGGTAAGCCGATCGGAGTTTTTCCTATCGCTTTGGCTTATATAGCCGTTCCTATTCTTTATCTTTTCGGTTTCGGCGGGCTTCCTTATATCAGCTTAGCCGGACTGGTTTTTATTCTTTGGCAATTACGTAGATTTTGGAATTTTTCCAATTCCTTTCTGGTAATCGGCCTTTTGGGCACTTACTTGTTTTCTTTAGCAGTGGAATATTCGGAAATTACGATTTTCCTTTCCTTGCTTTCCTTGAGCATTCTATTCCTTTTCCGTAGGAAATATCTATATTCTGGACTCTTCGTGGGAGCTTCCGTATGGTTTAGGCACGAGGGGATTTTATACGCCGCGTCGACGCTTTTATCGATATGGATACTGGAGGGTTTTCCTCCTTTTCCTAAATCTAAAAGAAAGTTGGATTCGAACACATTCAAGTTCCTTTACGGATTTCTGATATTGTTCCTCGCCTTCTTATTATTCAATTGGATACGGTATTCCGAACCTATGGGGCCTAGATTTTCCGCGAATTTCGGCCAGGATGCGGTTATGCGATCCATGCCTAGATTCTATTTGGTAATAGGCTTCCTTTTTCTTAATTGGAAGAATAACCCTTTTTTGATCGGATTCTTCCTGTATATGCCATTCGCTCTTTACGTGCTCGGTTCCTATATTCGGTCTTTCGGAAGACTTTCGGAAAGGAGAAAGGCCTTAATACTAAGTACGATTCTATTTCTATTTATGGTTGTCTTTACGGCGCCTAATACGGGAGGAATCGATTTCGGTCCCCGTTATCTGTCGCCCGCGATCCTACCTGTACTCTTACTTTCCAGATGGTTATGGATCAGAAAATTCTCAAGGCTTAAGAAGAATGCGGTGAAATTCCTATATTCCCTGTCTTTTGCGATTCCGATTTTACTTACTGTTTTAGGCGTCGCTACCCTGATCGCAGGCAGAAAGGAAAACGAAACGATTTTGAATCATCTTCGGAATCTGAACGTAGACGTTTACGTCTTTCATAACCAATCGGTCGTCTTTTTTTTGGAAAGGGATTACGTTCTCAAAAAAGTATTTTGTTCTCCTACGGAGTCCGGAATTTACGAATTGTTGGATAGAATTCGTAAAGAAGGTAAGGAGACTACTAGGGTCGCATTCGTTCAATTTAAGGACGATCCCATTACCGCTTACAAGCTGGAGACTCCCAGAAAGGATCCTCTGACTGGATCTATGATCCGACCCAAGCCTTGGAATAAGGAGACGCTGGATCGGGGATTATCCGGGAGAATGAGCGATCTGAAATTCTCTCCTTATAAATTATTCGATATTTGGGTCGGTTCGATTTCGGAAAAATGAAAACTCTTACAATAGAAAAATCCTTCCTCCTTTTCTGTGTTCTTTATTTTGCCGCTTTGATTTTCATAAAGCCTTGGGAATCGATCTTTTCGGATCAATTATTAAAGTTCCACCAATCTTATTCCATGCTTAAATCTGGATTTTCTTCGGAGAATCTGATTTATCCTTCTTTGGATATCGATCCGAATTACGATTATTTTCTTTGGAAGGCTCCGATGGTTTTTCGAATCGGAGAGAGAATGATCGGACAATATCCGATATTCTTAACTCTATTGGTGGCTCCCGTTCTAGTCTTCGGTTGGATTCCCATCGTTTCCATTTATTTGGGAACGATGAATCTAATCTCCGCGTACATTCTGAAACGATTTTGGAATCTATCCTTCTTTTGGATCCTTTTCGCATTCTTCGGTACGTATATATTTCTCATGGGGCCGGAACTTTCCGAACATCCTCCTCTTCTTTTACTGGAATTGTCGGGTCTGACTTTCTTCTTCCGTTCCAGAGAGAATCGACTGAATGGAAGTATCGCGGGCTTACTCCTGGGAATAGGAGTTTGGCTAAGATTGGAGCTGATCGTTTTCTACGCTCTATTTTGGGGGGCAGGTTGGATCGTTTACGGAAAAGATTGGTGGAAGAAATCATTTTGGACTTCCGTAGCGTTTTCCTTAACGGTTCTCGCATTATTATTATTTCATACTCTCGATTATCAGCATCCTATAGGCCCTAGATATTTTCAAAACTTCAATACCGGCAAGAACGAAGGGACCGTTTGGGAGAGGGCTTTCAATATTCTCGTAGGCGAGTATTCGATGCCCGGACTTCTTCTTTGCTTACCGGTTTTAATTCCCCTCTTAATTCTATTATTGGATAAGGGACTTAGGCAAAGAATTCGAAAAGAATTTTTACATTTAGCGATCGTCGCCTATAGTTTTTGTCTTCTCATCGCATTCTTGGCCCCCAACGACGGAGTTTCCAACTGGGGACCTAGATACGTCGGGTTGGCATTATTCCCATTCGTATTGACTCTGCACGAGATCTGGACCGCTTCTGGATGGAAATGGAAGGAATCCAAAACCAATATTCTATTTTCAGTTTTGATAATATATTCTTTCGTTATGACGGTCGCGGGTGTCGTACAATACAAGAAAACGGCTAAGGAGATGCGTTCGATTCGCTCTTTGTATCATTCTAACGAATATAGGACTTCCGGCGTGTCCACATACTTGTTTCTGGACGAGATGCTTTGCGGCAGTTCCGGACAGATCTATTTTCGAAAACGGGTTCTTTGCGTTCAGGACGAAAGCGATGGGGTTAAGATGGATAGACTACTGGGGGAGATTTCGAAAGAAGAGAAGGGGACCAAGGTCGCTTTCATTTCTTACGGGGACGGAATTAAAGAATACGCCGCAAAATTACCGAAGACCGATCATAGAGCGATGAACGAATACAGAGAGAAAGTACTATCCGAAGCGGAAAGAAAGCCGCTATGGTTGGATCGTATGAATAGACTTTGGAAACAGGGTGAAATCGAAAAGAAAGGTCTTTGGGAATACCGCGAGTACGAAATTCCCGAAGAATCTAAGTAATTTAAACTTTCATCTAAACAGATTATATCTTAGGATACAATAGATCGCACGGAATCCGTCTTTCCATCCGATCTTTTTTCCTTCCGCGTAAGTGCGTCCGTAATAGGATATTCCCACCTCGAAGATGCGGATATCCGGAATTTTGGCTATCTTAGCCGTGATTTCCGGCTCGAAACCGAATCTATTTTCTTGGATATCGATGGATTGGATCACTTCTCTCCGGAAAGCCTTATAACAGGTCTCCATATCGGTGAGATTGATATTCGTGAACATATTGGATAAAGTAGTCAGGAATAGATTCCCTAGTCTGTGCCAATAGTATACGACTCTATGAGCTCTCCCGCCCATGAATCTACTTCCGAAAACCACGTCGGCTTTTCCTTTGTAGATGGGATCGATTACTTCGGGAATCTCGAAAGGGTCGTACTCTAAATCCGCGTCTTGGACGATCACGATATCGCCTTTTGCAGCTTTGAATCCGGTTCTAAGCGCCGCTCCCTTGCCTTGGTTTTGCTCATGGAATACAAGCTGGTCGACCAGTTTTTTAAAAGGCGCGGTCTGAAGGAGTTCTCTGGTTCCGTCCGTCGAGAAGTCGTCGACTAAAATGATCTCTTTATTTTTATAAGGAACCTTTTTAACGGTTTCTAATATGTTTTTAATCGTATGTTTTTCGTTATAGCAAGGGATTACGATCGATAGTTTCATTTAGCGTCCAGCCCGACTAATTCACTCATACGGAAATCCCGGATGATGCTTTCGGTCTTGACTATTATTTTTTCCAGTGCGATTCCGAAAAGCAAATTACGGTAAGCTTCAGCCGCTTTGGGATAGTCCCTATCGTTGACTTGCACTGTCATTCGGTCGCTAACTCTATTCTTCTCGATACATTCCTGAATCGTTTTACGCAGGGCGGCCAGAGCGATGCAGACTTCCTTTAGAATATTCTGGCTATCCCTTTCCATGGAGGATTGATTTCCGTTCGCATCTAATAAAGCCTTGATATGCTCGGCGATGCGAAGAGAAGGCATTCCTCTCTTTGTAACCCCGATTCTCTCGATTACTGAGATACTGTCCTGGAATGAGGAGTATTCGGGAGTTCCTCTGAAGATATGGATCAGAACAGGCAACTCCGTATCCGCGAAATTGGTCATGGCTCCGTAAAAAAAACGCATTTCCGTTCTTGCCAGGGGATGGAAATCGACTCTTTGGTATTTGGAGAGTTTCTCTTCCTGCTCGTCCAAAATCCGATTGATGGTTTCTCCTTTGGCGGCGTTCCTTTTTTCGACCAATTCCTGATGTTTGGCCTTTACTTTCTCCAAAAACGAAACTTCTTCCTTTAAGAAGGATTCGATATTGCCCCTGTGTTTCAGGGTCTGGATATATCTGTCTTCGAAGCCCTTTCCGTCGAAGAGCTTCGGACTTTGTTTGGCGCCGTCCCGGTATTCGGAACGGAGCTTTTCCACTAAGGATTTTATTTCTTGGTCGCTAAGAGGCATGCAAAGGGTTTAGCCTTCGCTATCGGCCCATTTTTGCAAGGAGATAAGTAGGGCTCCGATATCTTCCGAGCAATATAATAAGGCGCTGCGAGCGTCTTTGTACATCTGCTGCTGGTTGTAGGGGACCTGCTTCAGATGGTTATCGTTTTTGGTATTTAGGACGTTTAGGCAATTCAAAACCATTTTCTTGAGCTTTCTTGCCAAAGCTAACAGCATTTCCTGCATCTCCCAACGGATCACCAGCTTGAGCTTTTCCTGGTCGGAGGTTCTGGATTGCAGGGCCTGCTTTCTTCCGGATTCGTATTTGGCTATATAGTAAGTAATGGATCTGGGATAGGAGGTAAGCTCTTTATGATAGTTTAAAATCTTCTCCAGTTTTTGGAAGAATTCGATATCGAATTCTCTGGTGAGATTCCCCACGATATTCTTATTGTCCGAAGGATCTCCGGTAGCTTCGAAGATTTTGGAATTACGGATATTATTTAGGACCGACTCGATCCTTTCCTTAATCTTCTGGAATTGTTGAACGGAATCCTCGATGTATTTGGTTTCCCTAGAGGATCCTGCTTCGAGCGATTCTATAAATATGGGAACATCCGAACTTCCGGGAGGAGAAGAAGAAAACCCTGCGTCCGATATATTCAGGTCCACCTTGGAAAGGTCGAAGTTATCCGAAGAAGGGGTGGAAATTCTGGATTCCATACTCTCGGAAACCGTTTCCGGCTCTCTTGTCGGTAAGAATGCGCTTGCGCTTCTTTCGGAGTTCGTAGGTTCAGAGGCAGTTTTTTGTTTTGTCTTTTCCGCCAGGTTTTCGATCCAGTCGGCACTGGGGTGCTTTGTATTCTTGAGTAAATTCGAAAGTTTGTCCAGATCCAGGGGATTGGATTTGGTTCCAGAGCGAGAGGGTTTCGGCTTGGAGTGAGTGGCGATTTCCGAAACCTTTTGCAAGGTGATCCGGATGATTTCCGCCTTTCTACTTTCCTTATTGAAACGGACAGCGTAACGGTTTCCGTTCCGGTCCAAATATTTAGTCCCCAGTTGAGCCAAGGAAAGCTTGTTCGGATCGATTTCATCGATCGAATTCACTATGATGTAATCATTGGCCTGTCTAGAGAGCATATATCGTTGAACCGAAGGATTCTTAATACGACGGATAAAAAGAATCTTATTATTACGCGAATCCGATATTAAAGAAATATTTTTTAATATCGGCAATGCAAAAAAATATTTCCAAACGAAATGAAGATCGGCGTAGAACGGTTTTTCTCCCCTATTTGGGTGAAGTTTCGTCTGTCTCGTCCGGGACAAGTGCAAATAACGTGCATCGTTCGTCTTCGGTCGGGCCGGATTTTTCACTTCCGATTCGTTATCCGCCGAACCATGGGCGGGTCTTCATTTCCCGGAGTTTGGATTCTGTCGCTTCCCGAAAAAGCGATTAAACCGAGAAGAATAGGACCAAAACCGCATTGACAGGGGACTAAGGTACGAAAACCTGGGCGTATACCTCGATAGGAAGGTCGATCCTTGGCGAATATTAAATCTTCAGAAAAAGATATCCGTAGAACTAAACGCAGGAATGCGGCAAATTCTCAAAACCGGAACCGCCTTAGGACTCAGGCCAAAAAGATCCTAAAAGCGCTTCATGACGGAGAAAAGGATACTATCCCGACTTTGTACAAAGAATACGCTTCTCTTTTGGACAAAGCAGCTAAAACCAATCTCATCCACTCTAAAAATGCGGACCGCAAAAAGAGCCGGATGGCTTTGCGCATCAATAGCCAAGCAGCTGCTTCCGCGTAAGAACCGTTATCATAACGGGCGATTAGCTCAGCTGGGAGAGCGCCTCCCTTACAAGGAGGATGTCGGCAGTTCGATCCTGTCATCGCCCATGTTTTTTTCCCTCCCATACATATACCCCTTGGAAGCATGGCTCTGAATCCCCAAAAACCTGTTTTCCAGCACCCCGACCTTATGGTCTCCGTTTCCGGAATCCGAGGAATCATCCCCACGGGCTTAAGTTCCGATGTGATTTTTCAGGCGTTGCGGGCGTTCGGATCCTGGCTCCCCGGAAATACGGTCGTAATCGGTCGGGATTCTCGGCCAAGCGGAGAATATATCGAAAACATCGCCATAGGAATCATGTTGGGTATGGGCAAGAAGGTGATCCGACTCGGGATCGTTCCTACTCCCACTGTAAAAGCTGTGGTGAACCTATCCGGCGCGGCTGGTGGAATCATGATCTCTGCCTCTCATAATCCGGTGATTTGGAACGCTTTTAAATTCATCGGTCCCGGCGGATTCTTCACGAATGCGAAAGATCTGGAAAATCTCTTGCATTTGGTAAGAAAGGAAGATTATAAACCTTTTCAGTTCAAACCGAACTCTAGTGTCGAAGACGGAAGGGATCGGATCCAAGCGCATATCGATTCCGTACTCGCAAGAGTCAATGTCGCCGCCATTAAAAAGAAAAAATACACCGTATTCTTAGATGCCGTGAACGGGGGCGGAAGCTTCGTTTTACCGGAATTGTTAAAACGCCTGGGTTGTAAGGTTATTCCACACAATTGCAAGCCGGATGGAACCTTTCCTCGGCCGCCCGAGCCGACTCCGGAAGCGTTAAAACAGTCCTCTAGGATCATAAAACAATCCAAGGCCGACATAGGATTTGCCTTGGATCCGGATGCGGACCGTTTGGTAGTACTTTCTCCCAAGAAGGGAGCGATTTCGGAAGAATTGACTCTTCCTCTCAGTTTTCTTTCCTATTTAGGTTCCGGTCGAATTCCCAAAAAAGCTTCGATCACCGTGAATCTCTCCACTAGCTTCGTAAACGATTGGGTCGCCGACTCAGTAGGAATTCCCACTTACCGGTCTAAGGTGGGAGAAGCCAACGTTGTTGCGGAAATGATACACCGAAAATCCGTTTTCGGCGGAGAAGGGAATGGCGGAGTCATAGATCCTGCGATTCCTTCTTTCGGTCGGGATTCCCTTTCGGGGGTGGCTCATATCTTGAATCTGCTTGCCCTGAGGGGAGAAGACGCTGAAACTGTGTTCGGCGGTCTTCCGGCGGTCCATATGCGCAAAATTGCGTATAAAATCGCGGGGCAAAAGACGGACCAAATCTATTCTCGCTTTCGTAGCGCCTTTTCCGATTATAAGGAAGATACGAGGGACGGTTTACGTTTGGCGGCGGAAAATTCCTGGATACATATCAGGCCTTCGAATACGGAGCCGATCCTCCGGGTGATAGGGGAGGCTAGGTCCAAAAAGGATCTGGAATCTCTTCTGGAAAAAGCCGGACGGATTATGGAGAATTCTTAAAGTATGTGTGGAATCGTAGGATACGCTGGCGAAAAAAACGTGGAGTCGGTGCTCGTAGTGGGCCTGATCAGTCTGGAATACAGAGGCTACGATTCGGCAGGGATCGCCGTTTTGGACAAGGGAGAAATCCAAGTCCGTAAACAAAGAGGTAAGATCAAAGATCTCGAGAGCTATCTGAAGGAACATCCCGTCAGAGGGAATGTAGGAATCGGGCATACCCGTTGGGCGACCCACGGAGAACCCAATCAGATAAACGCTCACCCTCACACGGATTCCAAGTCCACCGTCGCAGTAGTTCATAACGGAATCATCGAAAACTACGGGGAGCTTCGCCAGGAATTGAAGCAAAAAGGTTTCGTCTTCCATAGCATGACCGACACCGAAGTGATTCCCAATCTTCTTGCTGAGAGTAAGAAAAGAGGCAAAACCAATCGGGAAGCCTTTCTGGAATTATTCGACAGGGTTCACGGAAAATGGGCCATCGCAGTCGTTTTCGATAACGAGCCGGACAGAGTGTATTTCGCACAGGACGGAGCGCCTCTTCTTCTAGGTAAAGGAAAAGAAGAATATTATCTGGCTTCCGATATCTCTCCTCTCACCCGCAATTGTCGGGAAGTGTATTATATCAACTCCAAAGAATGGGGTTATTTTACGAAAACCGAATGTACGGTTTTCGGTTTCGATGGAGAAGAGAAAAAGATCGAGTTCAAGAGCCAAGAAATCAAGTTCGAGGATGTGGATAAAGGCGGATATCCGCATTTTATGATCAAGGAAATCCACGAGCAACCCGGTATCTTCAGAAGGATCATCCAATCCCGCATCGGAGACAACGGAGAGATCGAATTTCCGGAGAGCAATATTTCCCGAGACGTAATGTCCCGTGTAAATCGCATTATCATCCAAGCGGCAGGAACCAGCTATTATGCGGGTATGCTCGGTAAGCATTATCTGGAAAATTTCGCGAAAATCCAAACGGATACCGAGACCTCTTCCGAGTTTCGCTATAGAAATCCCGTGGTGGAAGGAGATACACTGATCGTGGGGATTTCCCAGTCGGGTGAGACTGCGGATACTTTGGCTTCGATCTTGGAAGCCAAAGCCAAGTTCATCAAGGTTCTCTCTTTGGTGAACAACGTGAATTCTACCATCGCTAGGGAATCGGATTCTTTTATCCGCACGGATGCAGGTCCTGAAATCGGCGTCGCAAGTACTAAAGCGTTTACCGCTCAGGTAATCAACCTTCTTCTATTTTCCTTATATGTGGCCAGATTGAAATGGATCGTTTCCGACGATGAGTTAAAGACTCTTCTGGAGGAAATCCGCCTTCTTCCCGGAAAGATGGAAAGGATTTTGGCTCAAGCTCATCTCCTGGAAACCTGGGCGGCCGACTTTACCAAGACCAAGGACTTCGTATTTTTAGGAAGGACTTATAATCATCCCGTGGCTCTGGAAGGCGCTTTGAAACTCAAGGAAGTCTCTTATATCCACGCTTCCGGATACGCCGGAGGAGAATTCAAACACGGTCCGATCGCGCTTATCACAAACGAAGTTCCCGTGGTTTGCATCGCTACTAAATCCGAGATCTATAGCAAAATGCTCTCTAATATCCAGGAGATCAAGGCGCGTAACGGTATCATCATTTCCATAGTGACGGAAGGGGATACCGAAGCAAGAGAGCTATCCGATTATTGCTTCGAGGTTCCGGATTGTCCCGAGATTCTAAGCCCTATTTTGAACGTACTTCCTTTGCAATTGCTCGCATACTATTCGGCCGTAGCTCGGGGTTGTCCTCCCGATCAACCTCGTAACCTGGCAAAATCCGTAACCGTGGAGTAATTCTCATGGGCAGGATTCAGAGAATATTGATCGATGAGCAGGAGACTCCCTCCGGATTGGGAGCCCTGACCCGAATTCGGTCCTTCGTAGAAATCCGGGACGGTATTCTGAATCCGCTACAGAGATTGAAAGAGCAGTATTCGGACGCAAAGATCTATTATAGACACTCCAATCCGGCCTTCGAAAAAACGTTCTTCGAAAGAAACCCCAAGATCGCGGAATATGACGGAAAAGAGGTGGATCTCATCGTGTCTCCGGAAGACTTCCTACCTTGGAAATCGATCGAGAGTTTGGGGCGAAGCATCGAACAGGATCTGGATTTAAACAAGGATCTGCGGAAATGGGCCCGCAAGCTAAAGGTGAAATCCGGAGATTTCCAGATCGTGGGTAAGTCCAAACACGTTCATGTGCATCCTTCCGCAAAGATCTATCCCGGAGTGGTTATAGACGTCACTTCCGGGCCGGTCATCATCGACAAGGACGTTAAGATCACGTCCTTTTCTTTCCTGGAAGGACCGCTATATATCGGGCACGGATCCCATATAGATAATGCCAGGATCACGGGCAGCACTTCCATCGGAAACGTATGCAGAATAGGCGGAGAAGTCGGCGATAGCATTATATTAGATTTTACGAATAAACATCACGAAGGATTTTTGGGGCATTCTCTGGTGGGAAGTTGGGTGAACATTGGCGCTCTTTCCACCACTTCGGATCTAAAGAATAATTATGGAGTGGTTAAGATCCGGGAAGAAGGCCACGAAACCACCACAGGGTCCATCAAATTCGGATCCATTATCGGTGATTTCTCCAAAATCGGTATCGGAGTGATGCTGAATACGGGCACAGTAATTGATTTCGGGTGCAATGTGATCTCGAATAAAGTGGGTGGTTATCTTCCGCCTTTTGCCTGGGCCGACGGACAACCCTATATCCTGGATTTGTTCCTTAGAGATTCCCGCAAGATCATGGCTCGTAGAAACAGGGAATTATCCGCATCCGAAGCCGAACTGATAAGAATTCTATACGAAAGCAAGGTGAGAAAATAATATTCCGAGGAGATCGCATGGAAGTATTGGAATCCCAGATTAGGACCTCGTCTCCCGAATATAAGGAAAACTTTAAAGACCTCTCCGAGAAAGTGGAGGAGGTCCGTATGCTTTTGGACAAAGTCTCCCAAGGAGGAGGCGAAAAATCCATACAAAGGCATAAGAGCCGCGGAAAATTGACCGCGAGAGAAAGAATTCGCGGACTCGTCGATTCCGACACTCCCTTCTTGGAATTCTCCGCCTTGGCCGGAGAAAAAGTCTACTCCGACGATGTTCCTTCCGCAGGCATAGTCACCGGAATCGGAAGAATATCGGGAAGTCCCTGCGTGATCGTAGCCAATGATGCTACCGTAAAAGGCGGAACTTATTATCCGCTCACAGTCAAAAAGCATATCCGCGCTCAGGAAATCGCCAGAGAGAATCGGCTTCCTTGCGTTTACTTGGTGGATTCCGGCGGAGCTTTTCTTCCCATGCAGGACGAAGTGTTTCCGGACAAGGAACATTTCGGCAGAATCTTTTACAACCAGGCCAATCTTTCCAGAGAGGGAATTCCCCAAATATCCATCGTGATGGGAAGCTGTACCGCAGGAGGGGCTTATATCCCTGCGATGTCCGACGAATCGGTGATCGTTAAAGGAAACGGGACTATTTTCTTAGGAGGCCCCCCTCTTGTAAAAGCCGCCACGGGAGAAGTAGTTACTCCGGAAGAATTAGGCGGGGCGGACGTGCATTGTAGGATTTCCGGAGTCACGGACCATTATGCCGAAAACGATCGTCACGCTTTGGAGATCGCCAGACATATCGTTTCCAGTTTAGGAAATGCGAAAGGAAAAAGTCCGGAATCCATAACTTTCGAGGATCCTTTATACGATCCGGAGGAAATTTACGGGATCATCCAAAAGGATATTCGTAAGCCTTATGATGTAAGAGAAGTGATCGCAAGAGTAGTGGACGGTTCCCGTTTTCAAGAATTCAAAAAATATTATGGGACTACGATCGTTACTGGCTTTGCGAATATCTACGGAAAGCTAGTAGGTATTGTCGCAAACAACGGGGTACTATTCTCCGAAAGTTCCCTGAAAGCTGCACATTTTATCCAGTTATGCAATCAACGGGAGATCCCTCTCGTCTTTCTCCAAAACATTACCGGCTTTATGGTAGGTAAGAAATACGAGAATGCAGGAATCGCTAAAGACGGAGCCAAGATGGTGAACGCGGTCTCGACTTCCGTGGTTCCTAAATATACCGTAGTGATCGGCGGTTCCTATGGAGCCGGAAATTACGGAATGTGCGGTAGAGCTTTCGGTCCTCGTTTTCTTTGGATGTGGCCGAACGCGAAAATTTCCGTTATGGGCGGGGAACAGGCTTCGAATGTTCTTTTAACCGTTAAAATGGAGCAATTGGAGAAGGAAGGCAAAGCCCTCTCCGAAGCAGAGCAAAACGAATTCCGCAGACCGATTTTAGAAGACTACGATCGTCGCTCCTCCTGTATTTATTCTACGGCTCGACTTTGGGATGACGGTATTCTGGATCCGGCCCGGACTAGAGAATCTCTGGGACTGGCTCTTTATTCCGACTTCTCCGCGAAAAAAGATCCATCCTACGCCATTTTCCGGATGTAATTGGTATAGTTAGACGCTGGCCCAGGGGATTTGGGCCCGTGATTCTATTGGATTTATCCATTTTTCCAACAGGTTGGAAAAATATGCCTAAAAAGTACGCAAAACTGTTAGGCTCTACTGGAGAGACTCATCCCTTATTCTAGAGAAATCTTACTCTTGGGTTGCGAAAGAGGCCCATATGCCTTAAGAGAACTGGTTTTTCGGACAGGGAGTCCTATTTAAGATTTTTTTACTCTTTTTTCCGCCTTTTTTACTCTCAGGTACTCTTCTTGCAAAATACGGATTAAAACAAATTCCGAGATGAGATTTGAGAAAATGAAATCGGCCAAAAAACTAATCCCGTTCCTGTTCCTATTGATCCCTGCGGTTCTATGGGGCCAGGACGCAACTACAACCCCTCCTCCGGCACCGGCTCCTACATTGGATAAAGGTGATACCGCGTGGATGATCGTCGCTTCCACACTCGTGTTCTTTATGATTCCCGGTCTTGCGCTGTTCTACGGCGGGATCGTGCGCTCTAAGAACGTTCTATCGACCATGATGCACAGCTTCATCGCGATCTTAGTCCTTACTCTTCAGTGGACTATCTTCGGATACAGCTTTGCTTTCGACGGAAGCAATCCGTATTACGGTGATTTCGGTCTTCTTTTCCTGAACGGAGTCGATACCGAGACTCTGGAAGGAACAATTCCTAAATACATCCACTTCTTGTTCCAAGGAATGTTCGCTTTGATCACTCCTGCGCTTATATCCGGAGCGATTGCAGAAAGGGTAAAACTTTCAGGTTATATCGTATTCATTCTGGCTTGGGCAACCTTGGTATACGATCCCGTCGCTCACTGGGTCTGGGACTCCGACGGATGGTTATTCCAAAAAAGCGCTCTGGACTTTGCGGGAGGAACCGTAGTCCACTTGATTTCCGGTATCGCCGGTCTTGCAGCGGCCATCGTTCTCGGAAAACGTAAAGGAGAAGGTCCTGCTCTTATTGCTCCGAACAACCTCACCTATACTCTGATAGGCGCCGGGTTCCTGTGGTTCGGATGGTTCGGATTTAACGCCGGATCCGGTTTGGCAACGAACGGATTGGCAGCCAGAGCATTCGCAGTGACTTTGATCGCACCTGCGGCAGCCGGCGTAGCTTGGCTCTTGATCGAATATCTTCATACTAAGAAAGCGACCGCACTCGGTGCAGCTTCCGGAATCGTAGCCGGTCTCGTGGTTATCACTCCCGCTGCCGGATTCGTGGATCTGCAAGGAGCTATTATCCTCGGATTGATCGTATCTCCGATCTGCTACGGAGCGATCCTTCTGAAAGGAAAACTCGGATACGACGATTCTTTGGATGCGTTCGGTATACACGGAGTTGGTGGAGCTGTAGGAGCTATTCTTACCGGGGTATTCACCGTTTCTCTCGGAGCAGGAGTCGCAACTCGCACCGATCAGGTAATCGTTCAGTTGATCAGCGTAGTCGCTACCGGCGCTTACTCTTTCGTCGTTTCCTTAATCCTCGTTTTCATCATAGAGAAAACGATCGGATTCAGAATTTCCGAAGAGAAAGAAATCGCGGGTCTCGATGCGGAGATTCACGGAGAGAAAGGTTATATCATTTAACCTTCGCATGAATTTATACACTAAGTAAAGGAGAGCATATGAAATTAGTCGTAGCAATTATCCAGCCACATAAACTGGAAGAGGTAAAAGCGGAGCTTACTAAGAATGAAATTTACAGGCTTACCGTAAGCGACGTGCAAGGCTACGGGCAGCAAAAAGGAAAAACCGAGGTTTTTCGCGGACACGAATACCAAGTAAACCTTTTGAGAAAGGTTAGATTGGAAATCGCAGTCAACGACGAGTTCGTTAAGCCGACCGTCGACGCCATTCTCAAGGCTGCCAAAACCGGCGAAGGAAAGATCGGAGACGGAAAGATTCTGATCCTTCCTCTCGAGGATGTGATCCGTATCCGTACCGGAGAAAGAGGAAGCTCAGCGATTTAATTCTTCCCCATACGAGTCGAAACTAGCTTCGGGGTCGGTGCCTTACCGACCCCATTTTTGTACTTGCACTTCCGCCGAATCCGCCGAGAATCCCAACCGGTTAAATTCATGCCTAAGAAAATTATTTGCCTTCTTTTATTTATCCCTTCTTTTCTTCTATTTTCCTGCGTTTCTTCCGAAGTAAAATTGAAATCCGAGGAGAACCTACGAAACTCCCTGAATAGAGCAAAGATGAGAATCGTAAATCCTCTTCCGGATGGTTTCGAACTCAAATATTCGGCGGACAGCTCGCCTTTTCCTTACGATTACTTTTTGAAATCCAAATCCGACGATTTCGAACTACGTTATGCGATCCGTCCCTTGGACGAATATATCAAACAATACAAGGAATTGAGCAAAACCCCCGGGGTAGTGATGGCTCCGATGAAAGAAGACGAGCATATCCAGGATTTTATCGTGATGATCATGAACATAGGAGGGGGAGGATTGCCCGATACGAAACCCGCATTCTTCCCTCCGGCTGCGGTAAAGTCCGAATTCGGAGCGGACTGGGGAGCGACGATCTCTTTGCATGTAAGCCCTAATTTCGATTCCAAATACAAATACGGAATCTTGATGATGCTTTATAAGAAGAATATCGCGCAGGCCTACGTATTTTATTTAGCCAACGATCCTAATGTGCTTTCCAAGTATCTGAGAGATACTCCTTTGTTTTACAATTTGCAGTTTGTCAAATAAGGGAACGCGGGAAAGACCTCCTCGAATATGCAAACGGGATTCTCAGTTAAATTCTCAAGGAGAAGTTCCTGGATGAAGCAACCGATTCTCGCGTTCATTTTACTTTTCTCTATGAGTGCATTCTCTTCCGGGATAGATTCCGATGTTAGAGAATCCCTCCTGAAGAAGATAAACGTAATCGAAGCGGATCCTTTGAGCCCGGGGGCAAAAGAGGCATGTAGGTATATCTTAGCTTTTACCTACGAAAGTAAGGATGTGCAAGTGATCGTATCACAAAAGCTTTTGCCTTGGTTTACACGTGATCTGGAATACAAGGAATTTCTGTTCGGTTCGTTTGTTGCCGGAAATATAAAGCCGCAATTATTAAGCGGAAGAAAGAAGGATGATTCGTATTCGGGTGCTTTAGCTATGATACGGACATACGAGAGAATTCGTGGTGTAAACGATTCTTTCGTTTTGGAGGAAGTGGATCGTTTGATCCTAATGGAAAAGGAAGGTAGATTACGGGGTTATGTTTCCTCGGTTGCTAGATAGAATTACGTTTAACCCTCAAATATTCGGAGGTAAGCCGATTATTCGAGGCCGTCGCCTTGCTGTTGAGCATATCCTTGGGATGCTTGCTGCAGGAGATAATACTACAACAATCTTAGAAGGCTATTCATGGTTGGAGCCTGAAGATATCCAAGCCTGTCTTGTTTACGCTTATCGCATGATTGGACATGAGAGAATTGAAAATATACCGAACGAGACTACTCAGGTCGCGTGAAGGTCTTTTTAGGCTCCGTTTACCGGACGAATAGAATAGGAACTCTATTCTAAATTTTCAGTCTAACGAAACTATCTCTCCCTGAGAGGTCCTTTTTCGAAATCGCTTCGGAGTAACCTTGCCGCAAAGCTTCTTCTTTTAACCAATTTGAGTATTTCGGATGGGTCTCGAGGTATAGGAAGCCGTTAGGTTTTAGGTAATTTTTGGCCTCGTTCAGTATGCGGCTGTGAAATGCTTCGAAATCCGATACGAATAGGGCCAAATGAGGTTCGTAATCCGCTACGTCCTTCATTAGAGAAGATTTTTCCGACTCGGGAATATACGGAGGGTTGGATACGATCAGATCGAATCTGTTTTCGTTCGGTATGGAAGAGAATAGATCCCCTTGGTAGAGTGGTAACGTTCTATCCGTATTTAATATTTCTTGAATATTCTTTCCGTTGATTTCCAGGGCTTCTCGGGAAAGGTCGGAAAAGGAAAGGCTCCATTTGGATCTTGCTTTTGCTAGACTGATCCCTATGCAGCCGCTTCCGGAGCATAAGTCTAGAGCCTGCAATTCGGACTCCTTGTCTTGGAATTCTTCCAGAACCCAGGCCACCAACTCCTCCGTTTCCGGTCTCGGAATCAACACAGACTCGTTCACTAAGAATTCTGAATCGAAGAACGCTTTCTTTCCGATAATGTATGCTGTGGGACGGGATTTGGATCTCTCTACGATTCTTTCCCGATATGCGTCCTTTTCGGAAGAGGAGAGTGGTCTTTCGAAATCCACATAGAGCTTCACTCTTGGAATCCGCAATAGATCCGCGAGTAGTAGTTCCGCATCCAAACGCGCGGAGGGGATATTTTTCTTTTTTAGGAATTCCTCCGATTTTCGGAGAAGTTGGATTACGGTATCTGCGGAATCGGTCATCTAAATTGGAATAATGGTGGCCCCGAGAGGATTCGAACCTCCGACCAAAAGTTTAGGAAACTTCTGCTCTGTCCACCTGAGCTACGGGACCGATTCGTTTTCTAAGACTCGAATTCCGGTTTAAGCCGGTTTGCGCTTCTGGGAGACTATTCTCTGGAAGTCGTTAATATTGTGAATAACGATTTTATCGGAGTATATCTCGATTTTACCGCTTTTTGCGAATTGGTTCACCACTTTCTGGACTTCTCCCACAGGTTGGGCGCACCAGTCGGCCACATCCTCTACGGTCACATTCAGAACCACTTCTTTGAATTCCGTATGAGTGTGCATTTTCTCGTAAAGCATGAGAAATACGTCGGCTACTTTTCCTATGATATCGTCCAGAAGAAGGATCAGCAATCTTCTCTTGGCATCGTAAATACGCACGGAGAATATGGTGAGGATCTTTAGCGCAAGAGTGGGATTCTTGGTCATCAATAGTTCGAAATTCGCCCGGTTGAAATTCAATACCTTCACTTCGGAAATCGCGATGGCTGTCGCGCTTCTAGGCTGCTCTTCTAAGATCGCCATCTCTCCGAAGATATCTCCCTGTTCCAGTATATCCAATGTCTTGATGGAATTTCCCACGGTCTTGGTGATTTTCACCTTGCCCGCTTGGATCAGATAGAAATCGTTTCCGGGTTCGTTCTCGCAAAATATGATCTGGTTCGGTTCGTAAGTCTTACCGAACTTGGAGAACATGGACTCTAACATTAAATCCATTTAAGCGCTTAGCTCCTTGGCTTTCTGGCGGGCCTTCTGAGAAAGGCTGTCTCTTTCCGGAGGGAGAAGGGCTACTTTTCCGAAGAGCATGCCCGCTCTTTGGCGATCTCCTTGTTGCTCGGCGATTTCTGCCAGATGGAATAAGGACTCTTTGACCGATTCTCCGGAAGGATGCTTCTTGATATAAGCGGAGAATGTATTGCTCGCAGTCTCCAGATTTTCCAGTTTCAGGAAGCAAACTCCCATTTGGAAAAGAGCGTTATCCACCAGCTTTTTCTCGCTATCGTACTTGAAGTCGTTTCGGACCATCAGGTCCTTAAAGATACCGGCAGCTTCCTCGAACTTGCCCACATTTAGGAAAGTGTGGGCGCGATTGTAAAGCGAAGTGATGGAGTTGTCCGTTCCCGCTCCTAGGTTCGTCTTCTCCGCAGCCGGTTTCATGATATTCTGCAAATTTTCCTGGGTCATACGAGTGGAAGCGGCGTCGTAAACCAAAGGAGGCATATTGATCGGGTAAGGAGTCCCTTTTCTTGCCAGGTCCTGGAGTTCCGTCGCTCTCCCCGCGTAGGGTCCGCTTGGATAATGTTCCAAGTATTTGCCGAAAGCATAGGCGGCGTGTTCGAAGTTATTATTCTTATAGAAAACTTCCGCCACGTTCATGAGCTCGAAGGCGGGGTTTCTGGCTTCCGCCTGACCGAGAATCTCTCTCAATTTCTTGTGAACCTGCCTGAGCTGGCTAGAAAACACCTTCATCATTTTGAGAATGAGATGGGTCTTTTCCGAAACGAATGTCTCGAAATCGGAAAGTTTGAACGCGAGCACGGTTGCGCCGCCTACTACCTGTGCGGTTTCTTCTCTAGGATACTTTCCCAGAGCGGATTTGACTCCGAAGAATTCGCCTAAGCGCACATCTTCTTTTACTTCGTAACCTGTATCGATAGCGGTGTACGTTAATACGACGCGACCCTGCCGGAGAACATAGATATCCTCCGATCGATCTTTCTCGAAGTATATAATGGAGCCGCCTTTATAATTTCGGATTATGGGCCCAGCCAAGACCGTTACCTTCCACTCTTAAATCTACCCGACGGGAAAAAATGCCAAATCCTTTTTGTAACCAAGGGCCCGGGTTACCGATTCTATCAACCCTAGGGGATCCCCGGCAAGGTATTTATCGGTTCCGGCGATCTTAATTTCTCGTCCTTCCACACCTGTTTCGTCAAAAAATTCCTTCAAAGAAAGGTCGCCGTATGCGGGCTTGCCGTCTCTGACTACCAGTCTCACCGAACGCAAATCCGCGGAGGATAGCACATCGTAAGCGTTGTCTTTCTCCCCGGAAAGAACGACTAGGTCGGCGATTTTACCCGCCTCCAAACTTCCTAATTCATCCGAAATTCGGAATGCTTTGGCCGGATTTTCGGTGACCATTCTGAAAAGAATTTTAGGATCCAATTCTTCTCCGTATTCCTTTCTATAAAATTCCCGAGCGGACTTGATTTCTCCCAGAAGATTCAAGGATCCGGACATGGGGGAATCCGTGCCTAGGCTTACGTTGACTCCGGCTTCCAATAATTCCCGTATGGGGGCCGTCTTTCCGAATAGGAATAGATTGGATTCCGGGCTCCAGACTAGATTCGCTTTGGCCTTGGCCACAGCTTTCACGTCTTCGGAATCGAAAGCGATCCCGTGAACGAGTACGGAATTCTCTCCTAAACAACCGATGGATTGCAGTTTTTGGACCGCATTTTCGGACTCCTCGTCGAAGCCTTCCGAAATATGCGTGACGAAAGGAAGATTTCCTTCCTTGGCTCGGGCGTATTCGATTTCCGGGCCGTCTCCCCAACCGAGGGAGTAGGAGCAAATGCTATGAGCCAGGGTAAATCGGCTTAGGATCCGAACCGGAAAATTCTCTAAGAAGGGGGACTGGACGAAATGAGGAATATGATCCAGAACGGAAGTGACTCCGCTGATTAGATTCTTGTATCCGCCTAAGAAATACAATTGTTCCGGCTCTAGTTGCTGCCTCTCCGCGTATACGACGGAGGATTTAAGATCGTTATCCCAGGGTAGCCAATTCGGATAAGGACGGTTGGTTCCGACTTTAGGAAGATAGGTGCCTAGAAGATGATCGTGAGCGTTGATGAATCCGGGATAAACGAAGAGCCCACCCAGATTCAATCGGATGGGAAGAGAATCCTTGGGAATTCCTGCGCTGATCGAAGCGATCTTTCCGTCGCGGATCCGGATAGTCGCGTTCTCTATGATTCCTTTCGGAGTCACCGCTTTAGAATTAACGATTTCCCATTCCATTCCGTGTAAATCCCGCCGTATGAGTCCTTAAATAGACGAAACGATTAGCGTTTAAGAAACGATATCGGATCGATCGCTTTGGTACCTTGGTTGACCTGAAGATAGAGTCCCTTACCCTCTTCCAACTCTCCGATCGGCTCTCCCGGTTTAACGATCTCCCCTTCCTTTACGGATACGGAACCTAAATTGGCGTAA
This sequence comes from Leptospira wolffii serovar Khorat str. Khorat-H2, assembly GCF_000306115.2. NCBI lineage: Bacteria > Pseudomonadati > Spirochaetota > Leptospiria > Leptospirales > Leptospiraceae > Leptospira > Leptospira wolffii. The sequence goes on from NZ_AKWX02000020.1 coordinate 932,068, forward strand.
ACGCTGGAGAATCCGCCTCGATGCTCTAAAATAATATATTTCCTATAACCGTCCATTTGGTCCAGTACAACTACCTTTCCCCCGGAAACGGAATGCACATCCTTATGTCGACTGGCTTTGAACAGTACGCCTTTATTCGGAAAATACGATAGGCTAGAATAAGGAAGAGCCACGGGAGGAAGTTTCTTGAGAGGAGAATGGAATCTCCCAGAAAAATTCTGCCCTGTCGCCTGCTCGGAAGACTCCGGTAATTCTCTGATTCGGGAAGGGTCGGGAGGTAACTTGAGCTTTTCTCCCACTTTGAGTCCTTCGGATTCCTTTTTGCCGTTCCATTCTAATAGGATTCTCCAATCCAATTTATACTTTTGGGATATGGAGAAGGCGGTCTCCTTGGGTTGCACCGTATGCGTTTTAGGCGGCGTCCCCGGGAAAATTAAGGAAACGGGGAGGAGGAGAATCGGCAAATAGATTAGATGGATTCGGACTCTTCTCCGCATAAGAATAATATCGGCAATCGGAGTCCTTATAAAAAGAAAAGGGAGCCCGTTCGGACTCCCTTTTTCGGAAAGATTTTCCTCTTTTCGGAGATTAATCTTCGTCTTTGGTGTTCGGTTTGTATTTTTTCATCAATTCTTCCGCAACGTTTCTAGGAACAGGAGCGTAGCGAGAGAATTCCATGGAGAACTCGGCTTTTCCTTGGGTGGAGGAACGGATAACGGTGGAGTATCCGAACATGTCCGCCAGAGGAACTTCCGCCTCTACCTTACAATAACCGTCTTGCTCGGTGGTATTCAGGATCATACCCCTTCTTTGGTTCAAGGAAGCGAGGATCGCACCTTGGAACTCAGCCGGGCCGTCCACTTCCACTCTCATGATAGGCTCCAGAATCTGAGGAGAAGCCTTGCTGAAACCTTGGCGGAATGCATAGCGTCCTGCGATTTGGAATGCCATATCGGAAGAGTCCACATCGTGGTAGGAACCGTCGTTGATGGTCAGTTTTACCCCGATGATAGGGAATCCGATCATGCTACCTCTTTCCAGACAGCTCTTGAAGCCTTTGTCCACGGAGGAGATGTATTCGCGAGGGATGGCACCACCCACGACACTGTTTACGAATTCGTAATCCTTTCCTTCTTCCAAAGGAATCGGCTCGATGAATCCGGCCACACGACCGAATTGACCCTGACCACCCGTCTGTTTCTTGTGGGTGTAGTCGAAATCCGCGCGGTTGGTGATGGTTTCACGATACGCAACCTGAGGAGCTCCGGTGATGAGTTCCACACCGTACTCGCGTCTCATCCTCTCGATATAAACTTCGAGGTGAAGCTCTCCCATCCCTTTGATGATGGTTTGTCCGGATTCCTGATCCACGTGAGTCTGGAAGGTCGGGTCTTCTTTGGTGAAGCGGTTAAGAGCTTTCGCCAGGTTGTTCAAATGCTTGGATTCTTTTGCTTCGATGGTCAAGGAGATCACCGGCGCGGGAACGAACATGGACTCCATGGAAACGTTCATTTTTCCGTCGGTAAAGGTATCCCCGGAAGCGCAATCGATACCGAAGAGAGCGATAATGTCTCCCGCTTCGGCGGAATCGATATCCTCCATTTCGTCGGAGTGCATACGACATAGGCGACCAACGTTATGTTTCTTGTTGGTCGACATATTATAGATCGTCATACCTTTCTGGATTCTTCCCTGATAGATACGAACGTAGGTCAACTGACCGTAACGACCGTCTTCCAATTTGAATGCCAAGCAAACGAGAGGTTTGTCCTTGTCGGAGGGAAGGACGATCTTTTCGGATTCGTTTTTGATGTCTAGAGCGGAGTTGACTACGTCCACCGGAGAAGCGAGATAATCCAAGACTCCATCCAGAAGTTTTTGTACTCCCTTATTTTTGAAAGCGGAACCCATGAAAACAGGGGTAAGCTTCAGAGCGATCGCACCGTTACGAATCGCGGTTTTGATCTGTTCTACGGTAGGCTCGCCTTCCAGCATAGCTTCGGTAAGCTCGTCGGAGAACATGGAAGCCGCGTCTAACAACTCTTCGCGTTTTTTCTGAGCGAGCTCTTGAAGTTCGGCGGGAATCTCCTTCTCGGTGATTTCCATTCCGTCTTTTCCTTCGAAATAAACGGCTTTCATGGTCACCAGATCCACGATTCCTTGCAGATCGTTTTCCAGACCGATAGGAATTTGGACCGGAACAGCGTTGTGTTTCAGTTTTTCACGAAGCTGATCGATGACTCGGAACGGATTCGCACCGGTACGGTCCAGTTTATTGATGAATGCAACGCGAGGAACGTTGTAACGACGCATCTGTCTGTCCACTGTGATGGACTGGGACTGCACACCTGCAACCCCGCAAAGCACGAGGATTGCGGAGTCGAGAACCCGCAGAGAGCGCTCCACTTCCACGGTAAAATCCACGTGGCCCGGAGTATCGATAATATTGATGGTATGCCCTTTCCACTGGCAGTAGGTAGCGGCGGATTGGATCGTAATCCCTCTTTCCCGCTCTAATTCCATACTGTCCATTTTCGCACCCACTCCGTCTTTTCCACGAACTTCGTGGATGGCATGGATACGGTTCGTATAGAATAGAATCCTTTCGGTAAGAGTGGTTTTTCCCGAGTCGATATGGGCGGAAATACCTATATTCCTGGTTTTCAGGAGTTTCTCGCTGGGTTTGAAATCCGCAACTGCAGTGCTCATTAGAGTCCTCTTTAAAAGTCCCAAGAAAAAAAGAATCCCTCTGGAGAGAACCAGGAGGAGCCGTTTTTTTAGTGGATACTAATCTGACTGGGGTCCCTAGGTAAAGGAACCCTAATTCTTACCAGATTTCGGAAAGGCCCTCGTTTGTAAAGATATTCTTAGCTTGGAGTCGGGAGGGGAACGGATGAGAAGAAGGTGCCGTCATTTTTCCAGGAAAACGAGCTTTAAGAGACCTCAATAATTAACGATTCGGGGATTTTGACCTCTGATTCTCTTCGGATTTTCATTGCCCGAGATAGGCCCGCCTAAAATATTTCCTCTGAAGGGCGATCCCTTCCCCATGGCTCCACTCAAATTTATTAAACGTAATGTAAATCGGATCGCGAGAGCCTTTCTATTGCTATCGGTGGCAAGGATCCTTTGCCTCGCCTTCGCAGGAGCGATCCTCTTAGGGTCATTCCTAATCTACGCTTCCGAAGCCGGAAGGATCAGTTACGCGGATTCCTTTTATATTGCGGCCTCGGCCATATGCGTTACGGGACTTTCGACGGTTCCCATCAGCGAATTACTATTTTCCACACAAGTGATTATTATGGCCCTTTTCCAAATCGGAGGCCTAGGGATCATCACCTTTACCGTTCTTGTGGGGATTCTGGTGGTAAGGGGCTTATCCAGGAGTACCCGTATAGCGGCCTTCGTGTTCGAGGCGATCGATTCCCACGAGTCCGACGACGGAAAGACCAAGAAGGCGCATTACGTACGTAGGATTCTATTATCGATTCTGAATATATCGATCTCCATAGAATTGTTGGGAGCCGTTTTACTTTATTTCACTATGCCAGAGGATCTGAGAGGCCTTCCTGGAGAACCGAATCGGATTTTTTTGAGCTTATTTACCGCAGTTTCCGCTTTTAATAACGCCGGCTTTTCCTTGGTGGACGATGTGAGTTTTCTATCTTCCGAACCTTTGGCCATGCTCGTAATAGAGAGTCTGGTGGTAATGGGAGGTATCGGATTTCCGGTCATTCTATTCTTCGAAAAGACTCTCTTGGAGGCCTTCCGAAACGTGATGAACCGGATAGAAGTCGCCATGGAAACATATCTCATGTCCCGGGCCTTGGAGGAAGGAAAGGAACCTTCCTGGTTATATTTGCTATTGATCCGGCTTTCGTTCTGGGCGGAAGAAAGATTGGCTCTTTATCGTCAGGCTCTACACGGAGAATCTAATCGGATTCAGATGAAGCTATTGCTTTACGGAACTATAATATTGGTTCACGTGGGCGGCCTCGGGGTCCTCTTGTCGGAATGGGATAATCCAGATACGATCGGAAAACTTCCTTTCATAGACAAACTTTTCAATTCTTTCTTCTTGTCCGTATCTTCCAGAACGGCGGGGTTCAGTACTTTCGATCTTTCTGAAATTCGGAGTCCGACTTACGTATTGATTTGCTCCCTGATGTTCGTAGGGGGAGGTCCCCAGGGAGCAGCCGGGGGGATCAAGATAACCACTTTCGTCATTCTCCTGACCTATCTGAGAAACGTGATTAATCCTCAGGCTCGCGTTAGCATTATGGGGGAAGAGATCTCCAAGAATTCGATCGCCATCTCCACACGTATTTACTTCCTGGCCACGATCTCGATCGTATTCTTCATGCTATGTATCACGATTGCGAACGGACATAGGCACGGGATCGAGGATATCTTTTTCGAAGTCATGTCCGCTTTCGGAACGGTCGGACTTTCCAAGGGTTTGACTCCTTATATTACGGGAGTAGAGAAGTTTCTCTACCCTTGCATCATGTACGTAGGTAGAGTCGGAGTCTTTACGCTGCTCATCGCATTTACCGGGCATTCCGGTCTGGGCAGCCTGGGAGGTAAGGACGACGGAGTGAAGATACAAGTCGGATAGACCGGTTCCTTGCCCGCTTTCGATTTAAGAATCTCTAATGGGTATCCACTAATTTGAAATGGTAGATATAATGGTCCTGCTTTAAGTAATGGATCACCGAGACCAATTCGTAACCCAGGGCTCCCAGAGGATCGAAGGCCTCTTGGGTCAGAGGTTCCTTGCTTTCCACGATCTTGTATGTGATTTTCTTATGCATAGTGTCAAAGTTGATAAGCTAACATTGGCTAAACGTAAAGTCGAAAATGTAAAACGGGCTTAGACCTTTTTGATTAGTTTTTCGTTTTTGTCTCTTAGATCCGGTTCTTATTATTGCAGATCTGCATGTATCAAACGAGAGGAGAATTACTTTCGTAAATCCGGACCTTTGAGCGGGGGATTGTTCGGGTGGCCTTCAGGGCTCGAGAAGAGCTTGGAACATGAATGGAAACGAGGATTGCGGTCCAATTATACCCTGAAAATTCCCTTGCAAGCCTTCGATTTCCGAGCAACCTGACGTCACAGGCAATATCCTTCCAGGAGCAAGAATGCTGTTCGCTTATGTAAAACTTTTGAGACCCCACCAATGGATCAAAAATATCATCCTTTTTGCGGGCATCATTTTCGGGAAGAAGCTGGGCGATTTAGAATCGGTCGAAAAGGCGATTTACGCTTTTTTCCTTTTTTCCCTAACTGCAAGTTGCCAGTACGTGGTGAACGATTATCTGGATCGGAAAGAGGACGCTCTCCATCCCGAAAAAAAACACAGACCTCTCGCATCCGGAGCGATATCTCCCACGATCGCTTTACTTCTAACGGCCGTTCTGCTTTCCGCGACTTTAATACTTTCCTTTCGCTTGCAACCCGCATTCTTCGCGCTTACGACCGGATACCTTCTTTTTAATTTCGTATATAGTTCTTTTCTGAAGCATATGGTGATTTTGGATGTGATGAGCATCTCCATCGGATTCGTCGTCCGGGCAATCGCGGGTTCCATCGTCGTCGGTGTGAGTTTCTCTTCTTGGTTGCTTCTTTGTACTTTTATGCTGGCTCTGTACTGGGGCTTCGGAAAGAGAAGGGGAGAATTGATCATCCTAGAAGACGGCGGCAAAGGCCATCGCAAGATTTTGGAAGAATACTCGGTCAACTTCCTGGACCTGATGATGGGAATCGTCGCCACCATGACTCTGGTGACTTACGTCATGTATGTAACTAGTCCTACTACCATAGAAAATCTGGGAACCGACAAGATGGTGTATACGATTCCGATAGTGGTGTATGCGATCTTCCGTTCTTTGTATATTATCTATATCAAGAACATGGGCCATAATCCTACGAAAGCGATTCTCACCGACGTAGGTGTCCTTGTGGCGGGATTTTTGTGGCTTTTACTGGTGGTCTGGATCATGTATTCGGGTCCGGGACAAAGTCTTCCCATCCATTTCTAGTTCCAGTCTAATAAAGACATGAATAAGAATCTGAGAACAACGCTGCAATATTCGGGAGCCTTGGCTCTGCTTCTTGCTGCGACGTTTTTTCTGGCTTGGTTTCGTGCGCTGGATACCCAGCCGGTTCTGAGTTTGGACGGTAAGGATTTCCGTAGTCCCATAGGAGCGAAGGCGGATATCAAAGGCAAAACAACCGTCGTATATTTTTGGGCGACTTGGTGCGAGGTCTGCAATACCAATCTTCCTTTGGTAAATTGGTACGCTAGTTTCCTCAAAGATAAGAAAGGATTCGCGTTCATCAGTGTGGAAGAGGGGGATAACGCAGTCGCCTTAAAGGATTATCTGGACAAACAAACGGTAGAGTTTCCGATCCTTCTAGGAAATCCGATGCTTCTACGGGACTGGAGCGTGAGAGGATATCCTACATTCTATATCCTGGACGGAAACGGAAAGGTCCGTTTCGCAGAGGCCGGGATCATGAGCCCTTTCGGTATCTTCCTGCGTCTGTTTTGGGCGAGAATTTTCTGGCCTTAAGTATATCCGAAAGAACTCATTTCCGAATTGAATTCGGGCCTCTCCGATTCCGATATTAAATCAGATGGACTCCTATAAGCCGAAACCCCTCTTAAACAAGTCCGAGCTCCGCCAGATTAAGAGGTCCCGCACGAGGATCGGCGGCCAAAAGGTCATCACGGACGACGTAAAGAAGCTTAAGTCCTTAAGCGTCACTCTGGATCTGCCTCCGGAGGAACTCATAAATTATTATAAGGAACCGATCTGGATAGAATATTATATCCCCAGGGAGTCCCGATTCGCATACGAGGTAAAATATCTTTACGTTAGGCTTATCGATTCGGAGCCTAGACCCGCTCCTCTCGACGGTATACTGAGGGAAGCCGTGCAAAAGGATACGTTCGTGGATCTAATCGAAGTGATGCAAAGGCATCCGGAAAAAGAGAAGTTGATCCGTTCTTCCTACGTGAATCTTTTTCCCTTCTTCGAGTCCATTTCCTCCGGCTATAAGCAGTATATGCAGACCAAGGATCCTTATTATTTGCGGATCCCTCTTTATCATACGGAAACCTTAATGAAAAGAGAACCTTCCCTCGCGACTTTGGAATTTACCGGAAACTTCTCCATACATAATCTGAATTGGCTCGTCCGAAGATTGAACCAGGGAGGAAAGGAATTTTCTCTGGAAGACGAGACGATCTCCATTTTGATCAAGAGAAGAAACCAATACTGGGAAAAAAATAATCTTCCCGAAGACGAGGATTTCGATTTATTCGCTGCTCTTTTCTATGAGCAGGCCTTTCCGAACCGAGGATTGGAGGAAATCGCGGCGGCGGAACTTCTGGAAGAGGAATAAGTTATTCTTCCTACTTTACTCTTCTAACGGAAATTCCGGAGAGAAGAATCGAGTTGCCTCTTAAGAGGCCGGTCGATTATTTTCGACGGTCCTCAATTTTTAGCGGTACTTATAAGTCTAAGACTTACAAGGGGAAAATCTTTGGAAACGAGTGTTACTATTTATTCGGACGTAGTCTGTCCTTGGTGTTATATCGGAAAAAGGAGATTGGAGAAGGCCATCCAATCCTGGGAGTCTCGGCACCCGGAAGACAAGATTCTGGTTAGTTGGAAACCTTTTCAACTGAATCCGGATCTTCCGGAAAAGGGAGAAGATCGCGAATCCCATATGACTAGAAAATTCGGATCCTTGGAAAGGGTCAAAATGATGACCCAAAGGGTCTCCGATATCGCCAAAGAGGACGGATTAGAATTTTCGAATATAGTCCAGGGCCATCAGCCAAATACCCTGATACTTCATGCTCTCATTCGTAAGGCCAGAAATTACGGGAAAGAGGCGCAACTCGCCGAAATATTCTTCCGGAATTTTTTCTCGGATGGAAAGAATCTTTCCGACGATTCCTCGGTTCGAGAAGCCTTAAAGGAAGCGGGAATTCCCGAGACGGAATTGGATTCGGTGAGACAGGACTCGGAACTTCTTTCTAGAATAGAAACGGAAGAGAACGAGGGAAAGATCATGGGCGTGACAGGAGTTCCTTTTTACGTATTTAACGAGAAATACGCGGTTTCCGGGGCCCAAAGTCCGGATCTATTTCTGGAAGTCTTCGAGAAATTAAGAACCGAGGCTTAAAGCCCGCTTTTAACCTTCCGAAGCCGAGGCCTCGGTCCCTCGGCTACTCCCTTCTCCCATCCATAGGAACAATCTACGGATTCGGAATAAGTAAGCCGATTCCGCTCTTTGCAAATTTCCGTCCGGAACGACCGGAAAATCGTAATCCCGAATGTTTCTGGGACTTCCGTTCCAATCGATCGCCTGATAGGGAGAGCTTTTCGGGAGAGAAGTGAGCGCCAGTCTGTCCCTTAGAAAAAGAAGCAGATCCTTGGATTCGAAAAAAGCCTTGGCGATGTCCTTAAGCCCGGTCGCCAAATTCTGATAAACGTTTTCCCGATCGAAATCGATCAGGCAAAAGCTGAGCGGAAAATTCGGATGACCTAACAGTCCTCTTATTTTTGAGCTCAGTTCCCTGGGAGAGAAGGACTCCGAATCGATGAGTAGTACCCCCGGTTTGGTCTCCTTAAGTATATTGGGAAGTCCTAATATATCTTTGCACCAATGAGCGTTGCTGCCGCAGGCCCGCAATAAGGAACGGAATTTCGAGAATAGGCCCGCATCGGACGTTAAAAGAAGCATCTCCGGATGTAAGGGCTTGGAAAATCGGAAGAAGGGAAACTCTTCCAAGGGGAAAAGATTCAGATCGTAAATTCTTGTAGCTCCCGCTCTAATAAACGAATTCCTTTCCTCCGCATCGAAGCGACCCAGGAGACAGACTTCTCTGGACCAATCCTGAGCGGAGAGAATGTCTTGGGGACTCGCATCGATTTTCCAAAGCAAAGTCTCTTTTGAAACGGACGGGAAACCGGAGGAGGTGATCCATTCCGACTGATCGATACCTTTCCACTTGAGTAAGGCGATCAGAAACTCTCGTTCTTCCGAAGTGAGCCTGTGTAAAAGTAAAACGTCGGATAGTAAGTTCATCTCGGATGCCGAGGACGGGTTTTTTCCTTGACCTTGGGGATTTTCGTCCGATCCTAGAATTGGTGCGTTGCGAAAAACCCGCAACTAGAAAGGGGAGTCGGCAAGAAAAACGAGATTCCAAAGCTCTTAAGAGCGAAAGGAAAACTTCTCCCCGTCGGTCCGAAAAAGAGCAAAACCCAGAATGAAGGTCCTTAAAAGATACGCTAACCGAAGACTGTACGACCCTGAAACCAGTAAGACGATTACTTTGGAAGACGTGGCGGAGATGATCATTGCGGGCGACGAAATTCGGGTGATCGATAATATGAGTGGCCAGGACATCACCCCAAAGATCCTGGGCCAGACCTTTCTGAAGGTAAGTCTGGGACAAAGAAACGAAGAATTTTCCAATTATATGCTCTCCGCTCTGATCCGAGAGACCGGCAAGAATATCAGCGCGCTCTTCGGAAGGCTGGTTCTTGGCGGGATCGGTCTCGCTTATCTCACCAAAGAAAAAATGGACAAAATCCTCCAAAGCATGGTGGCTTTGGGAGAGCTTCGCCTCGAAGAAGTGAAGAGTTACAGAGAGGATTTGCTGACCCATTTGGCGACCAGGGCCAGCGAGAACAGCGAACAGATCCAGGAAGACCTGAAAAAACTGGGTCGGGAACTGGAAGAGGGCGGCGAAAAGGAATTGGCGGTGGAAGATCTTTCCGAGAAAATTCGCAGGATCGCCGAAAGAGTCAAGGAAACGGAGCCACTTTAAGCCGAATCCGGTCCCGATCTGTCAAGACGGGGGTTCCAAAATCCGATACTTTAAGCAGGGGGAACCCATGTCAATTTTACGAATCCTTGTCCTTGGAATCATTCTATCTTTCGCAGCTAACCTTTCCGCAAAGGAAATGATTCATGAAAAGCTGGATCAGATGTTTTTCGACCAGATCAAAAAGCTGGAAAGCGGCAATTTGGAAGAAAGAATCCAAGCTGCCGATTATTTGAAATTCGTAACGAGTAAGCTGGCCGTTCGCCCTTTACTCAAGGCCTTAAAGGGAAATCCGAACGTTCCCAAATCGGATGAGAATTCTCCTTCTTTGAAATTCGTAGTAGCTCAGGCGCTCGGCGCCATGGAATCAGATATTTCCGGCTCCGTGATGGTAGAAGAATTCAAGAGAATCTCTCCTGCCGTTCAGGAAAACGATGTTCCTACATTCAGCGCTCCCGAGGGATACAATCTGGTCATCGCCACCGGAGAAATTTTAAGGAATATCGGACTTTTACCTTATGCAAAAGAAAATCAGGACGCGATCATCGCGGCACTGGGACATCCTAATTTTTACGTAAGGGCTTCCGCTGCGGATGGATTAAAGAATTTGAATCGAAAGGATTCCCTTTCCCAACTGAACGCGGCCATCGATAAGGAAAAGAATCCTTTCGCAAAGGTAGCAATTCTGAATGCCATCGTTTATCTGAATCGGATCGCAAACCAGAAATTCTACGATCTTTGCGCCTTTCTGAAGGACGAGTCTCCTCTGGTCCGTTATCGCGCTTCCATCGCGGTCGGAGAAGTGGATCTGAAGGCGGGAGAATTTTCTCTTCGTGAAGCTCTACTCGTGGAGCACGATCCCATGGTCAGAGAGCAGATTAAAAAGGATCTGGCGAATGTGACCGGATTTAAGATGCCGCAAAATAGTCTCCTATTTAGAGACTGATCGAATTACAGTTTCGAAGCGCTTCTATTCGGAGGCGCCGCGAAACATCCTCCATTCTCGTTCCTAGAAATAATCTTCCTTTTTATCTTCCTAAGTTCCTTTAAACTTTCATGATGGATTCTTTCCGACAATTAACCGAAAAGAAAGACAGAAAATTCGCTGAAAGAATTGCCGAAGAGAATTTTCCGGATTCGGACGGACTGCTCGTATCCGCAGTGCTGGATATAGATCAGTACGGAAATCTATACGAACTCGATATTTGGAAAACGGATTTTACTGAACTCAAAGAAATTCCCGACTTCCTTTCGGATTGATTATAGGCAGGCCTACCCCGCGAAGGATCGAGCCGGGGTCCAAAAAATCGCGAAGGCGATTTTTTGACCGGAGGCGAGAGCCTGGCCTGAGCCGATCTATGTGCGATTTATGAATTATCAGGCGTAGGCGAACGGCGCGGCCAAGAGTTATTCTGGAAAATTTGAAAATGAAGTTAAGGAGGCCTGGGAGATACTGGGATCGAACCAGTGACCTCTACCATGTCAAGGTAGCGCTCTAACCAGCTGAGCTAATCCCCCGGTCCTGCCAGTATTTCGTCGATCCGAAGGGCGTAAAGTCTTTTCGATTCGAGCGGTTCTCAATGGGTTTCGTATTCTTCGCCTATGTTTTATTTGGGAAACGGGCCGTAAATCCTAGTTGTTGGAACTCCTACAGATCGAACGCGGAGCGGTTTTTAGGCTGAAATCTTCCTGCATGGCTTTGATTTTTTGCATAACGATTTCAATAAATAGATGATTTTTCTCAAATCCCGCCTGTTTTCCTAGTCGATTTCAAAATCGGCGAGGGTTTTCCGGGATCGGCGGGCAGCTTCTTGGGGAAAGGTTTATAGTAGGCGCTACAAAACCCGAAACAAACAGGGGAGAGAAACATGTCTGCGACTGCTCAGAAGAAAGAAAGGAATTTGAAACCCATTAACGGCGATTCTCCTACGGTCCGTAAAATGGATTTCGAAGGGTTGGATCAACTTTCGGATTTTTATATGGCTGGGAACAATAGCTTCCTGACTCACATCGTGAACGCTTACCACGTTATTTTTCCGGAAGGAGAAAGATTCTTTATTAAAAGCGTGAAGGCCTTTTCGGATCAAGTTCAGGATCCGGCGTTGCAGAATAGCATTAAGGGTTTTATCGGGCAGGAGGTCCAACACGGCAAGGAGCACGAGAAAGCTCTGGCTATGTTGGAGAAACAGGGTCGTCCGGTTTCTCGTATTTTGAAATTCTATGTGAAGACAGCTTACGGATTCATTTTTCCTTTATTCGAATTCCTTTTCGGTAAGAAATTGAAACTTTCGGTGACCGCAGGTTTGGAGCATTATACCGCCTCCATGGGCGAAGTGACTCTTCGTTTTCGTCTCTACGATCAGGCGGAAGGAGAGATGAGGAATCTTCTTCTCTGGCATGCTTGCGAAGAGATAGAGCATAAATCCGTGGCTTACGACGTATTGCAAACAGTCTCCAAGAGTTATTTTCTAAGGATTCTGGGTTTTATCATCGCCTCTTTCACGTTCTGGGGTTATGCGTTCATTCTACAACACATGTTCATCTTTGCCGATCCTAAGATCGGTCTTAAAAAATATTTCCGCGATTTCATTGCGGCGCTTCCTTATCTAGGCTTGCTCTTAGTGGAAGAAGGAAAACTGATACTTCTCTATTTCAAACCGAGTTTCCATCCGAATCAAACAGGCGGTTACGAAATGGCGAACGAAGCCCTGGCTACGATTTAAGGGATTCGTTTCGGTATATTCGGAAGATATAAAGTAAGGGGAATTTTTACATGAGCTCTCAAACGAGAAAAAGAAATCTAAAATCCATAGACGCGAATTCTCCTACGGTTCGCAAAATGGATTTCCAGGGGATGGAGAATCTTCCGGACCATTATATCTCAAATAACGCGTATCTCACGCATACTGTGAACGCGTATCATATTCTTTTTCCGGAAGGGGAAAGGTTCTTCATCAAAAGCGTAAAAGCGTTTGCGGATCGGGTCCAAGATCCCGGTCTTTCTTCCCGGGTGAAATCCTTTATCGGACAGGAAGTCCAACACGGCAAAGAACATGAAAAGATTCTGGAAGTCTTAAAAGGTCAGGGGCGTCCGATCTCCTTCATGGTGAAGGTTTACGAGAAGACCGCTTTCGGTTTCTTTCTTCCTTTATTCGAATTCCTTTTCGGCAAGAAATTAAAGCTCTCCGTTACCGCGGGATTAGAGCATTATACCGCAAGTATGGCGGAGATTTCCATCCGTCATAATCTTCACGAAGACGCTTACGGAGAGATGAGAAATCTTCTTCTTTGGCATGCTTGCGAGGAGATAGAGCATAAGTCCGTGGCTTACGACGTTTTGCAAACGGTCTCCAAAAGCTATTTCCTAAGGATTCTGGGTTTTATCATCGCCTCTTTCATGTTCTGGGGTTATTCCCTGAGTTTCCAACATTGGTTCTTGCTTACGGACAAGAAAGTGGGGATTCGCAAGTATTTCCAAGACTTAAGAGCGTCTAGGGATTACGGAAAGATTCTTTATCCGCAGATTTTCAGAGCGGCACTTTTGTATTTTAAAAAGGATTTTCATCCGGACCAAACCGGAGGATACGAGCTCGCCAACGAGGCGCTCGTAACTATCTAAGCACCCATCCAATCACTTTGCTCCCCGCTACCCGGATCGTTCGAGAAGGGTAGCGGTTTTTTTCTTCAAGGAATGCAGCGATTCTTGTCAACGGTTACGAACCTGAAGTCTTTTCCGTCCGGATGCTGGTGAAATTCGTATCCGTGATTTAAAAGGTTGGCCACGTCGTGAACGAATTCGGCGAATCGGATTTCGTTCTCGAATTTTCGGCAATCTTCTCCTAAATAAAATTCGTCTTTTCCGACTATGAGCTGGATCGAAGAGGGAGGAGTGTGACAAAGGTTTCCGTTTTTAGGATAATGAGTCGGAACATATTTCTCTAGAATTTTCTTATCATATAGGTCTTGGTTGCTGTAATCATCGTATCGCATCGGATCAAATTCTCGGATAAGTTGGCTGGATATCTTTCGGTATTTCTCGCTTTCTTTCGAAGTTGAGTCGAAGCTTAGAGAGTAATTCAAGTATTTCCCTTTTCTTCTTTTTTTAGAGCCGTCCTTCGTTAGGATCTCCCGGAGCCTGAATACGCTTCGGAAAGGAAAGGCGATTTCCGTTATTTTCTCATCCGGATATTTTTTTTGCAGATAGAGTCGGAGATTCTCGTCGATCGGTATATACTTTATATCCGGGATATCGATTTCTAATATATAGTCCAGACAATCCGGATATCCAAGGTTAGGAATCGTTTCGCTTACATAACGATCGTATTTGCGATTTGCGTTGGGCAATGTCAATAATTCCGTTTCGGAGCGGCAGAAAAGGACAAAGGTTAAGGATACGAAAAAAATGCGTTTCATACTAACGGACTATATATCTACGAAATCCATCTCCATTGCCACGCTTTATGAAAAAAATATCCTTTAAATCCTCGGTTATTCTTCTAATATTCTGTCTTTTTACTTCGGGGGAATTATTACCCTGCGCCTCACCCGCGCACGGATACGGGATGAGAAAGGAAGCACTCGTCCTCAGATCTAAGACGATACTGCTTGTTCGAGCTACAAAAATAGGATTCTTGGTCAAAGAAGTTCTTTCCGGCGATCCGGATCTAGTCGACATTTACCTTCCTTCCGGACAGACTATCAAAGGTACCTTGCCCGATATGGTTTTTTCAAGCGATTACTCCAATCATTTCCAGGATCATACGGATCCTGTTTTTTGGAAGGATGCCTTTGGGCAGGAGGATTTAGGACGCTCTCCTTTTCCTTGCTGCGTTTGCGGTCCTTTGCATGAATTTATAGAGGGTCATGATTATCTGCTTTTTCCCGAATATATTGGCGCCATGAAATCTGCGGAAAGAATCCGCTCCAAGGAAGACAAATGGTATCAGTATGTTCTTGAAGCGGTTCGTTCTAAAAAAAACGGCAAATGATATCCTATGATTATTCTTCCACCCACTGCTTGATATAGGGTTGGAGCTTTACCGGATGGAATTCGGTGTACTTGTAATTCGCGTATTTTTGCTGGGAAAAAGGATCGTTTATTAGGATTCCTTGTAGTTCTTCCAAAGAATTCGCTCTAGCGAGAATCAATCCTCCTACTCGAGGTTCTTTCGGACCCGAGAGTAGAAATACTCCTTTGTCGTATTGGATTTGTAGGAATTCCCTATGGGCGGGGACGGTCTTGTCTAGGATTTCGAGTGGGACTGTGTATTCTAATTCTACTAAGAAGAATTTCATAATGCAGTTTGCCGGAAGCCTTCGGGAAATGCAACCGGCAAATGCGTGACTGGGTTAGGTCGTTACAGTATCCAATTCCGGCTCGGATTCGTCCTCGTCGTTGAGAGCTTCCTCGTAGGTCATCCAACGTCCCGTCGCCATGTCCATAAGTTTGCATTTGGATGTGGCTTCGAGGTAGTCTTTCAATAGGGACTTTCTTTCCACTACGTAAGGCCCGTAATGCTCCTTGATTTCTTTCAGGGCGAGAGGGAGTCGATAGAAAGGAATCTTCATATGAACATGGTGAGGAGAATGGATATAGATATTATGTAGGAAGAAATTCATCCAGACCGGGATATGATAATTTACCGTTCCTCTCATTTGTCCGTAAAACGGAGTCCATTCTTCGGATCCTTTCCAAGGAACTTCCGGACGTATGTGATGCACGTAGACGGTGATTCCCATGAAATAATTCCAAGCCAGGAAAGGAATGAGCCAAACTTTCACGAAGAACCAGGCTCCCAGTTGGGAATCGAAACCGGTTCCCGTTTTTCCACCGAAATAAAATACCGCGCCGGCGGATCCGAAAGCGAAAGCGAGCATGAGTAGTTTGTCTCTTAGCGCTTCTTTCATAGGGGCGGTGAATATTACCATCCCTTTTAACCAAACTTCCACCAGATAGTAGATTCCTCCACCTAGGGAAGACCAGGCGAGTCTGTGGAACGCTTTTCTGAATATTCCGAATTTCTTATATTCTTCCGGAGAAACGGGATGCCATACGAAGTCCCCTTTCAGCTTGATCGTATGCCCGTGATGGATGCGATTGTGTCCGTAAGCCCATTGGTTATAGGCGTGTAGGGAAGGCAACATACAGATTTGTCCTATCCAGTAGGACAATCTTTCGCTCTTGAACAGTGCACCGTGAGCCGCGTCATGTCCTACGATGAATAGGGAAGCGATGAGTAATCCGGAACAGAACCATAGAATGGGAAGGTAATACCAGGTCTCCGTATTCCAGAGTAAAACCATGACTCCGGAAAAGATCGCGAGATCCCGTAGGAAATAAAGAATACCCAAGTAAGTCGGGTTTTCGAAGCTTTTATCGGATAAGATTTCCCGGACGCTACCGAGCGTTTCTTTTGGAAGAGAACTTTTTTGCATTTTCTGTCCTTTCGTATTCGGACCTTCGGGCGGAAGGGTCGAATTTGTTTGCAGATCGATAGATCCGATTTCAAAACCGAACATTTGTTGCAGAAAAAATTCCGAAATCCGAAGGACTTTTCTTTTTTTAAAGCCTCTCTTCGAAATGCGCTCTACTTTATGTCTTCCGTTTGCGGTTGCGAATCTTCCATGTTAGGTAAGGGGCTACGAATAGCCATACCAGAATCAACGGCCAGAATTCTCCCTCTGAAACATTATGCGCAAAGTAAAAGTCCTGCATGCTCTTTCCTCCGGAGAGGATCATGGAGAGTTCGAATATTTCGGTTAATAATGCCCAAAGGAATCCGACTCTAAAGGCCTCCTTGGATGAGGAGAATGGCCAAATCTTTGCGATCAGATAAATCGGGATTGCGAGTAGGAGGATTCCCGTAAAAACGGAGATTCTATGAGAATCCGCTTGGGCGAAATATCGTGCGTAAGTCAATTCCCGGATGGTAGCGTTCAGGATCGCGAATACGAAAAGAAGTAACCAACTCAAAGCGTACTTTAACATAGAATCCAACCTGTTGCAGATTTTGCATTTAGACCGGTTCGCATCGAACCGAATCCGACTGCCTAAGCTTGATATTTATCCTTTTCTCCGGAGAGGCACCTCTTTTTGAAAATAGGAGAAGAATAGATCCTCGGCGGTTTCTCTGTTGGAACTTCCTTTTCTTCCTACAATCGCGAGGCAATCCTTTGCCCGGGAAAGGGCCACGTAAAGAATTCTATGTTCCTCTTCGAAAGTTTCCAAGGGAGAATTCTTTCTGATATTCCAACCGTCCGCCAAATCCACGAAGATCGTATGGAATTCCAAACCCTTGGATGCATGTATCGTCATCAATAACTCGATCGGTATTCCCGCTCTTACGTATTCGCGGATTCTGTGATTGGATCTGCAGAGAATCTTTAGATCTCCACCGCTTTGAACATAAGACTTCTCTAAAAAAGGAAATAGATCTTGGATTTTATCGATTCGGATCCTTGAGACGTCCGCGCGACCTTTACGGTGAGCGATCACCTTCTTTTCGATTTTGTTCTTATTCTTGCGTATGGGAATCGATGATATGTCTACGATTTTGGGTAATGAGCGGAAGTTCGTGTTCAGGAATCTTCTGCTGCAATTCGGAAATAGGATCGGAAAATCCAGAAACGGTCGGATATCCGCGCCTCGGAAAGCGTAAATACTTTGGGAATCGTCTCCGACGACCAGAATTCCGCTCCGGTCAGAGAGTAGTTGCAGAAAACGTAATTGTTCGGAATCGGTGTCCTGGAATTCGTCGACTAAAATTCTTTTTAGTAAGCCTCTGGGGATATCCGTCCACGGTTCCTTCTGCTCTAAGGAATCCAGAAAAACCGCGACCAGATCGTCGAAGTCCAGCTTTCCTTCCTTTCTTTTGTAGGAAGAATATTCCTCTTCTAGGCGAATCTTCCATTCTCCTACGAAATTTTCGGGAAGTGCCGAATCTCCGCCTAATAGTTCGTATGGGATTCCTCCGATGATTTCCGGGGATTTTCGGAACCAATCTCGGAAGAATGCATTCTTCTCTTTCGGCAAAACGATCCTTGGTTTTCGAACCTTATATTCGGGATGCCAGGTGCTGATGGCGTACAGACAAAATGCGTGGAATGTATGTACTCTTACGTCGTCCCGGCCCGTTTTCTGTCGGATTCTTTCCCGGATTTCTCCCGCCGCTTTTCTGGTAAAACTCAAGACTAGGATTCCTTCTCCTATAGTGCCTTTCTCGAGTTCTCTTTGCACGACTCCTACGAGAGTAGTCGTCTTTCCAGATCCGGCGGCCGCGATGATTTGTAAGAATCGACTATCGTCTTCGATGATCTCCCTTTGGTCGGAGGTGTATTTAGTTGTGTCCATTCTCCTTTCGATTCCGCAAGAATCGATTTAGATAACGGAATTTTGATTCAAAAACTATGGAATCACTCTCCAGGTTTTCCGTTTTCCTTATCCGCGGGAGTATTCAGGATAAGCGGAAGAGAATCCTTGCCGGTCGGGACCATCAGCAATTTGGTATTCGGGTTTTCGAAGGCTCTCAATTGTATCAGCTGCTTGGTCAGGGCCGCAGCGATCAATTTTTGGGCTTTCGCTTTTGCTTCCGCTTCGATTACCGTGGCCTTTGCTTTCGCCTCGGCGTGTATGACGGTGATTTCGGCATCCTTCTTCGCGATATTGATCTCGAATTTCATCTGTTCCTGTTCCTGCTCTTTGGTCAATTTCCCTTCGATGGCAGTCAGGATAGGTCTACTATATTCGATATCGTCTATGATCACGTCGTCGATCTCTATATGCTTACCTTTCAGTTTCTCTCCCAAGGCCAGTCGTATGTCCTGGGAGACTTTGGGCGTCTCTTTGGATATCCGAATCATGCTATAAGCGGACAAAGCGTTCCTAACGGAGGTCCTGAATTGTGGACGGACCACTTTTTCGTAATAATCGGGTCCGATTTCGATTTGAAGATTGTATATCTGGCTCGCGACTGGCCTTAGGATCACCGCAGCCACCACATTGATCGTAAGATCATCCCGTGTGAGTACATCCACCTTTTCCTTATAGGAAGTCCATTGGGTGGGATAAAGTATAATATCGTTCCATGGTGCGTAGAAGTAGACGGCATTGGTCAACAAATCGCTTTGCAATCCGGACGTTAAGGGATTGTAACGAAGCCCCGCCTCTCCGGGACGTATATTGGTATAGCATCCTACGCCGAAAAGGACTACGAGGATCGCCAAGCTAAGACGGGTCAAAAGTGGTTTTATAAAAGAGGACTGATTCATAAGAAGGTCTCCGGAAGTGCTTCGTTATAATTGGACCGAGTTCGGCTTCCGAACGTTTCCGATATCGTGAGAAACGGAAGATGTCGATCGAAAAACGAATGTACGGATCCTAGGTTTTCCGTTGATTTGGTCTAGGAAGAATGGGTTTGTCTGAATCCGCGGAAAATATGCCTAAAATCCGGACCCGATTTAGGGGTACGGTAAATTCCATCCTCCAGCACCGAAATCCGGAGAGATCCAGAATTCTAATCAACGACATAAGACTTCTCGTTTCCGGTAGGAAGATTTTATACGCTCAGGAATTTTATTATTCCTCCCGTTTTCGCAGATTAAAATTGAAACAGGGAGACCGGGTGGAATTCGACGCAAGGATCCGGCCTGATCGTTTAGGAGTCTCTTCCGGAAAGATACGTTTGAATTATCCTACGAAAATTTACAAATACGGAGTAGAAGGGTCGGGCTTGTTTCCGGAAATAGGAACCGAAGACGTTTGACTTCCCCATTGTCGGTCTAAATCTGACCCCGGAGGCAAATTTTGGAAACAATCAAATTTGTTCTAGACTTTTTTCTGCATTTAGAGCAGCATCTCGACGCTCTTATCCAATCTTACGGCGTTTGGATCTATGTGATATTATTTCTGATTATTTTCTGCGAGACAGGTTTGGTCGTGACTCCCTTCCTCCCGGGAGATAGCCTACTGTTCGCTATCGGTGCTTTTGCGGCCCGAGGCTCTTTGGATTTAGGAACCATTTTGATATCCTTAGTGATCGCGGCCATTTTAGGCGATACCGTGAATTATGCCATTGGAAACCTCGCTGGAGAGCAGATTCTTGCTAAGGAAAAGGTTCCTTTCCTAAACAAGAAGCATCTGGAGAAAGCGCATAGATTTTACGAGCAGTATGGCGGAAAAACCATCATTATCGCCAGGTTCATTCCTATCGTAAGAACCTTCGCTCCTTTCGTCGCAGGCATCGGAAAGATGACCTATGCTAAATTCATTATTTATAATGTTGTCGGCGCGGTTCTCTGGATCATCATTTTTACGATCGGCGGATATAAATTCGGAAATTTGGAATTCGTCCAAAGAAATTTCAAGATCGTGGTATTGGCTATTATCGTGATTTCCGTGATGCCCGCAGTAATCGAGTATCTACGCGAGCTTAGAAAAGCCCGTCGTCGCGCTAAAAACTAAGTTTCGAAAGTTCTTTTCCTTTTGTTTTCTCAAGGAGAAGAACAATCCCTGATTTTCAAAGTCGTTCCCACCATAGGGGCGTCCCTGAATTTTTTATAAGGAGGAGGCTCTAGATCCCTGCGGATATCCGAATCTCCTCCCGAACCAGCAGGACTGATTCCGACCGGACCGAAGTTGGAAGGAGGGGAAAAACAGCTCGGAAATCGTTTCGCCTCCTCGAGCTTCTTGGACTTACTCTTAGCTATAAAGACTTTGTCTTTGATTCGAACATACAACGTATCGGATTTTTCCGACCAGCGGATCTTATGATCCGGTGTCTCTTGCCAATCCGGTAAGGAGAATTCCGAATATCGAATATCGGAACTGGAGGATCTTCCGTTCGTGTCCGCTAGAATCAATACGGCGGAACGAATTTCCGGAGAAGCTTCGGTATTCCCTAAAATGAACGCCGCCGTTCCTCCGTCGGGAGAAGGCACGAAATGCAAAATCGTTTTGTCTTTCTTTAGGAACTGGTTCGGTTCGAAAGAATGAAACCCTTTCGGGGACCAGACTGCGGGAAATCTTTCCGTGCCGCCATATTGGTCGTTCGAGCCTTGGATCCAGAATAGACGATTTGTTGCAGAGTGAAAATAAACCGACCCGGGCAATACCCAGGACTCCACCTGGTAGGAATAAATAGGGGGATCGCCTTCCGGGTTCGGTGTCTCGCTTAAATCGTAGATTCTAAATTTGGTTCTATAATTTTTCTTTAATGTAGTTCCGGTAAGTGGATTCCAAGAATCCTTTTCTTCGTAAAGAACCTCGCTTTGAACCAAATTCTGCCCGTTTTCCGACCAGCCCCTCTCTACCGCTAAGCCGGCCGGTCTCCAACTCATTTGGGAACAGGACATTATTAGAAAACCGATAAACGAAAAAGACTTCATTGGGAGCTCCGTTTCTTTCTCGGACTTTAATATCCGGAAGAGGCTTATATCAGAATGGATTGATTTTTAGAAAAAAGGAAAAAAAGCGAAGCGAAAAGAAAATTGAATGATAGCACGCCGAAGGTTCGGCGTGCTATTGGAAAGCTTATCTCCAGCCTTCGTTTTTCAATTCACTGTGGTTTAGATACAACCCGGAACTTCCTACGGAAGGCGCTCTCGTATGACCTTGGAACTGGGTATAGGTTACGTTCGAATTGAACGGCCAAATACCTTCGCTCTGGGTCAAAGAGGTTTGGCATACGCTGACTCCGCCCGACTTATTGTAAGCACAGGAGGAGTGGAAAGCGACTGCATAATCGTCCTCACCGGGAAGAATCAGAGAAGCGCCGACCATACCTTTATAGCCAGGCACTTGGTATACCGTGATACCAGCAGTGGTGTTATGGTTGTATGCTCCACGAGCAGTTCCTACGATTAAGGATTTATCCATAGCGTTTCCGCCAAATCCGAACGTAATTCCGTTCAGAGCGGAAGCGAGCTCGGATCCTCCGGAAGCGGAAGCTAATGCGGTCACTTTCGTAACGTTATAGCCTTTGCTAGCAGTGGTTCCACCCAAATTCGAAAGCCAATACTCGATCGCATAGCAACCCGCGCTATGACATACGATCTTGCAGGAATTGGATCCCTTGCAATACGTATTCAAGCCGGTAGTGATATTGGTTTGAGCCCGTGCCGTTCCATAAGTTCTAGGATCGCTAGTTCCGTCGTATCCGACGAAGATTTTAGCTCCGGATACCGAATTCGGTGCGCTACCCCAGTAATTATTCACGTCGGTAGTTCCCACGCCGTTGTGATTGCTGTCCGATTTTCCGTGAATGAAAACCGTATAGGTTTGTGCGGAAAGCGAACCCATGAACAACGATGCGAAAACACATCCCAATACCATACTCTTCCAATTTTTCATCTTCTCTATTCTCCGATCTTTCGAGAAAACCCTAGGAATCGTTCCTATGATTTTCCCGGACTACAAGTATGGATCAGGAGGTGTTCGGAGTCAAGTGATTGGAGTTTTTTTAACATAACGGTTGGAATTTAAACCTGACTTATATCATTATTAAAATATAATGTATAACGGTTGCTACAAAAGCGTACTCTGTTAGTTAAGAACTTGTTCTATATAAATGTTACGATTAAGAGAAGGTAAGGCACAGAACTGTCATGGAAATTAGTTTTCCTATCAGCCGTTATATAAAAAATAATACTCTAGTTATAGAGAATTTGCCCCTTCTTCATTTCGCAAAAATAAAGGTTGAGGAAGTTGGAGCGTATTCTATACAGGGCAGCTCGATTCCATCGAGAATAGTGAAAGAATGAATATAAAAAAAATTTCAATCATCCTGGTTTTGGGAATGGGAATCGGCCTAATCGTCTATCTTCTGAAAGGCGAGGCCGACGAGCAGGGATGGTTCTTATCGGAAGAAGAGAAGAGAGAGAGAGCGGAATGGATGGCTAAAGGTTCCCCTCCGGGTTCGGGAGGGGCCCCCGGATCGGATCCGGATTTTTTGCAGAATGTGGACGATGCGGTTCCACCTGAAAAAATACTGAAGGATTATTTGGAATGGTCGGAGTATCCTCCGATTTCTCGTCCTCTTACTCGATACAACGAGGATCTTTTGAATCCTTATTTTATTCCTTTAGCTCCTATCCCTATGGTGGATAAACCCCAGGATACCAAGCCCAACGGATATTCCTGCAAATTACAGCCCTTGCAATGGGCGGCAATCGGAGTCAGGGAGCCGATTCATATTACTTTGGAATGTTTCGATTCCAGATACGAGAAAGCTCCATTAGATGTACGGAATGTGCGTCTTTGGAAAGAATTCGACGGAGTCAAATATACGGCTCTTCCTCCGGATGGAAACGACAAGGGATTGGACGGAGATGCGAAAGCCAAGGACAATGTATACACATTCGAATGGCGACCCACCTATAAGGATTGGGGGGATATGTTCTTCGAAGTGGAATTCGTATACGGAAAGGAAAAGAAACAAGGGAAACTACTGTCTTCCTTCTTTTCATCCCCCTACCAACCTGCGGAATGGAGCGGGTATTTTTTGGATCTGCCTAAGGAAGGGTCGTTGACAGTAAAAGCAGGAGTGAACGTTTTCAAGGCGGGCAGCTATCATTTGGAAGCCAATTTAGTGAACGCTTCCAATGGAGAGCCAATCGCTTGGGCCACCTTCGACGGAAAATTGAACGGGGGAAGACAAGAGGTCGATTTTCTATTTTACGGAAAATTGATTAAGGAAAGCGGATTCGAGGGCCCTTACGCCTTGACCCAATTAAGGGGTTACAGAGTAAACCTGGCGGTGGATCCGGATTGGTTCGGGCAGGGGGAGGAGGGGATGAGAAAAATACTGGCGGCAAAAACGACCGAGCCGGACAAGGAATTGCTCGCTCCTCATAAGGAGAATTACACTACCAAAAGTTACGACTTGAATAACTTCTCCTCTAAGGCATGGGAAGCCCCGGAAAAGGATCAGAAGGTTAAGCAGTTGCAAGACATGGCACGTTAGCCGAAAATGATCGGACTTCTTTGGAATGTAGTTGTCGTTCTTAACGCGATAGAGGAAGGGAGGCGGATTTGGGATGAAGAAAGTAAGTGATCTACGTGATGCTATGCGGGATTGGTTTCAGGGTAAAAAAATCACTAGCGGTCTGACGGAATCCGAATCAAGGCCGGTTCGAACCACTCTTTACACTCAATTGAGTATGTTTACGGTTCCGACATTGCTGGTCGTTTCGATATATTTTAATGAGCCTCCTGAAACCCATCTTTTCTCTTTTATCCATTATTTCCTTCTTATTATTCCGATTCTATTTGCATTTTATTTATTAAGGTTACGTTATTATAATTTATCTGCGGTAATTACATTAATCGCCGTTAATTATCACCTTTTGGCACTGACAATGTCTCAAGCGGATGATCCTGCGCAGTTAGGGTTTCTACTTACTTCCACTTTGTCATTTTTAATGATCTCTAAGAAGTTTAACACCGTAAGGATCATAATCTCTATTTTGCCTTTAGGGCTTTTTCTTTTTAGCCAGTATTATTATAAAGTTTTGGGTGGGGATGCGTTATTCGGTCCACCGAGATGGGTAGTACCGGCAGAATATCTTATGCCCCCTCTGATATTGCTATCTTTTGTTTTTTTTCTGGTTGTTTACCAATTTGTGAAGGCGGTAGATTTGGCAGAAGCAAAGTTAACAGAAGAGCATGAAAAGTCGGAACAATTGCTTCTTAACATATTGCCGGAAGAAATTGCCCAAGAGTTGAAAGAGAAGGGAATTTCAGAACCCCGCGTGCATAGCAGTGCAACGGTTTGTTTTACCGACTTCAAGGGTTTCACCCAGATTGCGGAGACTCTATCCCCCACGGAACTCGTTGCGGAGTTGGATCGTTGCTTCTCGTATTTTGATAGCGTAATGGCGAGGCATAATCTAGAAAAACTCAAGACGATCGGGGATAGCTACATGTTTGCGGGTAGTATCCCGGAGTCGAATAATACACACGCTGTCGACTGCGTGATGGCCGCACTGGAGATCCAGGCTTTCATGAATCAAATGAAAGAAATCAAAGCAAACCAAGGTCTACCATACTGGGAGCTCCGACTCGGGATCCATTCAGGTGATTTAATTGCAGGTGTAATCGGTGAGAAGAAGTTTGCATACGACGTTTGGAGCGATACGGTGAACACTGCAAGCAGATGCGAATCATCCGGTATTCCTGGCCGTATCAATATCTCCAGTGCTACTTATGAATTGGTAAAAGATTTCTTCGATTGCGAATATAGGGGTGCTGTGCCCGCCAAAAATAAAGGAGAGATCGAAATGTATTTTGTCAATGGCCTATTGGCCGATCTCCAACGCGCCGGGGAAGAACGGATCCCAAACGAAGAGTTTCGTAGGCGATACAAGTTTCTTTAAGGAAGAAAAAAAGAGCTAAAATAGATTGACATTTTTTATTATATAGCTATATGATTATATAGAGAAGTATCTATGCAAAGTCTTGATTCTACCTTCGCCGCTCTCGCCGATTCGACTCGCCGCGCGATACTCGTGCAACTTGCGAAAGGCGATTTAACGGTCATGGAGCTTGCCAAGCCCTTCAAAATGAGCCAGCCGGCAATTTCGCGGCATCTTAAAGTTTTGGAGGACGCAGGCCTTATCTCAACCACGGTCCGAGCGCAGGCACGTCCGCGCCGACTCGAAACTGCGCCGCTCAAAAAAGCCACGGAATGGATTGAGAAATACCGCCGGATGTGGGAGAAGCGCTATCAATCGCTGGATGGGCTACTCGAAGAATTGCAGACCATGCAAACAAAAGGAGATCATTAAAATGAGAGCAGACCTAAAAGAACTGAAGGTAGAACTTAGGGGTGAAACGGAAATTGTTGGTACGCGTTACTTTGCCGCACCACGTAAATTGGTATTCGATTGCTTCACTAAACCGGAGCTAATACTTCGTTGGCTAACGGGTCCCGAAGGCTGGACACTTAAAACTTGTGACAACGACCTTAAAGTTGGCGGCAAATACCTGTATGTCTTTGCGGATTCTAACGCGACTGAAATGGGTATTTACGGAAAATTTACAGAGGTAATTATATCCGAGAAATTTGCAAATACCGAGAATTATGCTACTGATATGTCGGTCTTTGATCCGAATGGCCCGGAAAATCCGGATGCAACTGTAGAGTCGCGCACCTTCACAACTGAAGGAGATCTAACTCTTATGACTCACGTAATTAAATATGCCTCCGCTGAAATACGCGAGATGGAACGAGGTGCAATGGATGGTTGGGTACCACTTTGCCAAGAACTCGATAAACTATTGGCAGAGCTCGTAGGATAGATCATGACTGCTTTGGTTCTTGCAGAAATCCATTTTTTAAAACTATAGCAAAATCAATATTTGAATATTCATCCTGTTCCTTCAGATAGGATGCATGGCCGCAAATTCGCACATGCATCCACCGGGGGAGAACTCTCCCCTTTATACTCAATGAGTTTGCAACCAGTTCACCAGATCTCCTAAAACTTTTGCTCGATCTTCCGGTAGTTCGTTCATGGTTTCGTGATATAATCCATCATATATTTTTAATGTTTTATCCTTGGAGGGTATTTTGGCGAACGCCTCCTCGGATCCGACGGAAAGAGCGATTGCATCCTCTTTGCCATGGAACATATATACGGGGAAGTTGATATGAGTGGCTCTCTCCAGGGCCTTTTCCTTGGAATTTAGGAGGAAATCCCCCAAGTAGGCTCCCACTGAACCGTGAACTAAAGGATCTTTTTTGTAGGCCGCTACAACTGATTTATCTCTGGAGATCAGATTGGCATCCAGGCCCGTAGGAACGGTTAAAGAAGGAAAAGCTCCCGCGAGTAGACTCCCTGCTCCTTTCTTTATATTCATGATTAGATTGGTCTTTACTTCGATCGGCAGCCCGCTGAGAACTAGACGATCCAGATTTCCTTGGTGAGAAGGCTCCCCTGCGTAGAAAAGAGAAATCAATGCTCCCATCGAATGCCCCATCAATGTGACTTTCGAGACGCCTTCCTTCTGCTTAGCGATGCCAACGAGTCTGTCTAGGTCCGCTAAGAATTGGTTGAAGTGCGTGACCACTCCGCGGCTCCCGCCCGATTTTCCGTGTCCCCGGGCATCTATTAAGTAAACATTATATCCTTTTCCCGAGAGCGCTTCGAGCAGATTTTCGTATCTTTTGCCATGCTCGCCGATTCCGTGTTGGACCACCAAGGTCCTAGGATTTGCGGCATCTTTGGCTCTATAGGCCCTGTAATAGATGGATACGTCGGCGGCTCCCACAAAGGTTCCGTCTTCGATATGGTATGCTTGTTCCCAATTCATTCGGTAATCATTTGCAGATGGAAAAAAATGGGGAAGGAAATTTCTATCCCGGAGGAATCTTTCTACTTTCTATTTTGAACGAATGTAATGGATACTACAACATTACGGTCCGCTCAAATGAATAATCCGGGTAAAAATTCTTCTGGATTGTCTTTACTTTTTCTGTATTCCGGGGGAACGGCGAACAGATCTCTTCTCAACGGGGTCCATCCGTCCAATGCGAAGCGTTTTACGGATAGGCGAAAGCGTTTCTGAAGTAGGGAAGCGTAATGTCCGGTACCGCTCATCCTATTTCCCCATTCGGAGTCGTACAATTTTCCTCCTCTTGCCTCTCGGATCGTTTTTAATACCTTATCCTTTTTGAGTGGATAATGTTTCGTGAGCCAGTCTTCGAAAAGAGGTGCCACCTCGAAAGGAAGTCTGATAAATACCATCCCTGCGGTTTCGGCTCCGGCCTCGGAGGCAGATTCTAAGATCCCCTCCATCTCGAAATCGTTTAGGAAGGGAATCACGGGGGCGAACAAGACTCCTGTGGGAATTCCTAAAGAAGAAAGGTTTTGGACTGTTTCCAATCGTTTATTCGGAGCGGGAGCTCTAGGTTCCAGTTTACTCCAAAGTTCCTTGTCCAGAGTGGTTAGAGTGATGAATACTTTAATAATTCCTAATTTTGCCATTTCGGAAAGTATATCAGTATCCCTTTGGATCAAAGAGGATTTGGTTACGATCGAAGCCGGTTGTCGGAACTTTAAAAGTATTTCGAGAATACTACGGGTATTTTTGTAGATTCTCTCTCCCGGCTGATAAGGATCCGTAGCCGTACCCAAGGCGATCGGCTCCAAGGCCTGCTTTTTCTTGCTCAATTGGGAGGCGAGTAATTGGGCCGGATTCTTTTTGACGAAAATCTTGGATTCGAAGTCGAGCCCGGGAGAAAGATCCATATAAGAATGATTGGGTCTGGCGAAGCAATAGATGCATCCATGCTCGCAACCTCGATACGGATTGATGCTGGATCCGAAGGGAATATCCGGGGAATCGTTCTTCGTGAGAATACTTTTGGAATGTTCCCAAAAGAACTCCGTATTAGGAGAGGAAAAATCGAAATCCTCTCCTCTATCCTCCTGCCAGATTTCCCGAGTCGTATCATCGAATCTACTCGGAGGCTTTTCCTCTGTTCCCCTCTTTCTTGAACCCATAGGATAATCGTATTTAAATACTAAACAAAAAACAAGCAAAAATGTAAGTAGTTATCGGGGGTTTCTTTCTTTTTGTAGGAACTCCTACATTTTTAAAATTCTTAGGATTGCCTAACGGAAACAAACTAGCAAAGTCGTCCCTTGCCGTGGCTTTCAACTCCTACCTATTTCTGAAATTTTTGGGAATCTTCCTGCCGATTTACTGGGTACTCGTTTGGCTTGCTCGTCCGCCCATTCGCAAATATTGGCTTCTAATTGCGAGCTTCACTTTTTGGGTATACGCGGGTAACGATCATTTTCGAAATCTTATCTTTATTTCGGTATCGTTGATCGGTAATTATCTAATCTATTATTTCCTTACGCGTAAGAAATCCCCACAAGCTATTTGGTCGGCGATTCTATTGAATCTGGGAATTCTATTCTATTATTCTTCCTTTTTCTTTCATTATGTACTTCGTCCTTTTCTATATGAAAATGATAATGTAATTCCTTTTTGGCCTTTAGGTATCGCCTTCTACTCCCTGTCCTTCATCCAGTTTCATTCCGATTTGATTCGGCAGAATAAAATGGGTCCCGTCTCCAAGACAGATTTTATTCTATTCGGTTCCTTCTTTCCCGTTTCGAACGCCGGGCCGATTCCCAGATGGAGAGAATTACAGGAAAAGTTTTCGGGTAATCTTCCCGCTTTTTATTCTTCTCTCCTGAAAGGTAGCGCTTGGATTCTCTTGGGTTTGATAAAGAAAACGTATCTTGCGGAGCTACTCTTCGAATACAGCGAATCCGTATTTAAGACTCCTTATTCTTATGCACCTTCCGCTCTTTGGATCGCTTTTTATGTGAATGCCGCTCAGTTGTATTTGGACTTTTCGGGATATGTGGATATGGGCAGGGGAGCCGCAAGATTATTCGGGTACAGGCTTCCCAGAAATTTTATTTCCCCCTTCTTTTCCAAATCGATCCGAGAGGTGTTATTCTCCTGGAATCGGACTCTTGCGGTTTTCTTTCGCGGGACTGTTTATCCTATATGCAAAAAAGCAAATATTCTTCCCTGGGTTTCCTTTGGGTTCGTTTGTGTATCGTATTCTCTTTGGTATCTTTTTTCCTGGGAAGGTTTCTTATTCTCCGCCTTCCTGTTCTCCTTTCTTTGGATAGAGAAACGGATTCCAATTCGAATCTCTCCGCGTTGGATCGGATCGGTAATCCGCATTCTTTTGACTTTTCATTGTATCGGGATCGTATTTACTTTGATCCGTTTTCCTAAATGGAACTCGTGGCTCGGATACTGGAAGGCTTTCGGAGGGGAAGGAACCGGAACCTTGGACGATTACGGTCTTTTTGCGATCGTCATTATAGGAATTACGATCGGAATTCAGTTATTGGAAAGAAAGTTTAAACGATTCTTTTTATAAGGAATCTTAATCTAATTTTCCACCGTCCAAGAAAGCGAAGCCTTTATAGACCGTACAGAATCGCAAAGTACAAAATGCGACTCCTGTTTCGAACGCATTTCGATTGCCGGGCTGTTTTCCACCGATTGCTAATCCTATAAAACAAATCACTGCAAACGGAGCTCCGATCGTATGGATCGTATCTGCTATCAGGTCGTATGTAATCGCGAAAGGATACAGAGCGGCGAAACCGTACCGATTCTCCTTCAGGTAAAAATTGTCGACCACGACTTTTCGCTTCCAAACGCTCATCCTTCCTTCCGGTCGATCTTCAATCGCGTAATATACGAAACGTTCTTCCTGATAGGAGGGAAAACGGAAGTGAATAGCGCTATGGTTTCGGTTTCCGAATTCTCCTTCGGATATCTTCCGGATCCGTAGTTCGATCGCATCCGGAGGAAAATCACAAATTCCTAATGAAACACGGTTTCCCGAAAGAGAGACGAGATGATCGGCGTTTTTATTCGCCTCGACTTCCGCGCATCCTATCTTTCTTTCTATCTCGTCTTTTTCATTCGTCTTGTATATTACGACTTCCAGGAGAATATTTTGCTTGCTCGTGATCTTGGCCGATCTTAATTCTTCGAGTTTAAATGTCGTATCTTCGCTGCGCATAGCTCCGCTTACGCTCTTTGTCTTTCGGAAGTTATAGCAATGGTTGAATAGAAGAATAGCGGAAAGAATAGTAAGGTTTCTGGCTAGATTGCGTCGCATTTTGATTGGATAAAATACCGAGACGAAGAGAATGTCAATCGAATCGTTTCCGGTCCGAGAATTGGTTTTGACTATTTCTCTATCCGCGATTCTCATTTGGCTGATGAGGGTATATGTTCCTTGTAGTAAAATTCTTCGTTACCGCCGCCTTGGTCGTTCTAATCTCTGAATTTGCAAAAAGATCGGATAAACTAGGTGCGTTGGTCGCCTCCCTTCCTTTGGTGACGATATTGACTCTCGTTTGGCTACAGTTGGAAAAGCAGGATTCCGACAAAATAAGCAATCACGCGTACTATACGTTTTGGTATGTATTACCGACTCTTCCCATGTTTTTAACCTTCCCGTTTTTAAACTCAAGGTTAGGTTTTTGGCCCGCTCTCGGAATCTCCTGCATTCTTACTGTATCTCTATTCGGATTATTGTTATTCTTAGGAAGGAAATTCGGTTTGGACCTGGGTTAAGATCGAATCCGATTTCGTTTTTGGATTCGTTGTGAAGTTGCATTCGGTGGCAATCTCTGGGTTACAAGGATCCAATCGGTGTATTTCATATCAAAATATTATTTATCACAAGTAAGTAATGTAACAGTTAAAATCTGATCAAAATTTGAATCAGTCCAGATTCCGAGATCCTTCTCTATATTCCTAAAGATGAGTTGTTTCGCACAGTTTTCTTCCCGAGATGTTGGACTTCCCTCATAAAAACGGATACTTTATTGGGTTTCCCTGGAGCGAAATAGTCGGATAGTCAATTATTCATTCTATAGGAAAACTCGCAATAGCCAAAGGTATCCATTATTCCAGCTGCATATTCTGGGGTATTTGGTGAATTTGCGATTGCATTAACTAATAGCATGCCTTCTATGCATCCTTTCTTTTGATCGCTAGGCTTCTCTACTATGCAAGTAGTGAGAAAGTTAAAAAGAACAGCAGCAATCGTCAGACGTAATCTCATCTATTGTCTCCTTCAGTTTGTTGGAATGATTTGCGGTAAATTATCTGCTATATAGTTTCCTATAAGATATCGAAGCAGGAAATTATCCGGATATTTCTTATATAAAAATTGTGAAAGCGGAAGAACAATTAATAGATTATATGCTAAGTTTTGCCCATAACTATTTGTTCCCGCTCTTCGATCGGCCTGGTTTTCAAAAACTGATTTACCAACCTTTACATGTGTTCCGATTTCTCCCCAGCCTCCATACTCGTTATATTGCCGTATATGTCCGGCTTCATGTTGGATAGTTGCGGCGGAAGCTCCCTCATGAGCAAAGGCAAACGGGCCAAAAGTTACCGCTCCTCCTTCGCTTTTATCTAAATTACTGTAAATCTCTTCCGAGAGAGAATTGCGAACGACGAATCCTCCATGCTTATATGACATGGAAGGCAAAGGTTTACCTTGAGCAGCTTTTACAATTACTCCGATAGTAAAATCGAAAGACGCCATATAAAAACCAGTTGTAAAAGCTGGATCTAATAGCATTCCTAAAGGAGTTAGAGCTAATCCGATTCTAGCTGCAGTTACTAGACTCCTTTCAAAGTCAAACATCCTCGCCCCACTCACAAAGAAAGCCCTATGGAAAAATCCTTTCACCTTTAAGCGATCACTCAACCAACTATGTCCATCCGGATCGATGCGATTGACCGGATTTCCTCCCACATACATATAACGATTGAGACCGTTGATACCCTGATCCGCTCTATCATCCGCTTGTATGAATCTACCCAAGAAAGGATCGTAGTAGCGAGATTTGTAATAATACAAACCAGTCTCCGAGTCAGCAATCTGGCCCGTGAATTTATAACGGAATATATCCGGCCCAGAAGATTCCGTATAATTAATTTCGCCGTATGGATAATAGCTCATATAACTCGTTCCGGATTGTCCCGGACCCGCGATGGGATTTCCATATCCGTCCGTCAACATAGTCGTGGAACCTAAATGATCCGTTTGGTAGAAGTAGGCTCCCACTGCCGGTTCTCCTGCTCCTCTGAAGGGGGGAAGTCTCCCCCTCGCAAAAGCCGCATTTGCGTCTTTTGCTACCCCCTCTCCGGGGGAATTTACTCCTTCGAAACCCCGGACCCACGTTTGCTTTCATATCAAAATTGTGCTGAGCTAGTATTCACCTGACAGTCACCGAAAAACCGGTGGCCCCAGCCTCTTCTGAAAGAAAAATGATTTTAACGACAAAATTATTTACATCAGGAGAAACCGATGACCACCAACACCAATGCAACAGTTAAGGCAACTAGACGAAAGCTAAATTTATTAGAGCTTGCAAATGAATTAGAAAATGTAAGCAAAGCCTGCAAGATCATGGGATATTCCCGTCAACAGTTCTACGAAATACGAAGGAACTTCCAAACCTATGGAGCTGAAGGTCTCTTAGATAGAATCCCGGGAGCCAATGGGCCTCACCCTAACCGAGTCAGTGAAGAAATCGAAAATGAAGTCTTAGAGTATTCTTTACATCATCCGACTCATGGATGCTAAAGGTCGCTCAACAACTTAGTCTAAAGGAGTTAAGGTAAGTTCGGGTGGTGTAAGAGGAGTTTGGACAAGAAATAAACTCGTAACTAAACACCAACGGCTTCTAAGACTCGAAGAGCATCATAAAGATAAGATCATACCTCTAAGCGAAAACCAGATACGCCTCCTTGAAAAATTCGATCCCGAATACAGAGAAAGGCACATACAAGCAGATTCTACAGGAGAATTGGTATCTATGGATACTTTCATGGTCGGGTCATTAAAAGGTGTAGGAAGAGTCTATCTACAAACCGTAATCGATTGTCATAGCCGATTTGCTTGGGGAAGGCTCTTTAATAACAAAATACCCGTCACTGCCGTACAGACTTTGAACAACGACGTTCTTCCTTTCTTTGAAGAACATAACATTAAAGTCCAAACCGTTCTAACCGATAATGGTCGTGAGTATTGTGGAAGAGAAGACCAACATCCTTTCGAATTATTTCTTCAGTTAGAAGACATCGAACATCGGACCACTAAAGTTCGCAGGCCTCAAAGCAACGGATACGTGGAACGTCTTCACAGAACTTTACTTGATGAGCACTTCAGGATCGCCGGTAGAACTAAATTTTATGAGTCGATCGAAGAGATGCAGATCGATCTGCATCTCTTCTTTGAAGAATACAATTACAAGAGGGCGCACCAAGGTAGAAACATGAACGGAAGAACTCCTTTTCAAGTCTTCATTGAGGGCATTAAGACAGAAGAATCGGAGGTCCACCAAGCAGAAAATTAGAACAAGCGTTCAGAAGAAGTGTCAGGTGAATACTAACATTGTACATCAAAATATTATTTATCACAAGTAAGTAATGTAACAGTTAAAATCTGATCAAAATTTGAATCAGTCCAGATTCCGAGATCCTTCTCTATATTCCTAAAAATGAGTTGTTTCGCACAGTTTTCTTCCCGAGATGTCCCCGAGTTAAGAGATAAATCACAGTTCGTGGATATTATCATGGGCATGGCCGAAATGAAAAAAAATTTATATTATGCATTCTAATCTCCTCTACCTGCTATTTATCTGAGCCCATATTATCAGATTATTGTATGTTTCTAAGCTAAGAATTTTATTATAATATAGATACAAGGCGAAAGAAATAGTTTGCTGATACCCAAGATATCCACCAGATAAATCAGCTTCAATTTCTTTCCCTCCATGGCACAGATTTCTATGTCAATCCCTTGGGCCGCATGCTGCTGAAACGAGGAGTTGATTATTTAAGTATTCCTCCGAGCCCATGTTAGCCGGATGCGAGATCACATATGTCCCTGCCAGAAGGCACGGTGTTAAATCCGCACTCTGAGGATCGAAAACTCCACAGGACGCCGTGATAATGACGCTCAATACTAACGTCAAGAGTACCCTCCAATGAATTTTCACTAAATCCTCAACTTCCTGTTATAAACACCCATCTGGAATAATCGTTCCGGTCGGGCCATCGAATAAATTACATTTTCCAACGACGATTGTTCCAGGGGTAGTGATGAATGCACCGTCATTAATCGTGCCGCTAAAATCAAAATTAGGAAAGTTGAATAACTCCCCGCCAATATCGGCAACAAGGCGATACGTTCCTTTTTCATTCGTATTAATTGAATACTGGAGAGATAAAGCTCCTGGTGATAGTGAAGGAGTTATGCCTTGAATATGAAAATTTCCATTCCCGATATCTGTCCTGTTTTTGATTTGGAATTTTGCATTCCATTGAGGCAGTAGCAAGAAAGGACATGCATCACAACCATCCGGGCTATGACCATCACAATTGATTGTTAGTAATAGAAATAGCATACTAATGCATCTTATTTTCATTGAAAACCACTCCATATATCGCGTTTAATAGCCTCCATAAAGGTACTCCAATTGGAAATTGGATCAAAATTGCTTACGTTGTTAAAGTATAAACCCATATTGAAACTATGAACAGCCGAATCATAGTTAACCTCTCCTCCGTAGGCCCAAGCATTTGCTGCTGCTAAATTTCGAGTTGCATCAGGCCCAATTAGTTTGTAAAACCAATACACCGAAGAATTATAATTAATTGTTCCATGAGTTAAATCATTCGATATCTCTTTTGCGTATCCATGCTGAGATGCTAAACCCATATTTAAATCTTGATCAATATGGCCGGATTCATGTTTCCTAACGGCCAGTGAAGTCCCATGGCCCACATGTGCGATTCCATTTGATTCGTACGGTATGTGCTTTTTGCCATAACCTAAAAGTCTATGATCAGTGATATATGAATTTCCAATCATATATCCTCCATGATGGTACGTAACATAAGGCATCGGCTTGCCGTTCAACAATGCATCGATCGAACCGGCAGTAAAATCCAACATACCTTCCAGCACTCCATTTCTAAATGTCGGGTTAGTTGCGAATTTTCGAACAAACGAACCCGCTTCGGCAATTTTTCTCCCAAATGTGCCTCCGATCGCGTAAGCTCTATCCCCACTCACAAAGAAA